>CAJXZK010000022.1 GCA_913063055.1 uncultured bacterium
TTTTTTCAAGCAGAAGACGGCATACGAGATCTAGTACGGTCTCGTGGGCTCGGAGATGTGTATAAGAGACAGCCGCGAATTTCATAGGGTGAAGTTGGCGAAGCGAGGCCGGTAAGGTGGGCACCGCAGACGGTGGCGAACACCAGTGGGTAACTGTGTGTCTTTGTGGCATTTTCAACTGCTGCTGGGAAATTCATGACTATACCTTTCAGATGAAGCGTCGATTTTGAGCATTAATTAGTCAGGTGCCATTGATTCTATTTTTAGGCCTATTTGGGCATATTATCGCCAAAGTAAAGCGAGGGTTCAAGGGTTGTCAGTGCCGCTAGTCACGCTAGTTACGACTAGGCCCCTTGGGTGTAAACTACAAATTGTTTCGTATTCAAGCGTCAGCTGGTAAGGCTTGGAAAAAGAGGAGAGGTTTGTGACCGAGGAAAGCCCAGTTAAGCCCGTCGACACCGCTGCGGCAGAGAAACCGGAGAAGCCCGCTAAAGCTGAGAAACCAGCTAAAGCGCCAAAGGTTGAACAGCTTGTTTATGCCCTTTATCGAGTTTCGCGCTGCCACGGCTGTGATCGCAAGCTTGAGAAAGGCGAGATCGTCAAGCTTGAGCAGGGGCTGGAAGAGCAACGCGCTTTTTGCAGTAAGTGCGCAGGGCTTGAGGGCTTGGAGATTCTTCCGAGCGGTAATGCCAAAATCACGAGGCTGGTCAAAAAGTATTCGCAGAAGTGCTTCATTGTTATGCGCTGGTCTGAAGTTTGGAAGACATACGAGAGACAGGGCTTGTATGTTGAGCCACAGGCTATCGCTCAAGCTCGCAGTGAGCTGGCTGCTGGTTCTGCCAAGGTTTCTAAGTGACCTTAATAAATGTTCAGACAGATCTTAGGGTGTGCCGCTTCCAGTATTATTAGCGGTCCTTAAGTATCTGGAGATGCCATGCAAACGGTCAGTACTTTGGTTCCGCCAGAAGCGGCACCGGAATCCCTTGCTCATATTCCTGTTGACACTTCTTCTGACCTTGAGAATATTGATTTGGCCTCATCAGCTCAGCATCAGCCGCATGTAGCTACTGTGATGAGTGGACCGTCGCGCTGGCATGTCTTGATTGCCACCTGGTTGGGTGGTGTCTTTGACGGTATGGATTCTTCTATCTTTGCCATGGTTCTCTTTCCTGCACTATCTGAATTACTGCACACCCAGTCGCATGCGGTGGTGGGTCAGTATGGTTCATACATAATTGCTTTATTTATGTTGGGTTGGGCGCTTGGTGCCATGGTTTTCGGTGCTATGGCCGACCACATTGGTCGAGCCAAGACCCTGAGCATAACAATCTTGTTGTATGCCATATGTACTGGGCTTTGTGCTGTTGCCGGCAACTGGTGGGAGCTTGGTATTTATCGCTTTTTGGTCGGAGCTGGTATCGGCGGCGAGATGGGTATCGGAGCCGTATTGCTTTCAGAGTGTTGGCCCGCCAAGTCGCGGGTCTTTGCTGTTAGTGCTCTGGCAACATCGTTGGGTACTGGTTATTTGTTGACTGCGGCGCTCAATCTTTCGCTCGGTCATTTTGGTTGGCGTTATTTGTTCATGGCCGGCATCGTTCCTGCTTTTCTTACTGTTTATATGCGCTTTAAGCTGCGCGAACCAGAAGAGTTCGTGCGTTTGCAAGAGGCTCGTGACAAAGAGAGTGCTCGCACCGGTGCCTCTGTTTTGACGACCATTACTGCCAATGCTAGTGCCTGTTTTAGAGAGTTATTCACTAAGGCCAATTGCAAAAAAACTATCTCAGTAGCTGCTGTGGCCAGTGTTGCTATCGTCTGTTGGTGGGCGGTTATTGCCTGGATACCAGCCTGGATTAATCAGCTTACTGGCGATCTAGCTGTTGAGCAACGCAGTCATGCTATGTTCACTAAAGACATTGGCATGATTCTCTCTGGTTTGCTTGGTGGCATATTAATCAAGAAGCTTGGTTATCGTCTAGCGCTTGGTACTTCCTTCCTTCTTGCTTTTGCTCTTTCATACGGAATGTTCAATACCGTGCATTCTTTCGGCCCAGCTCTGCTTTGCTGGCTCGTAGCCCTGGGCTTCTTTGCTCACTTGCCCTTTGTCATCATGTGGACCTATTTGCCTGAGTTGTACGAGGCCAAAGTGCGCAGCACCGCATTTGGTTTTATTTACAATGCCGGTCGCTATGCTGCGGTTGTAGCAGCGCTTGGTAGCGGCATGTTGATTCAGACCTTTGGTGGGTCTTATGCCATGGCGGCATCGACAGTGTCTGCTGTCTATCTACTGGGTGTGGTCGGGGTCTTCTTTATTCCGGCGAAGGGTGAGTACCTAGGCGCAGTCGGCCACTAAGCGTAATTTAGTCACTGCTTTTAGGTTCTGCGGAGCCCTGTTTTGTCTCGATAGGTGTGCCACTACCAGTAGTTGCGGCGTCTTCTTTTTTCTCTGCCGATTTTACTGGCGGTGCCATGTTGTTGAGGCTATTAAGCTCGCCCTTTAAGGCTGATGTTTCGGAGCGCGCTTCTAAGAGGTCACGCTTGAGGTCTTCTTTTTCTTTATCAGCTGTTGAGGTGCAGCCGCTCAAAAGCAATAACAGGCCGCCGCAAATTAATTTGATTGGTTTTGACATTATTCCCTCAGCTGTTTCTCTAAATAAAACACCCCAGACCGTAAAAGAGGTGCGGGGTGTCCTAAAAATCCCAAAAATAATAGCAGGGAAAGCTTAGTAGGCTTTCTCTTTTGGTTTTGAGGCATTGACAACGATTTGTCGCCCTTCAATGTCTTTGCCGTTCAAGCTCTCAATTGCGGCTTCGGCTTCAGCCTGGCTGCTCATTTCGACGAAAGCGAAACCGCGCTTTCTTCCAGTTTCACGATCTGTAGGTATTGCTACTGAAACAACCTTGCCAGACTCGGCAAAAAGTTCTTCAAGGGTGGTCTCAGTAAGGTTGTAGGAAAGATTGCCTACAAATAGCTTATTCTTCATCTAATCTCCAGGGATGTCTGCACCAACACTATTTGGTGCAGCAGGCGTTATGTTCGTGCTGCCTTAAGGGGGAGTATGGCATATATTTTGGGGCGCAGTAAGCTGAAAAATATCATGGTTAAGCCGGCGCCTTCCCTTGGCAAGCTGATTGCAGTGGCCGCTTCATCCTGTAAACTTGATTTGTCAGATTGGATATTGTCTATTTGGATGATTGATCTGAATAATCTCATTAGGAGGAATCACGATGGCCAAAAAAGTAGATACCGATGCGCCACCCGCTTTGATCATTGAGTTCAAAACCACTTCGGGCGAAATATGGGGCACCATCAAGGCTGACGGTAAAGAATTTAAGACCGGTTCAGTAGGCTTCTACGCCAACGGTAAAATCAAAAATCCTAAGAATGGTTCCGCTTACCAGGTTGGTACCAACATCATTTTGATTGGCAGCAAAGAATCAGAACCATAACAATTGGTTCTATTTGTTGCCGGCTCTGTTATTGAGCTTGGTGATGGCCCGATCAAAAGCACTGGCAAAGCGTTGTTTGTCTTTGTCAGTGTATTGTTTGGGCCCTCCTGTTATGTCGCCACTGTCTCTCAGGTCTGTCATCAGCGCTCGGACAGAGACACGTTCGCCAATGTTTTCTTCGGTAAAAGCATGACCGCGTGGGTCGATTACCACTATTTCTTTGGGAACTAGTTGGGCTGCCAGCAGAATATCTTGTGTGATTACTAAATCGTCTTTTGTTGCTTGGTCAACAATGTATTGATCGGCTACGTCTGCTCCTTTCGCCACCTGTACAAAGCTGAGGTGGGGTGAGAGGGGCAAGGCGATTACTTTGTTGGCTACGAAAATAGTGCTAATAGCTAGCTTGTGACCAGCCTTGATGACGATGTCTTTAACCGGCACAGGGCAGGCATCTGCGTCGACCCAAATTTTCATGCTTCGGCAACCATGTGAATACAATATCATCCCAATTGACGTCAATCACACTGTCAACAGCGTCACAAATAGCCATGAAGCTGGGTTGACAGCGCCCTAGCCAGTATAATGAGAAACTATGCCAGTTGCTATAAGTTGCCAGTCTGTAACCAAATCATTTAGTGCCCGACCACTATTTCGCGATATTTCGATAACAATCGATGATCGCGAACGAGTAGGCTTGATCGGCCCTAATGGCTCTGGTAAGTCAACCTTGCTCAAGATTATGGCTGGTCTTTATTCGCCCGATGATGGTGTTATAACCACACGTAAGTTTCTCAACATTGCTTATTTAGCTCAGGACAATCCTTATCCACCTGATGCAATTTTGCGTGATGTCGTTGCCGCCTCTTTATATGGCCAGTCAATAGACGAGGCTGAGCGTATCAATCGTGCGGAATACACTCTTAGCACCGTTGGCTTTGAAGATCTGGGTGCCACTGTTTCTTCCCTT
This sequence comes from uncultured bacterium, assembly GCA_913063055.1. Classification (GTDB taxonomy): domain Bacteria; phylum Cyanobacteriota; class Vampirovibrionia; order Obscuribacterales; family Obscuribacteraceae. The sequence goes on from CAJXZK010000022.1 coordinate 4,415, forward strand.
TCTGGTGGCTGGCGTAAGCGCTTGGCTCTGGCAGCTCAGTTGGTGAAGGAACCGGATTTCTTGCTGTTGGATGAACCAACCAACCACCTAGATCTTGAAGGCGTACTTTGGCTAGAAGACTTGCTTAAGTCCGCACCTTTTGCCTTTATTTTGGTCAGTCACGATCGTAATTTTCTTGAGAATGTTACCAATCGCACTGTTGAATTGAACGCCGCGTATAAAGATGGATACTTGAGCTGCAAAGGGCCTTACAGCGAGTATCTTGTCGCTCGAGCTGAGTATCTTTCTGCTCAATCAAATGAGCAGCAAGCTCTAGCTAGTAAGATGCGCCGAGAAGTTGCCTGGTTGCAGCGTGGAGCTAGAGCTAGGCAAACCAAGTCACAGGGACGTATCCGTGAGGCTGGTAAATTGTTCGACGAGTTCGCTGAAGTGAAAGCTCGCAACAATATGAATAGCTCAGTCAATATCGACTTCAGCTCATCGGGGCGGCGTACCAAAGAGTTGCTCGTCGCTAAAGACGTTGTTAAGTCAATGGGTGGTCGGGAGTTGTTTGCCGGTCTTGATCTGGTATTAACACCTAAGCAGAAGCTAGGCCTGGTCGGCACAAACGGCAGTGGTAAAACGACATTGCTGCGTATTCTTGCCGGGCAGATAGAGCCAGACCGTGGCACTGTAAAGCGCGCTGATCAGCTTAAAGTTGTTTGGTTCGATCAAAATCGCGATCAGCTCAACAAAGAAATTACCTTGAAGGAAGCCCTTTGTCCTAGCGGAGATTCTGTTGTCTATCGTGACCGACAAATTCACGTCATGAGCTGGTCTAAGCGGTTTCTCTTTAGACCAGACCAGTTGCCCATGCCGGTCAGTTATTTGTCTGGTGGCGAGCAAGCGCGAATTTTAATAGCTCGCTTAATGCTGCAAGAAGCAGACATTTTGATATTGGATGAACCAACCAATGATCTAGATATTGCTTCGCTTGAGGTGTTGGAAGAGAGCTTGCAAGATTTCCCTGGTGCTGTGGTTCTGGTTACCCACGATCGCTACATGATCGATACAATCTCTACCAACATACTGGCTTTAGACGGCGACGGTGGAGTGGAATTTTTTGCCGATTATTCGCAGTGGGAATCAAATCGATTTTCTAAGAGTGGCTCGAAGAATAAGAGCAACGCTGGTAAATCGGATAAGGCTGAAAAAATCGAAAAGTCGGGCAGTAAAATTGGCAGCTCTACCAGTGGTGTCTCTAGTAATAACGGCAGCAAGAAAAATCTAAAGCCCCTTTCTAATAATGAGCGCAAAGAATTAGATTCGATTGGTAGCAAAGTTGAAGAGGCCGAGAGTGCCTTACAGGCCGTGCGTAAGCAAATGGAAGATCCCAAGATTGCAGCCAATCACGTCAAGCTGGCCGAGATGATGGAAGATTTCCACAAGGCTGAAGCTGCTGTTGCCAAGGTATTTGCCCGTTGGGAAGACCTGGAAGCCCGGCGCTCGGCCAACGAAGCTTAATTCGCCGAGTATCTTTGTCCTGGCTAAGTGTTTCTTGAAACTTTCTAGTCGACCGACCGTCTAGTAATAAGTTGCTGGTGAAAGACCAGTCAACTAAAAAGCCAGCACGACGGATTATCTAAATGGACGCTTCAAAATCACCTTTTGGCCATATTGCCCGTTCTCTTTCTAGTAGAAATTATCAATTATATTTTTCGGGGCAGTTGGTTTCACTGATTGGTACTTGGATGCAGCAGCTGGCTTTGAGCTGGCTCACCTACCGCCTGACGTCATCTCCTCTTTTGCTTGGTGCCGTGGCTTTTGCCAGTACGGCACCAAGCTTCTTTCTTGGCCCCTTTGCCGGGGTTCTCTCTGACCGTGTTAATCGGCATAAACTGATAATTTGTACCCAGATAGCAGCAATGCTTTTGGCCTTTACACTGGCTGCATTGACTTTATTAGGTCACATTCAGCTCTGGCAGATTCTTGTTTTGGGTATTCTCACAGGCCTAGTCAATGCTGTGGATATGCCTACCCGTCAGGCTTTTGTTACTGATATGGTGCTCGATAAGAAAGATTTGCCCAATGCCATTGCTCTCAATTCGTCATTGATGAATCTAACTCGTCTAATCGGACCAGCCATCGCTGGCGGTGTTATTTCTAGTCTCGGTGAAGGAGTTTGTTTTCTTGCTAACGGGATCAGTTATATAGCTGTCATTGCGGCCTTGCTTTGTATGCGTTTTGCTGCTAAGGCGCCTGTGATCAAGAAGAAAGCAACTGTTTTCTCGCATATGAAAGAAGGATTTGTTTATGCTTTTCAATCAGGACCGATTAAAACACTTTTGATTGTTTCGGCGATTACCAGCTTGGCTGGTATGCCACTCAGCACTTTAATGCCAGCGCTGGTGAAGCAGACCTTTCACGGTGGTGCCGATGTTTTAGGCTGGTTGATGTCGGCTTCAGCCATTGGGTCTTTGGCCGGTACCATACTACTGGCGTCGCGCACTAGTATGAAAGGCATTGGCTATTGGCTCAGCGGTGCCATGGTACTTTTTTCAAGTAGTCTGATGATCTTTGCCTTCACTTCTAGTTTCTATGTCGCTCTCTTTCTTCTCTCACTGATTGGCTTTGGCGTTATGTTCCAAATGTCTGCCACTAATACTCTTTTGCAGACTCTGGTGGAAGAAGATAAACGCGGTAGGGTCATGAGCATCTACACCATGTGCTTTATGGGAATGATGCCTATAGGAAGTTTGATTGCCGGTGCATCGGCCACGGCTATCGGTGTACCTATTACAATCTTTATTAGCGGGCTTAGTTGCTTGATGCTGGCTGCTTGGTTCTATGGCTCGCTGCCGACCCTCAGGCTACAGGCTCGACCAATAATGGCAGCAAGATTAGCTGAGCAAGAGTCGCTCGGCTAATCTTGCCGAAATCTGTCCGCTGGTCTATTTGCTCAGTTGCGGCATAACCACGCCATCCAAGACGTGGATAACACCGTTTGAGCAGGGAATGTCAGTAGTTCTGACTAGAATGGCATCGGCGTACAGGTCGTTGCCTTTCTTGCTCAACTTTAGTTCGTGGCCTTCTAAGGTTTTAACTGAAGTCATCATGCCTAGTGCTTTTGCATCAAATGAACCAGGCACAATGTGATATTGCAGGACTTGCTTTAGTTTCTTTTTGTTGGCCCAAAGGCTCTTTCTGTCATCATCCGGAATGGTATTGAAGGCTTTGTCACTCGGGGCAAAGACTGTGAATGGGCCTTTGTTTTTCAAGGTATCATCAAGAGAAAAGGCTTGATCAAGGCCGTCTAAGAAAATATGGAAGGCGGTTACTTCATTGTCATTGAGGGTGTTGATAATGTCTTTAGGCTTGCGCTCGAAGCCTTGCTTCATTTTGAACTGCTCAGTTTTTGCAGCGATTAACAGAGGTTGCTCGTTGCTTTTGGCCTCTGAAGCAGACGTATTGACTAGCGGAAGAAGTGCCAGCAGCGATACCAAAGACAGAGTCTGAATTTTTTTGCGATTTAAAGTGGCCATGATTACTCCGTTTGAAACGTAAAAGAACAGCGGCTTTGAGGTCGACCGCTGCACAGTTTACATGACAAGCCGTTAATGCTTCTGGTTCCGCTTGTAAATGTTTTTTAGGCGAATTGAAACATATTTGGAACTTTGCCCGGTTAGCAGCGTCATCCTAGCTGCTGCGTAAAAGTCACTAGTAACTAGATCTAGAAAGATCTTACTAGCAGCACTGGCAGAATTCCCTAACTGTACGCTGGTCAAGGCGGGAGAGTATTATGTTTAGTCGATCTCAGAGAATCGCATCTGGTCTTAGTTGTATAGCTGTTATAGTCCTTTCTCAAACAATAGGTGCGGCTCAGGCGCAGACTACGGTCTTGAGCGGGAAGGTGCATTCTGATGCCATGCCGCAGTTAGTCCGGCAGGTGCCGCAATTAGACCGAGTGCAAGTGCAAACGCCGGTCACTATTGTCAATACACAACGCTCTCCTTATCAGTCTGGGGCTGTACAGACAAAAACAGTAGTAGTGCAGAGACCTGTATATAGAGAAGTGTATGTGCGCGATAATCGCACCTATTTCCAGCGGCATCCTAAGGTGAAGGCTGTCACTATCGGTGCTGGCGTGGGAGCTGGAGCCGGTGCTCTCACTGGACTCGTGTCAGGCGCTGGCGTTGTGCGTGGCGCTGCCATTGGCGCTGGTAGCGGTGCTGGTGTTGGTCTGGTGCGAAGCAGTACGACTTTGAAAAGGCATCCAATTATTCGCGATACAGCTACCGGTACCATTGCTGGACTGGGTCTCGGAGCTGCTTCTAGCCGTCGAGGCAAGCGAGCCTGGCAGGGGGCTGGAGTTGGTGCCGCTGTAGGTCTGGGAGTTGGCCTGTTTAAGAACTTGAGATAGCTTGATTCGGCAGTGTCCATATTCAAGTCAGCGACAACAATAATTTCTGGAGATTTGTGATGTTAAAAGTAGCTTTGCCAATAAAGGCTAGATCGGTACCATTATTTAGTTCAATTGCTTTCATCTCGATCACGTCTCTGATTTTGGCTAGTTGCTCAATGAGCAGCCCAAGCGATTTGCGCGCCAAGGCCGATGAGCAGATCAAGAGCAATAATTTAGTGGAAGCCGAAAAAATCTTGAAAAAGACTGCTGCTGACCAAGAGCAAAGTAATGGCTCGAACGATGTTCAGTTAGCGCCAACTCTTTCTGCTCTAGGTGATCTCTATATCAGGCAAGGAAAGTATGCGGAAGCCGCTACTCTTTTCGATCGCGCCAGTGATATTCAGCAAAAGGCCATGGCCCCGCAATTGGTTGCCCTCACCACTAGTCTCAACGGCAAAGGTATGTCTCTTATGGGGCAAGGGAAATTTGTGGCTGCCGAGCAAGTCTTACAACAAGCTCTTGCTATTCGCGAAGATAATTTGCCTGCCGGTGCTCTGCCCATTGCTGAAAGTGAAAATAGTTTAGCGCAGCTCTATTTCCAGACTGCTCACTATCCTCAAGCTGAAGCTCTGTATAAAGAGGCAATTGGCACTTACGAAAAGGTCAAAGGGGCAGAGAGTGCTGAGGCCGCCAACGTGAGAAATAACCTGGCCAGTTTGTATTATTCCGAAGGGAAATATCAACAAGCTGAGCCGATATTTAAGTGGTCTATCTCTGTATTTGAGCGCACATCAGGAAAAGAAAGTATCGATGTCGCCAACGCTTGCAATAACTTAGCTGAGCTTATGCGTTCGCAGAAGAGAAATGCTGAAGCCGAACCACTCTTCTTGCGCTCCTTGGCCATATATGAAAAGGCTGTGGGCAAGGATAGTCTTTCTGTGGCGACAGCTTGTAATAATCTGGCTATTCTCTATCGGGTTCAGGGACGATTTGCCGATGCTGAGCCTCTCTACAAACGGGCAATTGCAATTTATGACGGTAGCAGCGGTGTCTCAAATCAGCAGTTCGCCAATGTGCTTGATAATTATGCTGAACTTTTGCAGGCTACCAGTCGTGCTGAAGAGGCAAGAGCCGTGAGATCTCGAGCTAGTGCGAAAATCGCTCAAAGTTAGATGGCGCCAGTAAATTAGCTAGTTCGCGGGAGCTAAATGAGCGGCTGCTTATTTTAATAAGTGTACAGGAGCTCTGAATTTCACACAGAGTTCTCCTGATTCCAGTAAGCTATTGATGGAAGGCGCATGTCAAGCGCCCCTGCTACTCATTTTGGAAGTCCTCGAAAAATCTGATGCGCTGGCGATACATCGATAATCAATCAGAAACAGAATTGCTTTATCGAAGGCGTGTGCTTGATCAAATTGAGATCTGGTGGCAGCTTTTTTCAAAGCGTTCTAAAGAATTTGAGTCACACATAAAAGGTCGTCGTCCCTTGCCGATCGAAGAATTGGCCAGGTGGGTTGATGATGGCCTGACCAAGATCAATGAGAATCTTCTCTGGGAGTTATGGCCTGGTGAAAACGATGTTTGTTTGTTTATCATCACACCCGAACTAGATCATTTTAAGCGGCCGCTAGTTAAAACAATCATTGAAATGGCGCCTGAGATAGAAGGCTGGTCATTTCTTCCTGTGCGCCCAGCTCTCAGTGTTGATGTGCTCGAGAGCATCTTTGAGTCGCGAACGGGTCTGAGCATTCCGGAGACAAAGGTCTCTTGCCAGCGCTCAAATCGAAACGTGGTTGATGTCACATTCTTTTCGGACTCTTTTAGCGGTGCCAATGATCGCGACGACATTGAGACGGCTTATTGTCTTTGTGAATATCTATTGGGTGAAGATACTCTCAATAAATGGATAGGTAATATCTCAACTGAAGTCATAAACACCAGTGCTAGTCGTATCGTCAATTTGTTTGGTCGTGACAAGCAACTTGATATTTCGCACACTAAATCACTGTCTGAATTTGCCCAGGCAGTAGATAAGGTTGTTCTTGAGATTAAAGTACAAATTGATGACGAGCCGCTGCGCTTGCAAAACCTAGTCACTCCAACTCTCGTCTCTTTTAAAGATGAAGAGCTGCAGCCCCTACGTCGTTCGTTCGTTTCAGCCAAGCGCAATATTATTGAATCGATTGTGCTCAATGGCATTTTCTACTCAGAACGTTTTACCAAGCACGGTGAAAAATTCTGCTATTTGAAGATTGCTGAGACTGATCAAATCAGTTCATTTGAACAGTTCGCTGTTTTGCGTCAAAAAATTGATGATAGCTTGAGAGCAGAAGAGTGCGGTTGCGTTTTCGGTTGGGGGACAAGTCCTAAATTTGATGGACGTTCTGCAACTCTTAGTCAAAGCATCAGCGAGAGTGGTCTTTCTCAGTCTGAGGCAAGCTATTTATTTGTCGATTTGGCCTTAGAGAAGATTGATGAGTCAATCGCTGTGCTGCGCAAGATTGCACAGGGCGAGAAGCTCTCTGAGAATTCCTGGTTGCTTTTCTTTGATACTGAATTGGAGCATGAATGGGTCGGTCTATTCCCTGAGACCGGGGCGCCATAGTATGAATTCTGGTGAAGGCCATGAGTAAGGCGTTAAATCGACCGCTGTTGATTCTTGATCTTGATGAAACTTTGATTCGAGGCGCCACTAAAGCGCTTGACCGAGCACCTGAGATGGAGCTGGCTCACTATTTCGTTTATTTCAGACCTCATGTTCGTGACTTTCTTGCTCAGTGCAATGAAAACTATACCCTGGCAATTTGGTCGTCTGCCACAATAGCTTACATCGCTCCTATTGTCAGAGCTGTTTGGAAAGGCCTGCCTGACCCCCTCTTCGTTTGGGATAGAAGCCATTGTACGGTGCGCTATGACTTTCATAAGAGCAATGAGTATTACATTAAAGACCTACGCAAAGTACAAGCAAAAGGTGTTGATCTTGGCCAAGTTTTGATGGTCGATGATGAATTGCGCAAAGTGTCATATCAGCATGCCAATGCTATTTGTGTACGCCAATTTTTAGGTGATTTGGCAGATCGAGAATTGCTCGATCTGGCAGCCTATCTTGAGAGCATTAAGGATTCTAGTGATTATCGCAAGATTGATAAATCAAACTGGAGGCAACAACAGAGTGGCTAGTGCGACGATCGAAGAGATTCTAGAAAAACACGATTTGGCAGAGTTTAAGGGGCTCTTCGACCAGGCGCTCCCGTCTCTGCGTCTTACCTTAAGGGCGGACAAAGCGGAGAAAAGTCTTTCTCGCCTAGGCGGTCGGCCACTTTTGCCCTTTGGTTATCAGTGGCCCCGCTCGAGGGCCAAGATTCCCCTGGCCTTCCTTGGCCAGATTGATTTAACTGCTAGCAATTTTAAAGCTTATGCTAACTTGCCAGAGCGGGGCCTACTATCGTTCTTCTACGATGCCTTCGATGGTCCTTGGGGTAATCGCTCTGATGATCACTTCGGTTGGCGCGTGGAATATTTTGAAGATGTGGCAGTGCTTAAGCACACTGATTTTCCCTCTGATTTACCGCCTAACTCGATTTTTGCACCGTGTGCGGTGTCATTTAAAGAAGAGCTTTCTTATAACGCCGTCACAGTTGAAATGGCTGCTGTTAGCGAAGGAGGCTATGGCGCCTACGAGGGCTACTTGCAGGCCGCTGAAGAGATATACGGTAGTTCGGTTGTGCACCGAATGTTCGGTTATGCTCAAGATATTGCTGGTGATTTTCGTCTTGATTGTGAGATAGCCAGTCGCGATCTAGACCTTGGTGATGATTTTGATTTTTGCAGCACTGAGGGTGAGAAATTGGCTCTTGCTTCGGAGCAGTGGCAACTTTTATTACAGTTAGATAGTGATGCTCTGACACAAATGATGTGGGTAGACAACGGCAGGCTCTATTTCGCCATCCGCGAGCAAGACCTTATTGCCCGTCGTTTTGATAAGGTCTGGATGATTTGTGAGACTCAGTAGTACCTTTGCTAGCTAAACTGATTTTCCCGGTTCTTCTGAATTTTCCGCTTGGCAACGATTTGAGTAAGCCTTGGTCGCGGTGTAGAATCAGATTGTTGCGGAGGAAGCCATGAGTCTCGGTTTGTACTTAAAAGGTCAGTATGCGCCAGGGCGACACCCTGTTGAAGCGCCAGCTTTTGATCGCAAGAAGCTAGAAGAGCTTGAGACATGGCTTACTAATGTCGCTTTTGATGAATTAGAGTGGAGTCAGTGGACCGAAGACGATGAAGGCAATCCATGTTTAATGGTATTGCTCCATCCCGGTGCTGAGCCGATAATGCTCTCGCCCTGTGAAGATGGGTCTCTGTTAGTGGCGGCGGCCACTTCTTCAGCCGGACCGGGCTATCACATTTTTGTTTGTGACCTGGTACGCAAACTCTCACAGGTACACGGTATCGAATGGGTGGCTGACGACGAAATAGAATATTTCGACGAGACTGGCTATTTTGAAACCGGAGATAAAGTTAGGCTATATAGCGAGTTTGAATCTTGGATTGGCGCTCTCACAAAAAGAGTGAAAGAGCTGTCTAAAGATGGTGCCAAGTTTCACCTGGCCATGCCCTTTGATGGTCACCAGTTTGATGTGCCAGAGCCAATTTTGACGCAGCTAGGGCCCCGTTCAATGGATTGGCTTGAGTCTGTTTCTGCTGAACCTATGAGTGGCCGGGATATCTTTCCATGGTGGGAAGATGGCCACGGGGCTGAGTATCATCTTGGCCGTGCGCTCTGCTATATGTGGAACACCGTGCGTTGGCGCGAGCCTCTAACGGAGAAGGAAGCTGAGCTTCTGGAGCGCATTATGGAACACCTTGATAGCGCCTATAGCCTCGATCCTGATTTGAAATATCCCTGGAAAGAATGGGCTCAAGTAATTGAGTTTCTTGGCTGTGACTACGAGTTAGAGGATCAAATTGAAACCATGGCTCAAAAGGCTATGGCTGCCAGACTTGTAGGCTATCGTCGGCAGGGTGTGCGCAAGAATCTTGGTGGCGGCTGGTCTGTTGCTGTTCCTGGTAATTTTGTCGAAGAGCTTGAGGAAGGTCAAACTTTTCTGGCCTTTGATGAAACAAGAAACGTACGTGTCACCTGCATGTCAGCCAGCGATAGTAGCGGTAATAGCTTAGATGCGCTGGATATTTTGCAGAAGATCAAAGTGATTGATGATCCACTCAAGTATGAACATGGACCGGTTCATGGCAGAGCATTTTTCGAGAGAGTTGCAGAAGAAGAGAGTGCTTTCTGGATGCTTCGTGGAGTGTCGGCGGCCCATGGAACTTTTGCTCAAATCACAATTTGCTTTGAAACTGAAGCAGAGCAGCTCTGGGCAATTGAGACATGGAAGTCGTTAGATCATCGCTCGACCAAGGGTGGTCAAAGTAGTGGAAAAGTGCCAACACCCGAAAGTGATGCGTAACCATGAGTAAGCGCAATGCTTCGAAAAAACGCCGCCGACGTACTTTGCATGCTGCTTTTGTGGGTTCTGGTCCTGAAAATGTAATTTTTGATCCGGAGGCGCCACAGTCTCAAGTTAGTTATGTTGCCTATGACGGCGACAAGCTTCAGGAAGAGGCTGTCACTGATTTGGCTGCCATTGAAGCAAATCTTGGTAAATGGCCAGTGCTCTGGGTGAATGTCGAAGGCCTAGGTAGTCCCGAAATTATCAAGCGACTGGGTGAAATTTTCAATATCCACCCTTTAGCCATGGAAGATATTATTCACTTGCATCAAAGGGCTAAGTTTGAGCAATACGATGAGAATTTTTTCTTGGTCGCTCATATGATCGAGGGCAAAGCTAGCGCTCCTAATCATCTGGCTTCGCAGGAGATAGTGGCAACCGAGCAAATTAGTATGTATGTCGGTAGCAACTTTGTGGTGACCTTCCAGGAAGGGCCAGTTGATGCCACTAAACCAGTGCTTGATCGCTTACGCAAAGCACGTGGGCTTTTGCGCAGTCGCGGTAGCGACTATCTAACTTATGCCATCATTGACAGTATCATCGATGCTTACTACCCGGTTCTGGAAGTCTTTGGTGAACGCTTGGAAGTGATTGAGGATCGTATTCTTGAGGATCCGAGCAAGCGCATAGTCTCGCAAGTTCATATCGCCAAACGTGAGTTGTTAGGATTGCGTCGCGCACTCTTCCCTCTGCGCGAGGCTCTTGGTTCTATTTTGCGCACAAGTCCAGCCAATTTCACCGCTGAAACTCTTCTACACCTGCGCGATTGTTATGACCATGTTATTCAGATTACTGACCTAATTGAGACTTATCGCGAACTTTGCTCTGATCTGATGGACGTTTATCTATCTAGTATTTCTAATCGCCTCAATGAGGTGATGAAAACACTTACTGTGGTAACTACAATCTGTGCACCGCCAACATTAATAGCCGGAATCTACGGTATGAATTTTCATACTGATTCTCCCTATAACATGCCTGAATTGAGCTGGAGCTATGGCTACTTTTTTGCCTTGGCCCTGATGGCGCTCACTTCAACACTAATGCTGATTTTACTCTTCCGTTCAGATCGATTTTCATCGCATGAGAACATCGTAAAAGAGATCGTCAAAGAAGACGCCACTTCTAATGTAGACGAAAAAACTGCCACAAAAAATTGAAGGTTCGCTCTAAACCCAATTTTAGTTGTTGGATGCTTTCGCTATAGATGTTTTAGGACTGTTCTTTGCGCTGCTCTTGCCCGAGATTGCGCCGCTATTGGAGGCAATTTCTGGCTTGGGATTTTCTTTTCCGGTGGCTATGGCGCGACGCTCAGATTCGGTGATCATCGCTTCGACAAAACCAACGAAGAGTGGATGAGCATTATCTGGACGGCTCTTCAGTTCTGGATGGAATTGACAAGCAACAAAGAAGGGATGATCTGGAAGTTCAATCATTTCTACCAGTCTTTGATCGGGCGAAAGGCCGGAGAAGAGCAAACCATGCTTGCTTAGAGCCTCTCGGAGATCATTATTTACTTCATAGCGGTGTCTGTGGCGCTCAGAAATTTCAGTGCTGCCGTATACTTTTGCCGCCAAACTGCCTTCTGTCAGGACGCAGGGATAGCGGCCGAGGCGCATTGTGCCGCCTTTGTGAGTGACGTTGTGCTGGTCAGGCATAAGGTCAATTACAGGGAAAGGTGATTTGGCGTCAAACTCAGTTGAGTGAGCTTTGGCCATATTGGCCACGTTGCGAGCAAATTCGATCACAGCAATTTGCATACCAAGGCAGAGACCTAAGTATGGAATCTTTTGTGTGCGAGCAAATTCGGCAGCCATGATTTTGCCTTCAATGCCTCGATCGCCGAAGCCGCCAGGAACAAGAATGCCGTCGACATCAGTGAGATATTCTTTGGCGCCATGCTTCTCCACGTCTTCTGAGAGCACCCATTTGATATTGACCTGACAGCTATGGCGAGCGCCTGCATGTTTTAGTGATTCAACCACAGAAATATAAGCATCCGAGAGCATAACGTATTTGCCGACTATGGCGACAGTGACTTGTCTCGAAGGTCGCTTAACGCGCTCAACTAGCTCTTTCCATGCATGTAAGTCAGGCTCGGTATTGGGTAGGTGCAGGCGCTCGAGTACTCGACCAGCCAGACCTTCCTGTTCCATGAACAGTGGTACTTCATAAAGATGTTGAACGTCTTGGCATTGAATTACGCAGTCGGCATCAACGTCTGTGAACAGAGACAGTTTCTCCCGTACAGAAGAGGGAAGATTTTTCTCCGTACGACAGACCAAAATATCGGGTTGAATACCGCGGCTTCTCAATGTGTCTACACTGTGTTGTGTTGGTTTCGTTTTTAGTTCGTTGGTAGTGCGCAGGTTTGGAATAATGGTGACGTGGATGTAGCAGACATTGTCGCGGCCAATGTCTTTGCGCATCTGTCTAATTGCTTCTAAGAAAATTAGGCTCTCAATGTCACCAACTGTACCGCCGACTTCCACTATCACCACATGGGCTTTCGATTCAGTGGCGCCTTTGCGTAAAAATGTTTTGATTTCGTTCGTTACATGGGGAATCATCTGCACTGTGCCGCCCAGGTAATCGCCCCGGCGTTCTTTCTCTAGTACATTCTTGTAAATCGCTCCAGCCGTAATATTGTTCATCCGGCTCAAATTTATATTGATAAAGCGCTCGTAGTGACCAAGATCGAGGTCAGTTTCCGCTCCATCTTCGGTGACGAAAACCTCGCCGTGCTGGTATGGGCTCATGGTGCCCGGGTCTACGTTGAGATACGGGTCAAGCTTGACGATGCTGGTAGAAAGCTGGCGTGCGCGCAGTAGGCGACCTAATGAAGCGGCTACGATGCCTTTCCCTAGGGAAGAAACCACCCCACCAGTGACAAACACGAATCGGGTGTTCATATAGCCTCCTTGCTTTCTAATCTAAATGTATTTCTTTTTGCCAGATGGGTGTTTGCCATAGGTTTAGGAGGGGGAGTTAAACCGTCTCTCGGCCCCTCCTCCAATCTGCGTGCTTTGTTTTTCATTGCTAGCTATTCCCCAATCCTGGGAACTTTGAAGAAAGCGCCCTCTTTAAGAGGCGCGTTTTCCATGAGCACTTCTCTGCCGAGAGAGCTTATGACAACATCTTCCCTCATTACATTGAAGACAGGGATGGGATGTGACATCGGTTCGACCCCGGTGGTGTCGACCTGATTGAGCTCGTCAAAGTAGCCAATAATGCGGTCCAGCTGCTCGGTGAAGCGCTGGCATTCGTCATCGGTCAGGCTAAGCCTGGCCAATTTCGCAACATGTTCGACATCTTTGACAGTAATCATCTACTTACTATATTAGTTTGCAGCGCAAGTTTCTATGTTAGGCAACGTAATCAATCTTCTGGTATTCTCGCAGAAAGAGCGATAGGTGTGAACTGTGAACTTTGGGTTCGTCATAGAGATAGTTAGTTTAGTTTTGACTTTGGTCTTCATTGTCGCCAGTGCCGAGCTCTTTACAAATGGTATTGAATGGCTGGGGCAGCGTCTAAAGCTCAGTGAGGGCGTCGTTGGCAGTGTTCTGGCCGCGGTGGGTACGGCCCTGCCAGAGACCCTTATACCTATAGTGGCTTTAATATTTTTCAGCAGACAACACGGTGTTGAGGTTGGCATCGGCGCCATTGCCGGGGCCCCATTCATGCTCAGCACCCTCACTCTTGGTCTCTGTGGCATCGCCTGTCTGGTATTCACGGCCAGCAAGCGGCGGAAACCAGGATTAGAGATAAAAAAAGCTGTAATCAGAAGAGATTTGAAGTTTTTCATAGTTGCTTATAGCTTAGCTTTGCTTGGCACGCTCCTTCCTGCCAACCCATTGATTCGTAATTTATTGGCTGCAGTTTTGGTTCTGATATATCCATACTACCTATATGTTTGCTTCCGCCACGAGGGTGAGGTGGGGGAGTGCCCAGAAACCCTCTATTTCGATCGTCTATTTAAGGCTGGTTCGGAACGCTTTCGCCTGATCATTCCGCAAATTATCCTTTCTTTGGCTGGTATTATTGGCGGTGCTTACATGTTTGTTGGCTGTATTCAGAATTTGTCGGATGACTTTAATATTTCGCCCTTGGTGCTTTCTCTAATAGTCACTCCTATTGCCACGGAGTTGCCAGAGAAAATAAATAGTGTTCTCTGGTTGCGTGGTAATAAAGATACTCTGGCTATTGGCAATGTCACCGGTGCCCTTGTCTTTCAGAGTTGCTTCCCCGTAGCCTTTGGTGTTGCTTTTACAAGCTGGAATTTAGATCACGGCACACTGCTCTCTGGCTGCGTAGCTGTGCTTTTTGCCAGTCTCTATTTAGCCTTGCTTACATTTAGCCGGCTCAAGCCTCAACATTTGGTCTTGGGTGCAATCGCTTACGCTGCTACTATTACCGCTATCATTTATATCGCCCCGGTGATGCCACCGCGGCTACACTAGAGCTAGTTTGAGCTACTGGTAAAGTTGATGTGATGGAAAATCAGCTGCTACAAGCTGCTACTTTCCAGTGTCTGTATTCTCTGATGCAATCGTTATTGATTCGGATTCAGGCTTTACTGATTCAGGTTTCACTGATTCAGCTTTCACGGCGTCAAGCTTAGTGGTGGTGGCTCTAGCCAGTTCAGAATCGTGGGAAGGGAGATTGCTCTTGCTGCCAGGTTGTGAGCCGTCGGCTGGATAGAGGAAGTCTAGGATTTCTTTGATGGAAGCTGCTACTGGAATTGCTATGAGCATTCCCAGGGCGCCAGCCATTACCTCGCCGCAGAGTACGGCAAAAATGATAGCCAGTGGATGAAGCTCAACGGCGTGGCCTATAAAGCGCGGCACGATAACATAATCTTCAATCAAGCGTGCCACCCAGTAGCCCAAAATTATCTTGATAGCTACCCCGACGCCTAATTGAGCCACACCAACAATAGTGGCAATACTGATGGCGAAAAATGGACCAAGGACGGGAATAATTTCCAAGAATCCGCTTAAGATGGCGATTAGCAGCGCATATTTGATGTGTAACCAGAAATGCAAAATACCGTAGGCAACACAAGACATCAAAGCTATGAGAAGAAGTTGCCCTCTTACATACTTACTGAGCATGATATTCATCTGAGAGGAGAGCTTGATCACCATCTCATGATTTTTCTTCGGTATGAAGCGCAGGCAGAATAGACCGACGCGGTGGCTGTCAATAATCAAGTAAATAGAAGAGACTACGCAAACGAGAACGGCCAGCAAGCTTTTGGAAAGTAGCCCGCCAATGTGCAGAATTTCTTCTGGTGTGCCAACGTTTTGTTCTAGGCTAGAGGTAAGTTCTTGCGCTGTTTTCTCAACGTCAATTTGCCAGTGAAAAGAATCGGATAGTTGTTGCACAAGGCTAACCACGATTTCGTTACGCTGAGCCGCTAGCGCGGTGAACTGCTCGATAATCGATTGACCAAACCATCCACTGGTGCCAATGATCAGTCCAAGGATAGAGACGTAGATAACTGCTACGGCAAAACCCGGTCGACATTTGAAAGTGGTGCTAAAAGAATTGACCACCGGCAAAAGCAAATAGGCAATAATGCCGCCCACAATAAATGGTGGGAAAACCTCTCTAATGAAATAGAGAAACCAGAGTAGAAGTAATACACCGGTTAACTTGAACATTTTGATTCTTCTTTGCTAGCTTACAGCAACAGGTTTCTTACTTTGATCTTGAGCCAGCGCGCTGAAATCATGCACGTTGGCGCCCACTAGTTTGCCGAGCAGCCAAGATGGACGGAAACGCTCACCTTGCTCTTTGTGGTAGGCACTGATTTCACTCAGGCACCAGGCTAAACCTTTCTCTTTGGCGATGGCCATGAGGCCAACTTTGAAGCCACAGCCGTTTTGCATGGCTATGTCGATGTCACTGGCATCGACTACTTTCTCTTGAATGCAGTATATAGCTTCGTTGAGCATTGGCAGAATAACGCGGTGAGCGTGGAAGGCTCGGGGGGACTTTGCCAGAGTGACTTCTTTGTTGGCTTCAGCGATCAAATCTTTCAATGCCGGATTGATTTTCTTTGCTTCTCCCTTAACTGGTGTCTTCTCGTGAATGTAGAATCCGGCCCCAGATTTTTGTCCGAGAGCGCCAGCCTTAACCATTTTCTCCAATAGAGGAGAGGGGGAGAAACGTGGACCGTATTGGCTATATAAGAATGTGTTGACATGGGTGCAGACGTCAAGACCAGTCATGTCAAACAGTGCGAATGGACCCATAGGTAGACCGAATTCCACTACCTTAGCGTCAATCTCTTCGACTGTTGCCAAGCCTTCTTGCAAGGCGTAAAGGGCTTCATTCATATAAGTGAAGAGCACGCGATTAACGAGGAAGCCAGGGCACTCTTCAACCTTGACTGGGGTCTTCTGCATTTGATGACAGAGCTCAAGAGCCGATTTCATCGTTTCTTCAGCGGTTTTTACACCGGCGGTTACTTCTACAAGTTTCATAAATTGAGCAGGGTTGAAGAAGTGCATGCCGACCACTTTGTCTTGTCTCTTGGTCGCTTCAGCAATTTCTGAAATGGACAGCGCCGAAGTGTTCGTTGCCAGAATTGCCCGTGGTGGACAAATTTGATCAAGTGTTTTGAATATTTCTAGTTTGACTGAGATTTCTTCGAAAGCCGCTTCGATTACTAAATCAACGGTCTTGAAATCTTCGTATGAGGTTGTGCCTTTAACTGCGGCAAATAAGCCATCGGCTTCTGCCTGAGTCAGGGTGCCTTTTTTAACGCGCGAATCATACATTCTTTTGATGTTTCCAAGCCCTCGTTCGACGGCCGCTTGTTCTACATCTTTTAAAAGAACTTCGATGCCACACTGGCTTAAAACACAGGCAATTCCACTGCCCATTGCCCCTGCACCGATTACTGCTGCTCTCTGCACTCTCATACAAAGCCCTCATTATTATAAAAACACTGGTTGGGGCTATGCTAGCATCTTTAGGTCGCACCAGAAATCCGTCAAGGGTTTAAGAAATCATATAAGGATGCCAAGATCTATGTTGACAACATTGATGCGAAAGACCTCTTGTACGGTGGATGAGGCAACGATTGCCGAAACCCCTAAGCATTTGGGCTGGGTCATGCTTGCCGCTCTGGGTATTGGTGGCACCATTGGTGCTGGCATCTTCGCCATGCCTGGCATCATTGCTGGCAAGGCGGGACCAGCCGGTATTCTTTCTTTTATGCTGACTGGATTGGTAATTTTACTGATTGCCTTTTGCTACGAGAAATTTTCTGTTCGCGTACCTCATGGTGTTTCAGCTTATAGCTATGTTTATCACTCGATTGGTGAACTTGTCGCCTGGGTCGTCGCTTTTGGTCTCTTTCTTGAATATAGCTTTGGCGCCTCTGCCGTATCTATTGGCTGGGCTGAATATCTGAAAACTGCTCTTGGTTTTTCAATGCCTGAATTCTTGAGTGGTCCGCGCATTGACGAGCATGGTTTTCATTTTGGTATCAATGTTATTGCAATGGCGGTGATCGCTGTAGTGAGTGTTGTTTTGATCTTTGGTGGTGTTAAAAAATCAGCCAAACTAAATTTTGCTCTAGTTGTGCTAAAGCTTTCCCTACTCGTCACTTTTCTAGCCGTTGGTATTCCTCACATCAATCCAAGCAATTGGTTTCCATTTATGCCTCATGGTTTTGACGGCGTTTTGAAAGGCGCAGCTACAGCGGTATTTCCTTTTGTCGGCTTTGATGCCCTCTATACTTTTGCGCGTGAATCTAAGTCTCTGAAAGACACACGTTGGGCAACTTATTGGTGCGTTGGCATTGTGGCCTTTTTGTATATCGCTGTCATGGCAGTCTTGACTGGTTTGGCACCATGTTCTATCAACGGTCAGCCAAATGAATTGTTCATTGGGACCGACGCTGCTGCTCCTTTAGCAAAAGTACTTACTGCTGCCGGCGAAGGATGGACTGCCAAGTTTATTTCGTTCGGAGCCGTGCTGGGTATTTTTAATGTTCTCTTGG
This sequence comes from uncultured bacterium, assembly GCA_913063055.1. Classification (GTDB taxonomy): domain Bacteria; phylum Cyanobacteriota; class Vampirovibrionia; order Obscuribacterales; family Obscuribacteraceae. Next base: position 22,320 of record CAJXZK010000022.1, read on the forward strand.
TCTTCTGTATGGGAGGTCCGCGCATTTTCTTAAGCATGGCTGAAGATGGATTGCTCCCTCCGATATTTAAGAAAATGAACAACGGTAACCCAACAGTTGGTATCGTTCTCAATGGCGTTATCGTGGCGGCAATTGCGGGGTTCGTACCTTTTGCTAAAATCGCTGACATGATGGTGCTCGGTACGCTTGTTGCATTTATATTTGTCTGTATCGGCGCCTTGAAGCTGAAGCTTGTTAATCCGATAATTGCCATCGCTGGTGGGCTTGGTTGTGCCATTCTTGCTTTTAAGCTAGAACCAGAGGTTCTGCAGGTTTATTCAGTGACTTTGCCTGTTGGTCTGTTGATCTATTTCTTTTATGGTTATAAGCACAGTAAGTTGCGGAAGGCAAAAGAAGGTTAGTCGGTTCTTTGATATGAACGGTATTGTTGTGGCTTGGATCCTAAAAGTCAGAACGATATTGGTCTAGCTTGGACCCTAAAAGTCAGAACAATATTGGTCTAGCTTGGATCCTAAAAGTCAGAACGATATTGGTCTAGCTTGGACCCTAAAAGTCAGAACGATATTGGTCTAGCTTGGACCCTAAAAGTCAGAACGATATTGGTCTAGCTTGGACTCTAAAAGTCAGAACGATATTGGTCTAGCTTGGACTCTAAAAGTCAGAACGATATTGGTCTAGCTTGGATCCTAATAGTCAGAATGATATTGCTCTAGCTTGGATCCTAAAAGTCAGAACGATATTGGTCTAGCTTGGATCCTAAAAGTCAGAACGATATTGCTCTAGCTTGGATCCTGAAATTCAGAATGATATTGCTCTAGCTTGGACTCTAAATGTCAGAACGATATTGTTGTGGCTTGGATCCTAAAAGTCAGAACGATATTGCTCTAGCTTGGATCCTAAAACTCAGAGCGATATTGGTCTAGCTTGGATCCTAAAACTCAGAACGATATTGCTCCGACTTACTTCCTAAAATTCAGACAGTCAGATTTCTAATTTTCTCATTGAACTTAATTCGGTTTCCGAACGTTTATATAGGAAAAGGAGAAATAAATATGTCTACCAATCTTACTGATGACCAGATGTTTAGTGAGGCTTGGCAAGCCTTCAACGAAGAGGTGCCAAATGATTCAGCTGCTGTCGATTTCCTCTATGACTCGCTTGTCATTTACAACAAAATCGCATGCGCTTGTCGGCAGCCACAAATTATTCATATGCCTGGAGAGCGATTCTACTCTTGTCGAAATTGCAAAAAAGTTTCCTGGGTGACATCTGGAACACTATTTGCTGGTGTCGTGAAACTGAGAGCCTGGCTTGCTCTGGTCTGGTTAAAGGAGCGAGGAATTACGATAAGTGCAATGCGCTTTTCTCGGTTATTGGAAATTGCGCAGAGCACAGCTCTCAACATTCAGAAGCGTTTAGGTATGGTTGTGCAAGAGAAGCTTGATGATTCGTCGCCAGGGGTACCGGCGCAGGTCCTTGCCTCAATAATCATCAAACGCAGCAAAGAGACTCCTGCTCAAGCGCATCCACGTGCAGAATTGGCTAACGACACTACTTCTGATCATCCGTTTGTTAGCTTAGATGAATGGATGAACTCGGCTGCTCACGAAACAGACTTGAGATCAGCAATAGCTGATTTCCTTAAGAATAGGGATCCACAACATGCTAGCTCTATCAGTTATGAATCGATTGTAAGTGCTATTGGCGCGGCAATTACCTACATTCGCACTCACTTTCAGGGAGTCAGCGGAAAGTGCTTGCAACTTTACCTCGCCTCTTTTTGGTGTCATTTTGATCGCCTGCGTTGGTCTAACGGTGCGATACTTCTAGCGTGCATAGAGCATGCGCCAATTAGCTACCAAGAGATGTTCAGGTTTGTCTCACCACCGCTGGTGAAAATTTTTGCACTACCTCGCTGACCCGCTGCTCTTGAGATCAATCATTTACACAAGAACTGAGTTCATTGATCTCGATTGAATGCCGTTGCTTTTAAAACACTCTACTGCCAAGCTCGGAGCCATCGTCTGGTTTTAAAAGCAGCACGCCGCCAGCGTTGACTGCACTGCCGAGGACGAGAACTTCAGAGTTAAAATCACCAACTTGCTTGGCGGGGCAATTCATGACACAGGCTACTAAACGTCCGATCAGGGCGTCTATGCGATAGTGAGCCGTGATTTGAGCGCTTGATTGTTTGATACCTAAATCTCCGAAGTCAATCCAGAGCTTGTAGGCTGGCTTTCGAGCTTGGCCGAATACTTCAGCCTTGATTATTTTGCCGATTCTTATATCAAGCTTGAGAAAAAGGTCAAGGTCTACTGTGTCTTCAATTATATTCAAGTTTATTTCGCATCCATCCAGTTTTTACCTATACCAAAATCAACTTTGAGTGGCACTTTAAGCGGTTGGTCTAGAGTCATTGCTCTTTCTAATATTGCTTTTGTAGCATCTATTTCATTGTCGGGGACTTCCAGCACCAATTCATCATGTACTTGCATTGTAAGTCGAGCGTTGCTATTTCCAGCTTTTAATTCTTTGTCCAATCTGATCATGGCTAATTTGATTAGATCCGCTGCGCTACCCTGAATCGGAGCGTTGCAGGCCGCTCGCTCATCGGCTTTGCGTACGTTGTCGTTGCGATCATGCAGATGGGTAAAGTATCTTCTCCGTCCCCAGATAGTGCGCGCGTATGACTTACTGCGCGCTTCTTCTATTGTGCTTTGCAGGAAACCTTGAACTTTCGGGTAGCGAGCAAAGTATTTATCAATGAAACCTTGTGCTTCTTTTGTTGAGATCCCCAGGTCCAAACCTGTTGAGTAGGCGCCTTGTTGGTAGACGAGAGCAAAGTTGATGGTTTTGCCGATACGCCTTATGTCTGATGTAACGTCTTCAATTGGTATCTCATAAATTTCGCCAGCGGTTCTGGCATGTATGTCTTGGTTCTTCTCGAAAGCATCTATTAGCGTTTCATCTTCGCACATGTGAGCTAAGAGTCGCAGCTCGATTTGCGAATAGTCTGCGGATATTAGAGAGCAGCCTGGGGCGGCGATGAAAGCTCGGCGAATACGTCTACCAATTTCGGTGCGAATAGGAATATTCTGCAGATTTGGGTTTGAGCTAGAGAGCCGACCGGTGCTGGTTACGGTTTGGTTGAAATCGCCATGAAGGCGGCCATCTCTTTTGGAAATCTGACTTGGCAAAGCGTCTACATAGGTTGAGCGCAATTTTGAAATATGGCGATACTCTAGGAGTTTTCCGATAATTTCATGCTCTTCTCGTAAAGACTCAAGGACCGCAGCGTCTGTTGAAAAACCAGTTTTAGTCTTATTCTTTGGCTTTAGTCCAATTTCTTCAAAAAGAACTTTCTGCAACTGCTGGGTAGAATTGATGTTGAAACCGTGGCCTGCCAGTGCGTATATTTCGGTTTCTAGTCGAGCCAATTCGCTTGAAAGTTCGTGGGAAAAGTTTTGTAGATACTCAAGATCCAAAGCCACTCCAGCTTGTTCCATTGAGGCGAGCACATGGGCCAATGGTTGTTCCATTTCGTAGAGTAAGAATTCCTGTTCCTTATCTAACTGCGGAGCGTAGAAGCGGGTTAGTTCAAGAGTTATACGGGCATCGTCTGAGGCGTAGGCCGCTACTTTATCGAGCGGAGCATAATTGATGGTTATTTGTTTGCGGCCTGTGCCAATAAGCTCATCAATTCGCATCATTTGATAGTTGAGCACTCTGTCTGATTGATCCTTTAATCCGTGTTTGCTGTCTGGATTTAGGATATAGCTGGCCAGCATGGTATCGAAAACCAGAGGACCGAATTTGATGCCATCGCAAGATAAGCAGTTCATTTCAAACTTGGCGTTCTGAGCCACTTTCCCAATAGCCGGGTCTTCAAGGATTGGTTTCAGTCTTGCACTGACAACTTCGGGGTCTAGCTGTCCTATTTGGGCAATTTGCAATGCGTCAACGTGGCGTACCGGAATATAGACGGCTTTGAGAGTAGGCTTAGGGCCTTCTGTTGGTGCCACATGCACTCGGCCGTCTTGGCAGCGAATGGCTGGGTCCCAAGCTATTGCGTAGCCGACGATTTCTGTGGCTAAGCTATCGAGTCCAGTGGTTTCTAGATCTACTGCAATTAAACTCTGGCTAGACAGTTCAGTAACTAAGTTGTCTAGCTGTTCTGTTGTTGTAATAATCGTGAGCTCCGGTGCTGGAGCGATTATTGGTGTTCGTACTTCAATAGGCACCGTTGCTGGTGCTGTATTTGCGGTTGTGCCGAATGAAAGCTTGAGTTGCCCTTGAGGTTGTTCCTCTGAATCAGTAGAGCTCACAGTTGGTGCTGTGAGGGTCTGCTGTCCGGCTTGGCCTGTCTGCGTGGTTGTCGAGGCTTGAGCCGCAGGAGAAGAGGCTTTAGGCATTACTGGTACAGAGCCATCGGGAGAGAAACGAGCTAGAATTTTGGGCAGCCTGGTAGTGAGCTGTCTGAAGTTTAGTTTGTCAAAATAGTCTTTTAATGGTTGCAGTTCGGGCATATTCAAACGGCAGTGTTCAAAGTCAAAATCTAACGGTACATCTAGGCGGATGGTGGCAAGTCTCTGGCTTATATATGCAATTTCTTTGCCATCGATCAGCTTTTTCTTGAGAGATGCTGATTTGATCTCGTCAAGATGCTCATAGACACCGTCTAGAGTCTGGTACGCTGAAAGTAGTTGTTGCGCTCCTTTCTCCCCGATACCTTTGACCCCAGGGATATTGTCCGAGCTATCTCCACAAAGGGCTTTGAAGTCGACGACTTGCTCAGGCCAGATTCCCATGCGATCAAAAACTTCCTGACGCCCGCAGTTTACGAGACCATCTTTGGTTGTGAGATGAATTTCTATAGATGAGTTATCACCATCAACCAACTGAAAGGCATCGCGATCTCCAGTTAAAATGATTACACGTCGACCTTGTGAAGCGGCTTGTTTGGCTACTGTACCGATAACATCGTCGGCTTCATACCCTGCTAATTCTAAAAGTGGAATTTCAAATGTCGAAACGCCTTCTTTGATAATCGGCCACTGCACCGCGAGATCGTCTGGCATCTCAGCTCGGTTAGCCTTATATTGATCGTACTCAATATGGCGGAAGGTTGGATCGGAAAGGTCAAAGCAAACCGCCAACATATCTGGCTTTTGTCTTTCAATTTGATCGAATAATGAAGAGAAGAAGCCATGAACGGCCCACGTGGGGCGGCCGTCTTTGGCCTTCATACCCGTTCTCATCAGGGCATAAAATGAACGGAAGGCAAGAGAGCTTCCATCTACTAGCACCAGTGTCTCTTGTTCAGCCATTATTCCAATTCTCTTTAGCTCTATCTTTTTCTGGTTTTCTTATTAGGCCTCAAGGTCGCTAGAGCTTGAGGCCTAATGTTGATCTACGTTAAGGGCGAAGTCTAGTGCTCGCCAATCATGACGCTTGTCCTTACTGCTTTTGCTCTACTGGGGCGCTACTTCTGCTGCCATGGTTCTCGGGCGCGGTGGTCCTTGAATTGGAGCTAATCCAGTAACTAGCACTTTGCCTTCGGACAAGCTTGGGGTCTCGATGTTGAGCAGTGCGGCAATAGTTGGGGCGATGTCTGCCGGACTGACCGTCTCTGCATGTTTGCCGCCCTCTATACCAAATCCGTGCAAGACAAGTGGAACTTGGCTGTCGTATGAGTAAGGCGCACCACTAGCGGTGCCAGTGCTCTCTGATGAAAAGACATAGCCGGGTTTGGGAATTACGTAGCATTCGCCGCTTCTTCCCCAGTAGTAGCTCTTCCGGACACCTTCTGAAAATGGACCGTTGGGAACTTGGTTAGAGTAGAGTTGGGCTGAGGTAATTACTTCAGCGATACCAGGAACTGAGTGGGCTACTTTTGCCGCTAGTGCTTCAACATCAGGTTGGCGATATTTGTTTTTGTCAATGGCGGCGAAGTTTAGGTAAAGGTTTGGTGGCTCAAAGGCTTCGATCCAGTCATCTTGACCCAATCTATTGTCTAGGCTTGTGTCCATGAAGGTTTTAAATGTTTTGGGATCGATTCTGCCCGAATCTAGCCCGCGTTCTTTGAGGAATTCAGGAATCGCCTGGGCTCCGCGGTTGGCCGTGAAGATAATGAGACAGTTGTTGAGGCCAACTTTTTGCTCAAGATGTCCAAGCAGTGCCGCTATGCCCTGATCCATGCGTAAGACAAGATCTTGAGATTCTTGAGAATAGGGGCCGAAGCTATTAATCAGTTCTCCGCCGGCAGATAGGCCAATTGAGAGCAAGTCAGTATCGCTATGAGTTCCTAGACCTTCTTTATCGATAGCCTCTTTCGCTAGGTCTAAAACCATTTGGTTGGCCATCGGTGTCATGGCTAGAGTGGAGTAAGCTCCTTCACCAGCGGTGGTGCCACTGATCATATGCGGAAACGCTTTTCCGTCTGATGGCAAGGCCCGTTCGTTAGTATAGTCATCTCTGCTGGATGCACCATAGGCCGTTTCCGGAAGGAGTCTCTGCCATGGTTTAGCGACATATTTTTCAGCTTGGCGCAGATCGTTGAATCCCTTTACCCATGTGGGCAAATCGCGGCTATATTGAGCGGAAGAGACGAAGTTACCAGTGCGGGTATCAAACCAAATTGCCATGTTGGCGAGACGGCCACCTAGCAACAATGCCTGTGAGTCTCTCACTGCAAGAGAGAAGACTTTACTGCGGCCATTTGTGGCAAGCTTCATTTGATCGCCAATGGTCGTTCCTTGCAAGAACTTGGAGCTGGCACCGCCACTATTGGCCCCGGTCAAGGGGGCAGAATCATCTGCCACGGCTGAAATAGCTTTGTTTTTGCGGCGATCAAACCATTGATCGGCAACGATTCCCGTTGCCCATGGGCTGGCACCGGTTGCGATTGTGGCATCACCGCAGGCCCCTTGAGTAGTGGCTTGCATGTAACGACAGTTTGTATAATTTGCGCCAGACTCACTAAGATAGCGAATGCCTCCGCCAGATAGCTTATCTTGGAAGCGCATCAAGCTGTTATATGAGAGCTGGTCGGCAACCATTAGAACAACTAGTTTAGGTTTGGCGGCGAGACCCTGGGCAACGTTTTGAGAATATGCAGCTTGTTGAAATGCAGCTAGTTGCGGACTCAGTGGTGTGATCTGGGCCGCTAATAAAACCGCTAACAAGATCGCCGGTCTGGCTATTTTTGAGACTATTTCGAATCTTCTTTTCTTTTCTCTTCTCACCGCTGCTACCTGCCGCTCCTTCTTTGCTAACTGCTCAAGTCAAGTTTAATTTCTTGCTTGATCTTATGCCTTGCTCGAGCACCTATTTTACTGGCATTGACTACTCTAAGGGTGAAGATTAAGCCTGAAGCGAGGCTTCTTTTGTAACGGTCTATCTTGAGATCTTTGTGAAGAAAATCATGCTGGCGTTCAGGTTCAATACAATAGGTGGCAGGCAGCAAGCTAACCAAGAACAATTTCCATCTCAGGAGTTATAAATGAGCGACCGTACCAAACTACTGAAAAAAGCTGTATTAACCGGTGTCGGAGCAACATCGAGCGTTGATCGCGTAAAAGATGCTCTGAAAGATGCCATGCAAGACCTTGTCAAAGTGGGTCAGGAATTAATCGATGATCTCGAAGAAAAAGGCAAAGTAAAAACCGAGTCTGCTGAATCCTTTCTAAAGGGATTCAAAGACGAGGCTGTCAAGCGCACTGAAGATATCGAGAAGCAGGTTTCTGCCAAGGTATCTAAAACAATGAAGAAGGCGGCCAAAGAGTTCGGCTTCGTCACCATGGAACAGTATGAGCAATTGCTCGAGCGTCTAGCCCTGGTTGAAGAACATGCCGGCATTACCCAGCCCGAGCATATTGGCGATGATCAAGCCGAAGAAGGCGAAGATAATCATAACCATGACAATGAGGGTAATGGTGACGCTTCTGGTTCGAAGAAGAAAAAGAACAAGCGCGCTGACGGCTAGGGCCGCTACATCAAGTTAGGGCCAATAGGTGGCACCAATGGCATACGCTGACCAGTCTTCGGATTGGTCAGCGTTGCTCCTTTTAAAGCATCTTTCATTTGCTGATCTAGGATGACAATGGGGGCTCGCAGCTGCCATTCACAGGCCAGTTTGGGGTCATCCTGTTCGTTGCGGCTAAACCAGCCGCGGGTGTTGGAAGAGACAGCCAGGCCAATTCTTCCATTTGATTGCTGCTCGCCTTGATCTTGATAAGCGACGTAGTCACGCACGAGAGTGGACCACATAACCATTTTCTCGCCGCTGTTTAAGGCTTTTTGTGCATAGTAGATTAGTTGCTTCTCTCCTACTGGTAGGCCTTTAAACGGGTATTCAGAAAGGCTTAATGGGGGGCCTGAGAGGAGACTAGTCGGAGCTGTTTTCTTTTCGCTTTCGTTTGGTAGTCGATCCTCTGCCTTTAGCAACAGGCTCGAGTCATAGATGATAGTTTCGGGTATAGCCGGCAGACTTGGGGCTTCCTCTGCTAGTCTTTCTGAAATTGTCCGGCCTTCCGCCATGATTTTAGTATCGGGCTGATCTGTAATTTCTTGCACTTTCCCGAAGATCTTGAGATTGGCTGAGAGCCAGGGTGAGCGAATGGTGCCGCTATTATTGTTGCTAGCAGTGGAGTTGGTGCTACTAGCAATCTCTCCTTCGGATAGGGCTACTAGCTGCGGCTTGAATATAAAACGTTTTCCCAGCAAAAATGCTCCCGGAATGTCATCAAGGCGATTGATGCCGTTGCGACAAACCTTGAGCAGGCGACTGCACAGGTCGTATGATTGTTGCGCCACCGATAGGCCGTTTAGTTTTGCTGTGTGGGCTAAGGTAAGTGTTGTGGAAAAATGTTTTTGATCTGCTTGCTCATAGCTCAGGCTAGTCTCCATTGCGGAGATCTCTGATTTGAGAAATTTTTCTTTTGTTGGGTCGTTCTCTTGCCGAACACGATCTCGCAGTGAGGCGAGATCGGCTTGAATGAGAACCAGGCGATTGCGTGATTGGCGTAGGGCTTTAAAAGCGTTTATTTCTGACAGTTGCGCTGTAGCAATAGTTTCTTGGGCACTAAGATTGGTGCCATAAATTTCTGTCAGTAAGTCAATTGTTAGCTGTCGATCGAAGTGCTGTCGGCCTGCTGTGACGGCGTTACCTTGGTCGTTGACTATCAATGGCATAGCGGAGGTGGGGTAGTTGAGCGGAGCGGCAGCAAAGCTGGCAGCCAGAGCCTTCTGCCCGACTTCTTGTGGCGCTGTTTGGTGGAGAAAGGCAATGACTCTGGCATCACTATCCGATGCAAGGCAGCTATTGATTGGAGTTTGCCAAGCAAGATTTTCTTGATTAATCTCAAGGGCGCCATCACTATCAGGCTCAATTCGGGGTTTCAATGCCTTCTGGAATTTTGGCTTGGTCCATTGGTATTCAATTGTATGTGTCAAACTACTAGGTGATACTGGCTGATTCAGTTGTCTGAGCCAATGATACAGTGCAATGCCGAGCGCATCTCGGCTATCCATGTCCATAAGTATTGGTGACACAGGTGGTGCTAACCTGCCGGAGCCAGGGATTGAACCACTGGCTACCTGCTGCCACTGCCCGCGGCTGTCAAATTTTGTGCTTCTCAATAAATCGGCCAGCGAATTGAAAAATAGTGGTCTTCCCTGAGGGAAGCTCAGAGCTAAGCATGTTGAATCTTTTGACTTGTTCTTCGCCAGGCTGACCTGTCTATTTTTGAGACGCCCGGAGCGACCAAGGTCTCCGCAAATTACGCAAATTTGACTACGCTTTTTTATTTTTGCTTTGCTTTCGTATTCTGCTGTTATTAGGATTGCTGTTGGCACTGCGTTTTTGCAGGCAATGAAATTGCTTGGAGTAACGATTGTTGCTTTGCTCGCCTGTTGGTGAAGAAATATAGGCGTTGAAAATGGCACCGCCACAGGTGTCATCGCCAGTAACTTGCCAGCTCTCACATAGGCTGCTTTTTGTTCGTCTGGTCTGGCTTCAATGTCGCTATCGAAACAGCCTTCTTTATGATTGTCTATGGCACCAAGCTCTATTGCCATAAAAGTCAAACGGCTGCCAGGGTGGGCACTGCGGCTTAGGATTCTATGAACTTGGTTATAGGTTGGGCCGTTTTCGCTAATTTCATTGACTAGTTTGCTTCTCAATTCTTCCTGCAGCTTGCGCAAAAGAGCGAGATCGCTTTTCGCTAGTTGCTGCATGGCGGGCAGATGGTATTGTTCACTGCTCCAAATGCCTTGACGCACCAGAGATAGAATTGTATTCAAGCTTCGAGTCTTTGCCGTGCTTTCCTCGTGCAAGTCGCAAATACCAATTCTGCCAAAGGCTGAATCGAAAACAGTAGTACTGATAAGATTTTCACAGGCCTGTTCAGCTGCTTGTTCTAGTGGGTCAGAAGCGACGCTGCCGATGTTGAACCAAGCTAGTATGAGAATATAGGCGCTGATTAGCAAGCTAGCTGCGAAGGTTGATAGCCAGAGTGAGCCGACTGATGTCCAATTATTAGTTTTTGACATTTTCGCTAGTTGCTGATAACTGAATTAATCCTAGCATTTTTGTTCTTAGAACAGTCTGTTACTCTGGTACCATGCCCGGTGTGGTTATTCACTTGAAATCGAAAAGACTAATTTTAATACTTCCCATCGTCGCCTTTATTTATGAGTCGTCGCTAGCGCCACTTTGGCCCAATTACTTTGCTGCGGCGCAAGGGCCCCTGCCCAGTAATCAAGCTTCTTTGGCTAACTCCATCAAGGTTGTTGATCGCCTCATCGCTGATGGCTCTCTCCTGGCCGCTCGTTCAAAGATAGAGACCCTGCTGAGTGTCTATCCAGAAGATAGTACCGTGGCGCTCAGCGCTGCGCGGCTCTATCAAAAAATGGGTCTTTCTGCCTTCGCTATCATGCAATACGAAAAAACAAGACGAGCCAAGCCCCTGCTGCTTGAACCATGGGTTGCCCTTTCCAAGCTCCATCTCGAAAATCTTTCAACCGAACTTGCCGTTGAGTTAGCCCGCCGTGCGGTACAGCTCGACCCCAGCTCTCGTGACGCTCGATTGGCCTTGGTCTCTGCTTTGCTGGCGGAGCAATCAGTGAAGCAAGCAAAGGTCCAGGCTGATGCGCTGGCTCAGCGCTTTCCTAATGACCCTGAGGTTGACCATGCCCTCGCCAGTGTTGCCCAGGCCTTTGGCGAGAATAAGAAAGCCATTGACTTGCTTGTAAAGGCCGTTGAGGCTCGCCCAGCAGAGCAAGCTTGGCAGCTAGAGCTGGTTGATCTCTATATTGCCAACAGAGATTATGAACGGGCGAGGAGCGTCCTTCTATCTATTTTGCTGCGAGAGCCCCAGTCTTTGGATACCCTGGAGCGCCTGGCGCATCTTGATGAGTTTTACTTGCACGAGTATATGGATGCTCGGGTTTGCTACCGCAAGATTCTTACTATATTGCCAGACAGCGCTTCGGCTCAAGCTGGACTTGATCGCTGCCTTGTGAAACAGGGGGATTTGGCTCTCAATCTGAGGAATTTTATCCGTCGGATCTTAAACTTGCCCCTCGGACCGATTAAAGACGAAGAGGGCGTAAGCGATTTGCTTACGCCCAATACTTCATACGCTGCCCAATAAGAGACCTTATTGCACCACTGCTTTGGAAAGCACGCGCTTCGGTCCGTGAATTGGATCTTCGATAACCACAGTCTTGTCGCGGGTTGGACCAACAGAAACAATGGCCACTGGGCAGTCTAGTTCTTCGGCGATGAAGTCTAGATAGCGTTTAGCTTCAGCAGGCAATTCTTCGAAGCTTGTGATTTTGTATGTTGGTTTTTTCCAGCCTGGGAAAACTTTGTACACAGGCTCCATGCGCTTGAATTGAGAACCGATTGATGGCAATTCTTTGTGGATACTGCCGTCTTTCTTGTCCTTGTAGGCAACGCAAATCTTGATTTCGTCAAATTCGTCCATGACATCGAGCTTGGTGATAGCCAGGCAGTCGAGGCCGTTGACGCGCACTGCATAGCGGCCAATTACGGTATCGAACCAGCCGCAGCGTCTTGGGCGGCCAGTGGTGACGCCAACTTCGGCCCATGGCTTGCCTGTTTGGCGAAGCATTTCGCCTTCTTCGCCGTCTTGCTCTGTAGGGAATGGACCTTCACCAACACGAGTCATAAATGCTTTTGATATGCCGATGACGCGGTCGATGATTGTTGGGCCGATACCAGCGCCGATACAGGCTCCGCCGGCTGTTGGGCTAGAGCTCGTTACGAATGGGTAACTACCGTGATCGAGGTCGAGCATTGTCCCCTGAGCACCTTCAAAAAGAATGTTCTTCTTGTTGTTGACGGCTTCAAAGATCAATTGCGATGTGTCGCAAACGTATTTGCGCATTTGTTCGCCGTAAGAGGCATACTCTTCCAAAATTTCGTCTGTATTGAACGGTGGGTGATTGTACATACGCTCTAGCAGCAGGTTCTTGCGCGGTACCATCCACTCTAACTTTTCTTTGAGCACTTCGCGGTCGAGTAAGTCTTCCATGCGGATGCCGGAGCGAGCGCACTTGTCGGCATAGGTTGGTCCGATACCACGCTTGGTGGTACCAATTTTGTTATCGCCACGGCTTTCTTCTTCAGCTGCATCTAGAGCCAAGTGGTAGGGCATCGTGACGTGGGCTGAAGCCGAAACTTTTAAGCGAGAGTCATCGAGGCCGCGATCAGTCAAAGACTTTACTTCGCTTATGAACGCCTTGGGGTCGATTACCATGCCAGGTCCGAGCACACAGATTTTTCCGGGATACAGAATTCCGGAAGGAATAAGGTGGAATTTGTAGGTTTCTTTTCCTACCACCACAGTGTGACCAGCGTTGGCCCCACCCTGGTAGCGCACTACGATATCGGCATTATTGGCCAAAAGGTCTGTTACTTTTGCCTTACCTTCATCTCCGAACTGCGCTCCGACGACAACTACGTTAGCCAAGGGTTACTCTCCAGAAAGCCAAGTGAAATGGTCAGCAAAGAATTGCTTTGCGCGCCTTTCTCTTGAGTAAACCTTAATAAAAGGAATCTTCGCCAGACGGGCTTTCGCAAAAGGGCACAGGGACCTGATCTCAGTAGTCAGCACTTTCCCATGCACGTTTTTTTTGACCGGAGATAGTGTATTCGACTCGCCAAGAGCTGTCAATTTTTTCGGGGTCAATACACGTTAATATTACTTACATGCAAAACCTCTTTTCTGCCGATTTGACTGAAAGACAAGCTGTGGCTACTCGATTGCTGGCTAACGGCATTGAACAAGGGCGCCTGGCTCATGCTCTACTTCTCACCGGACGTGCTCACCAAGACAAGTGGTTGATTGCCAGGCAGCTGGCCGCTCATCTCAATTGCAGCAGAGAAGATAAGCTTACTCAGGGGGCTTGTATGCTGCCCTGGCAGGCTAGTTCTGTAGACGAAGACGGCTCGGCTTTGACCGAGCTTGCCGAACCGGTTTTGAAAGGTTTGGCGAATGCTTGTCAGAATTGCCGCTGGCTTTTCCAGGACGAGCATCCCAAGGCCTGGTTTGTGCTCTCGGCTGAAGCTGGCAAGAGCGGCAAGATACCGGTTGAGGCTGCCCGCAATCTTTCGGAGGAGCTGGCACGCACCTCTAATTATGTCCGGGTTGTAATTGTTGAAGAAGCCAATGAAGCTGCTTTCCATAGACCAGCGGCTAATGCCCTTTTGAAGACAATTGAAGAGCCAAAGTCGCCCTCTCTATTTC
>CAJXZK010000023.1 GCA_913063055.1 uncultured bacterium
GCAATCTATTGCCTTCTGTTCCATTAAAAACCAATCCATCAATCACAAACCTAGGACACATCATGAACATTTTCGCAGCAATTTGGCGCTTCATTACTTTTCAAAACTTGCGTCAAGGCGCAAAAGTGCAGAACGCCGGCGACGCCGTATTTACTAAAGACGCAGCTGGTCGTGCTGCCGCCTTCGACATCGAACGCGATCGCCTTGTGACCGACTACAACGAGTTTCTTTCGGCCTTAAGCGAGGCTGAACTGGCTGTAGAACAAAAAACCGGCCGCCTCGAAACCATGAAAAAGCAACGTCAAGAAGCACAGAAAGCTCTTGACGGTGCCGTCAATGTCTTCACTCAGGCCCAAAAGGATAATGATGCTGAGAAAATGGAAAAGGCTCAAAATGCCGGCAAGGAATATCAAGCAAAAGTAAAACGGCTGGAAGAACAAGAAGCAGCACTGCAATCAGAAATTGAAGCACAGCAAGCCAGCTTCAAAAATCTGGAACGTCAGTTAGCCAAAATGAAAGAGCGGATTGCCAGCCTGCCTGCTGACAAAGCCGATTCGATTGCTAACTATGTCAGCAACCAGGCCTTTATCAAAGCCCAAGAACGTCTGGATGGCATCCTTACTCGTGCCCAAGAAAGCCCGCTGGACGCAGTGCTGAAAGCTGACCAAGAACTGGCAGCAAAAGCCAAAGTGGTAGGCAAATTAGCTGGCCAAGACAAAGCGCTGGAGCACGACGAATATCTCAAAGCAGCCGAAGGTGAAAGTGCTGATCAAGACTTCGCCGCTCTGGTACAAGCCAAACAAGCCGAAAAAGCAAGCGCTACTGGCACCACCCAAGTGGTAACAGAAGAACGCCCAAAAATCTAATTAGCCTCACGCAATTAGAACACAGCAATTTGCACCAACGGCTGGGGCTAGCTCCAGCCGTAACCTCGACAACATCCACTCAGGAATCACAAATGAAAAGCAACGTAAAAAACAAACTGGCTCTGACCTTCTCTGCTCTGTTAGCCCTTTCAGCTATGGCTTTTACTACTACCGCCAGCGCCGATGAAACTCAAGCTGCACCTAAACAATGCACAGAGCGCAAGCAATTTACGCTGGCCGTATCAATCTACACAGGTTGGATGCCCTGGTATTACGCTCAAGAGCAAGGCCTGTTGAAAAAATGGGGCGATGCCTACTGTATGGACATCAAATTAGAGCCAATGGACTACGGCCCGAGTATCGATACTTATATTGCCAGTAAAGCTCAGGCATTGGTAGTTACCAACATTGACTTACTGACTGCCTCAGCCACAGTTGGCAAAGAGAGCACAGTAATAGTGGTTGGCGACTTCTCAAACGGCAACGACAAAATGTTGACCAGAGGCCTGACGCTGAACGAAGTCAAAGGGCAAAATGTCTATCTGCTAGACAAATCAGTGTCGCTCTATTTAGCCTGTCGCGCCCTAGAAAGTGTCAATCTTTCGTCCTCAGATGTTGCTATCGTCAATACATCAGACCGCGACATTCAGCAAAACTTCATTGCTGACAAATCGCAAAAAGTAGTGGTGACCTGGAATCCGATGGCAATGGGTCTGGCCAGCACACGCGGCATCAAGACTGTTTTCGACTCCAGTAAAATTCCTGGTGAAGTACAAGACTTACTAGTGGTTGACACAAAAACCATCAAAGCCAATCCTGACTTTGGTCGTGCCCTGACTGGCATCTGGTATGAAGTAGCTGCCACTATGACCAATCGCGGTAAAGCAGCTAACGAAGCAATGGCGGACATGGCTAGATTGTCTGTAGTCTCCCCCACTGAATTCAATGGTCAGCTTAAAACCACAGCAATGTTCTACACCCCCGATGCCGCCATTACATTTGCTGCATCAAAAGACATGCAAGACAAAAACGCTAAAGTTCGCCAGGTCACCTTCAGCTGCGGCATGATGGATGAAAAAATCACATCAGTGGATGCAGTCGGCATTGACTACCCTGACGGTACTGTTCAAGGTGACAAAAACAACACCTTGATTCACTACACTGTCGACTTCATGCAAGAAGCAAAAGACGGCAAGCTGAAACGCTAAGGCTTCAATGTAATTAAAAGCTAGTGGTAAAAGAGAGGTCAAAGCTGAATATCGTTCAGCCTAGGCCTCTCGACTTTTTATCTCTAATTCTATTTTGCCTTTAAAGCCCCGAATGTCACAACCAACCCACTGGTTGGACCTCTTTCAACTAAATCTATGGAACTTCTATGGCAACTGTTTTTCGCTCCGATTCAAAAATTTCACAGCGGACCAAGTGGATACTTGGGCTGCTGCCATTTGTCTTACTAATCGCCGCCTGGCTCTGGGGCGCCCACTATCTGCGCTATATCGAGACCAACTTTCCTGACATCGAAGTAGCTGCTTCTAAACTAATGCCGCTACCAGGCGAAATGTTTGACGGCCTGCTACGTTCGGCCACGCCAGACCGCAATCACGAAGTGCGTTTGGTACTAGATGCCTTAGCCTCGATGCAACGCTTTGGCATTGGTCTGGCCATAGTTTCTCTTGGTGTAATCGTAGGGCTGTACATGGGCACTTTTCCCATCGCTGAAGCTCTGCTTTACCGCTTCTTTGTCTTCGCCGACAAGGTGCCACCACTGCTGCTCTTACCTGTACTGGTAATTGTCTTAGGCGTGGGCGAAGAATCAAAAACAGCTCTGATAGTGCTTGGTGTAATGCCTGGTTTAATTTTAGAGGCTCACACCCGCATCAAAGAAATTCCTCACGAGCAGATATTCAAGGCCCAGACTCTTGGTGCTTCAGAAAGTGAAATTGCCTGGCGCATTCTCTTTCCCCAAATCTTACCGAAAATGATTGGTGCCTTGCGCTCGAACTTCAAGTCGGCCTGGGGCTATGTCATTGCTGGCGAGACCATTGCCGCTTTGCACGGCATTGGCTATCGCGTCTATTTACTAAAGCGCACAGCTTCTATGGATGTAATCGTTCCCTATGTGCTGCTCGCCACACTATTTATGTTCCTGCTGGATTTTCTCTTCCAGTGGTTAGAGCGCCAATGCCCTGGCGAAGAAGGAGCCAAGTAATGACTAACTTAGAACCGACAACAGATACAACACCAGCAGCACCCTCTGACTACCTAATTGACGCTCAGTCAATCACAGTCAGCTACCCCAAAGACCATGGCCAGCAGGTGATTCTTAACGACATCGACTTGCATGTGAGCAAAGGAGAATTTGTCACAGTGGTTGGTGCCTCAGGCTGTGGTAAATCAACCATGCTCAGCTTGATTCTTGGTTCAGCTAAACCGACGTCTGGCACAGTAACAGTGGCCGGAAAGCAGGTTGAACGAGTAGACAGAGACAGAGGCATCGTCTATCAAACCTACACCTTATTCAAACATCTAACAGTACTAGACAATATTGCTCTGGGCTTGATGTTAGAACAAACCACTGTCATCGAAAAGCTGCTTGTTTCGCCTTTGCTGCTGCTTGAGAGCATTTTTGATTCACTATTGCTACCTCTATTTACTGCCATTACCAGGAGGGTCAAAGGGGCAGCGACAGAACAAGAGAAAGCTCTCGCGGAGCCGCTGGCCTTCTGTCGCGCACTCAAATGGTTGCACTATTTCAAAGTACGCAAAGAAGCAAGAAGAGCAGCAGGAGAACTCTTACTCGATATTGGCTTAACTGCTGCTGATGGCGACAAATATCCTGGCGAATTATCTGGTGGCATGCGACAACGTGTCGCTATCGCTCAATCGGTGATCATGCGCCCGCAGATATTACTGATGGACGAACCCTTTGGAGCCCTGGATAGCAACCGTCGCAAGGTAATGCAAGACTTCATTCATGACCAGTGGAAGAAGTATGGTTTAACCATATTTTTTGTTACCCACGATCTGGAAGAAGCCGTAAAGCTCGGTACTCGATTGATTTGCCTGTCGCAATACTGGAGTGGGCCAAATGGAGAAGCAGCGGTGGGTGCCAAAATCGTGGTAGACCGCAAAGTAATGGGTGGCGACATCATGCCTACTACCTTTGCCAGACAAAAAGAATTCATAGATTTGGTAGACACCATCAACACAATGGGCTTATCCAAAGCCATTCTACCCATGGCCGACTTCGATCTTTCGCATCCCGATGCCATCACTAACAGAAATAGCGATCACACAGCGACCGCCAAGCAGGAGCAGTCATGAGCGAGACCACAGCGGCATCAGCCGACAGCACCATAGCCCGGCCACAATTTATCAATGAAGTCAGTGCCGCTTATTCTGATCGGGGCAAGAGCGTCATGCTACTAACCGGCAACACTCACGATCTCTTCTACTCGAAGAAAGCAGAACGTTTCGTTGATCTTGGTTTTGCTCTATACCACTACCTCAGCGAAATTTTCACTGTTCTGCGCCTAGACATATCAACTGGTCTAGGTGGCTATCTGAGCGATGATCTTAAGTTGCTGCAAGAGACAATCAACAAAGCAGACGCTGCAGCCATTTATGACGACGAAAAAGTCGGCGATATCCAACGCAAAATGGCTGCCACCAGGCACAGCCCATTACCGGCTCTGGTGCACATGCACGAAATACTGCAAGCGGTGAAGAAAGTAAAAGTAGATTTGAAAAAATCTGCTAAACCAGTTTGCACGATTATTCGCTTCGCTGGCTCGCTCTTTCCCGCTGGTGATTTCGACAAGCTTTCTGAAATTGATAGACAGCGGCTAGTGACCTTCCTCAACTTAATCGAGTCGCAATGGTTTAAAGAAAGCGGCAATCTACTGTTGCTGATTGCTGACACCAGAAGCGAAGTCAACAGTCGTATCCTCGCTCAACCATCGGTACAAAGCATTGAAATTGAGCTGCCCGACAAAGAGCGCAGAGCAAGCTATATCAACAGCTTTACTGCTGGAAAAAGCAGTCAGATCAACTTCACCCCCAGCCTGGATGCCTTTATTGAGGATACCGCCGGGCTGACTCTAACTGCACTGTACGACCTGCTAGAAAAGGCCCAACGTAGCGCTACAGCCATCAGCAGAAAAGAGGTTCTGGCCCAAATCAACACTGTAATGAAGGCCGATCTAGGCGACATCATCGAAATTAAGATGCCCGAACATAGCCCCAAAGACATTGTTGGCTACGCCCAAACCGGTGCCATCATAAGAAACATCTTTGGTCGCTGCGAGAAGAAAGACACCGCAGTACCGGCCATTCTTGTGTCTGGTGCTAACGGTGCAGGCAAAACCTATCAGCTCGAAGCCTACGCCGCCGAATCAGGACGAGTGGTAATTGAACTGACTGGCCTACGCGGCATGTATTTTGGCCAAACCGATACTTTCTTTGAAAAGCTCAGACTGCGGCTAAAAACCTACGGCAAAATACTCATTTTAGTCGACGAAGCCCACACCCAAATGGGATCGGTACACAAAAGCGGCACCCACGAAACCGAAAAACGACTGGCTGGCAACATCATCAAAATGATGGGTGACCCCACTCTATTCGGAAAAGTACTGTGGGCCCTTGGTACTTCTCGTCCCGATGAGCTTGACCCGGACATCAAAAGTCGCGCCCCTATTCAAATTCCAATCTTCGATTTAGAAGGTGAGGAGCGCCAAGTGTATGTATCGGAACTGTTCGCTCGTGCTGGTATTACCATAGCCCCCGCAGAGCTAGAACAAGTAATGGTCACAACCGCCAATTACTCCAGCCGTGACTACAGCTTTCTTGTAAAAGAAGTGAAAGGCTCAGGTCAAACCTCAGTGCTCGCCACTCTTCAAGTCTGGCAAGCAAGCAGTTCGATCTTACGGCAAAGAGCCATGCAAACTCTGATTGCTGCGCAGCACTGCAGCTATCCCGCGCTGATGCCAGACAAACTTAAAGAGATGGCTAAATCAGGAGACTTGGACAAAGAAGTAGAACTGATGAAAGCCCTTCTTCTCCATTAAACAGGAGTATTTACAGTGACACATACCAAAGTACCAGATGAAGATGAACGGGCCGAGCTATTCAAAATGCATCTGCCCGAGCTACTAGATAACCAGTCAAACGACCTGTTTGAGCGTTTCGAAGCACAGGCCTATAGTTGTTACTCTGGCATTGAAAAACCAGGCGAGCACGACAATCCCCATGGCCCAAAAGTTCTGCGGGTGATTCCACCAGACAAGCTCTGGCCTGACAAAAATGATGCCCTGATTCCACCACTGGGAGAAGCCGCTCACGACATGCTCAGAGCCTTTATCTTAGGAGAGTACTATCCTTGCATCGGGGCACGAGCAGCCTTTACCGAGGGTACTTACCGACTGGGTTTCTATAAACATCTCGCCCACCTCAGCTCAGTAGCTGCCATGGGTCGTGATCTCAAAAGGTTTGTAGGAGAATATCAAAAAATCGGTCGCTACAATACATTCGTAGCAATCTTCAAGCATCCACAACTTACCACCGAAGAGCAATTCGAATCATTGCTCTGGAAGCACCTACAACTGCTGCACGACCACGACATCGACCACTGGGACCCGCACTATTCGCCTAACCCTGAAGACCCGACCTTCGCCTTCTCATTTAATGGCGAAGCCTTTTTTGTCGTGGGCATGCACCCTGGTGCCTCACGCCTGGCCAGACGTTTTGGTTTTACAGTACTGGTTTTCAACCCAGAGTCGCAGATTCGCAATCTCAAAGAAAACCATAAATTAGCGCGTTTTTCTGAGGTTGTACGCACCCGGGACACCCTCTTTCAAGGCTCCCTCAACCCGTCGCTTCCGCTAGACGGCAGCACCACTGGCGGTGAAGCCCAGGTCTACTCAGGCAAAGCTCACCCGGCGGGCACTGTGTTCAAATGCCCATTTCATCCAAGACCAGAAGTAACTAAAAAATAATCGGGCCAAGAGGTCCATTAACATGAAACAGCAACCAACAGCTCTCGAGCTTGAGAGCGGAGGAGTCACCCTTGTAATCATCGACATGCAAGAGCCATTTCTGGCTCACTGCGCCACCCCGCCATTCATTGCCGCCGTTGTGGAGCAGATTAAGCTGGCCAAAACACAAAACTGGGGCATCGTTATTGTCGAAGTTAAGCCCTGGGCTTATGGGCCAACAATCAAAGCAATTATGGAATTGCTTGACGGCCAGTACGACCGCTTGAAAATTGTACAAAAGGAAGGCGACGACGGCTCGCAGCAAGTGCTCGAAATCTGTCAGGCCACAAAACTACCCGATCAGTTTTTTCGAGTTACAGGAGTGCTCATTGGCGCCTGTGTAAAAAGCA
Source organism: uncultured bacterium (assembly GCA_913063055.1). Taxonomy (GTDB): domain Bacteria; phylum Cyanobacteriota; class Vampirovibrionia; order Obscuribacterales; family Obscuribacteraceae. The sequence goes on from CAJXZK010000023.1 coordinate 7,249, forward strand.
CAGCCTGGGGTCTCAGCGCAAGAAAGCAAGATTGCTTCGTGCGCGTTATCAAAGAAGCATGTGCTACCAATGGCGATACTGCTTCTGCCTGGGGCGCCTTCCAAGAAGGCCCCCGGGTGGTTGTAAGTTCAAATTCTATTGATAAAAAACCAAGTTCGATCTTGCAGCAAATAAAACTGAAGATCACATTTTTACTTTCTCTATTAATGGAGACATTGTATGAAACGTTTAACTAAACAAATCTCAGACAACCTATCAACCATCAAAAATCTTGTCTGCCCCGTCCGTCAGTTCGACCAAAGCAACATAGCAATACCGGAAGCCTGGCTTTCTGTGTGGAACGAATTTGGCGTCTGGCAATTAGTTGATTCATTCTTCGGAGCGGCAAAATTTGCCGCCAACGAAGTTCGAGTAATAGAAGAAATTGCCGATATGGCCGCCCATAACTGCCACGACAAGAAAGGTTGGTTGGCCATCGCCGCAAAAGTTCGCAACACGATCAGCTCAGCCAAAGCGGTAGATAGAGAAGAAGAAGCAGTAGCGGCTCTCATTGCTGCCTATGCTTTTGCCATGGCCTCCGCCACTGAAAAGAAACAATGGGCACTGCAAACTTGTGCCGCCGCAGCAGCTGCTAGAGCTTTCGGCTGGGCAGCATATGCTCGTAGTTTTTCAGTCGATTTGATTTACAAACAAGTCAGTACTGAGACAATCTGCGCCCAAGCAGAAGAGTTTTTCACCCTGCTTGCTAGTCATCAAACTAGCCTGTCAGCGGTGCAAAGATGCGCAGCCTAACAAGCTGTAGCCAGGCACAACAACCAACTCACACCAAGGAATCTCATGAACTTAGACAAATTACAAAAAGAAAAAGACCAAGCCACTGTTGCCGCTATTTTAAAAACGGTAGAACAGCAATTCAGAGGCAAAGATTGCCAGATTTGGCTCTCGGGTGTTTCGCAAGAAGATGCCGCCAAAGCAGCTTCACAACTGCGCACAGACAACTTGCAGTGGAGCTTTTCAGTTGACCCTCACGGTGCAAGCGGCACGTACCTTGTGATTAGCCAGTCGCGCTTGGCACAATCAGGTGAAATCGGCGACCACTAAACAATTTTTTCAATCATGAAGACCAGCTATCAATCGAGAACTGGTCTTTGCTTTATCGTGAGGTAAAAGCATGAACAACAAGCTAAAAGCAGGAATCGTCCTCGTCGCTAGCGAAATGCTAGAAGCAGACCCGGACTTTAAACACTCGGTGATCTTCTTAGCCGTGCTTGATAGAGAGAAAGCCTTCGGATTCAATATCGCAGGCTCCGTTGAAGACGGCTGGCTGAGCAAAGGCGGACCAATGGAAACGCCATTGATTTGGCTGGACAAAGTAAATGAAATCACGGCCCAACACGCTATAGGTGAAAGCGGCTACTACTTTGTACCGATCATCTCTGACGATAAGAACCCCAGCGAAATGAAACCAGTTGCAGACCATTTGCAGGCTACTGCCAATGGAGCTTGTCTTGCACTCTGCGGCTACGCCGGTTGGACACCAGAACAACTGGAAGATGAGGTCAATGCAGGCTACTGGCAATTGCTAAACATTCACCTCGATGAGCTGCTCTCGGTGCCCACAAACGAACGTTGGAACCACGCCAATGAGCTGCTCAACACTTAAGACCCCAGGCACCAAACCATAGATTACGCCTGAGGGAGCTACAAGGGTCTACATCATTGGGTTCCATCGCTGGATGGAGCCCTCTTTTTTTTTCAGTGTCTTCCTTTTTTTGGCAACTCTGCTACAAGAAATAGTAATCGTCTCGATGCGCGATGCTATGAATGATCAGTGATACTTAAACGGGTTGAAGTAGTTCAAGCAAGCGCCCACTTGACTTGCGCGCACTGCTCATCTATTGTGTACTTGCCCGGACTTTTCCCGGGTCGTTCAAACTTACTAGCCCAACAATTAAATCGAACGCTGGCGTTGTCTCAGACAGCGCAAGCTGTGTTCGGCCAATTTAAATTTGGCCGACGGAGGTTTTTATGCATCAAATAATTAGACAATACTGGGTGTCCTGTACTTTGCTGAGCGCAATTACCATTTGCCTTTTTGCACCGCTAACGATGCTCACCCCAGAAGAGCTTGACCTGTACAATAACAATACCATTCCATCAAATCCTGAGCAGTATCAGGCCAAGAAAGCCGAGATTGTAGGAAAATTAAGGACCATCGAAAAGCAGTTTGCCAAACAGAATTTCAGTGATGCAAATCTTTTACCAGTAATATTCTTGACCCCGCTTGACGGTTGCTTGGGCGGCCACGGAAATTGGTCTCCTATCATTGAATATGGGCTCAGACTTGAAGACTATCCCAACATTGAAAAATGGCTTAAAAAATCCACCTTAACTCAACAATTAATTGCAGACGGCTTCAAATCGTCTGATATCACAATCCGCCGACAGTCAGCCTTTGTACTAAGTAAACTGGGAACAAGTCTGGCCGCAAAGGTGCTTTCTCAGACCGGATTGCGCAGTCGCGATCAGACAATCCTATTCTTCTCGTGCCAGGGCTTAGCCAAAGCCTATGGTGTCAGAGCTGTCTGCAATGGCGACTTTGAATGGAATAGTCATGAACAAGTTGAATATTACAAAAAAATGAGCGAATTCGTTGATGGTTCACCAGCGCTCTCAAAAGCATGCAAACTGCCAGACCCGCAGCCCAAGTCGAAAAATCCTACTAGAGTTTTCTGCATAGGGTATCCCCTTCCCAATCTCCCTGACTCGACGAAAGAGGCAGAATTGATAGTTTGCGGCAGTTTGAAATCTATCCCGAAGTCAAAATCGAGGTCACGCGATCGTCTTGCACGCATAGTTGTAGAGCGCGTTCTGAAAAATTCAAAGAACCAAGATCTTCAATCAATTGTGGTTTCAACTTACAGCGGTTGGTCTGACGACAAGGGAATCTTCTTCTTAAAACGTCAGCCAGACGGCAAATATGATTGTCTTAATGGAGCTTATTTGGAAACATTGCCATACGTATCATCGAGCGGAATTCCCAACAAACCAAACCCCGAAGATCTTGAATTGATACTTCTCAAACAAATGGTAGATATTGCCGGTTGCCCCGAATCAAGCCTAAATGTAGGCAGACAGATTGCTTCGGACCCATCATACGATCGTGCAATGGCGGCATTCATAAAAAGAGAGATAGCCAAGCACGGTAAAGACTCGGAATTTACCAAAGTAATTTACTCAAGCAATGATTGCTCAGATGCTGACGATGCACGCGCCCGTGCTTATAGCACGCTGATAGCACTACCAAAAACCAAAACAATACCCTTACTGAGAGCCAAACTTGATTCGAATGAGCTTGACGAAACAGCCCAAATTTGGATCGTCAATGCCTTGATTTCACTGGGTGATTATAAAGCCATCAGCGCCATTCAAGACCTGTTACTGTCTGACAAACCATTGTCCTCATCTGCAAACTGGGCAATGTTGTCGTTGTGCCAAACCCTATCTGGAAACAATAACAGCGGCAATCGAATTGAAGTCGAGGACCTAAATGAGAAAACAAAGCAGCTAAGAGCTCTTATGAGTTCTAAGCGAGTAAGAGTAAGACGTGCCTGCGCACAAAACTTGAACCATCTCTATCTCTCACAAGAGCCGCTTGAAAAAGGTCAACTGGCTTTAATGCACATAGCTCTATCTGACCCAGACGAAGAAGTTCGTTTCCAGGCCATTTCCGCACTAGAGCAAATGTGGAGCGCTGAACTAGATAGACAATGCACAGAGGAAGAATTTAACTGTAATCAAGAAAAATATATTGAGCGCATAAAACGGTTGGCGTTCATGCATAATCTTGACCCGGCAAAAGCAAAGTAAATGACCCGCCGAGCTTCTCTTCTAAGACCGCCATTGGCCACAAACTCTAGTTAGCGCAGCTCAGGGAGACTCAATTGCTCCTCCCAAAGCGTGCCAAGAAAATGAGCAATTCAGACAGAGTCAGCCCTTGGCCTGGTTCTGCCATATCGCACGAGCACAAGAACTCGCCTGGATGGCTGTTGCAGCGATGAGATTAAGGAAAGAATATGAGCGGGTATGGGAGCGGAATACCCAGCCTGCTAGGGTAGAAGTCTACTTCTTCCTGCAAAACTGAGCTATCCGAAAAGCCTAACAATCAACACTTCCAATCGTGTTCCCAAACTAGTTCTCTAGTGCGGCCTGTTTGGCACTTAACTATTATTCGGCTGCTCACACAATCCAACCTATGAAATTCTCAAGGAAAAAAGATGAAAATTGTCAGTCAAGACAATTCGACCGTACCCACATGCAATGCCAAGCTTATCGCCTGGGTAAACCAAGTAGCTGCTCTTTGCCAGCCCACTAAAATTCGATGGTGCGATGGCTCACAGAGCGAGTATGACAAGCTTTGCGCCGAAATGACTAGCGCTGGTACCCTCACAGCGCTCAACCCGGAAAAGCGACCTGGTAGCTTCTTAGCTCGTTCTAGCGAAAACGATGTAGCGCGCGTTGAAGAACGCACCTTCATTTGCTCAGTTGACAAAGAAGACGCTGGGCCAACCAACAACTGGCTTGCCCCTGACGAAGCTAAAGCGACATTGACCAAATTATTTGAAGGTAGCATGGCCGGTCGCACCATGTACGTCATTCCCTTCAGCATGGGCCCCCTGGGCTCAGAAATTGCTCACATCGGTGTGGAGATTACCGATTCACCCTACGTCGTTGTCAGCATGCGCACCATGACTCGCATGGGTAAAGCCGTTCTCGATGTGCTCGGTGCCGACGGTGATTTTGTTCCCTGTCTACACTCAGTGGGCGCTCCGCTAGCTGCCGGTGAGAAAGATGTGGCCTGGCCCTGTAATGAAACCAAATACATTTGTCACTTTCCTGAAACCCGCGAAATCTGGTCTTATGGCTCTGGCTACGGCGGCAATGCTCTTCTCGGTAAAAAGTGCTTTGCTTTGCGCATCGCCTCTACCATGGCCCACAAGCAAAACTGGCTTGCTGAGCACATGTTGATTGTCGGCCTTGAATCACCAGCGGGAGAGAAAATTTATATCGCCGCAGCCTTTCCTAGCGCCTGCGGCAAGACCAATCTAGCCATGGTGGTGCCTCCGGCTGCTTTGAGTGGCTGGAAAGTCACCACTATTGGTGACGACATCGCCTGGATCAAACCTGGTGCTGATGGCAAATTCTATGCCATCAATCCAGAAGCCGGGCTATTTGGTGTCGCACCGGGTACTTCCGAAAAGACCAATCCCAATGCCATGGCCGCTCTTAGCAAGAATTGCATCTTCACCAATGTGGCACTCACTGCCGAGGGCGACGTCTGGTGGGAGGGCATGACCGAGCAGGCACCAGCTTCGGCCATCGACTGGAAAGGACAACCCTGGACTCCTGACTGTGGTCGGCTAGCCGCTCACCCCAATGCCAGATTCACGGCACCAGCGACCAACTGTCCTTCGCTTGACCCAGACTGGGATAACCCCAAAGGCGTACCAATTGCTGCTTTCCTCTTTGGTGGCCGCAGACCAACCACTGTGCCTCTAGTTACCCAGGCAGCTAGCTGGGAAGATGGTGTCTATTTGGCTGCCACCCTGGGCTCAGAGACCACCGCTGCGGCTGTTGGTGCAGTCGGTCTGGTACGTCGCGATCCCATGGCGATGAAGCCCTTCTGTGGTTACAACATGGGCGACTATTTCGGCCACTGGTTAAAAACGGGAAAATCGCTGACAACAGCACCAGCCATCTTTGCCGTCAATTGGTTTCGTCTTGATGCCAACAAGAAGTTCTTATGGCCGGGCTTTAGCGACAACCTGCGGGTGCTTAAATGGGTCTTTGAAAGAGTGACCAATGCCACTGGTGACAATCACACCAAAGTTGCCCTTGGTTTAGCCCCCCGGCGCCAAGACCTAGATTTGAGCGAACTATCTCTCAGCGATGAGCAATTTGCCCAACTAACCAAAATCGATGCTAATGAGTGGCAGCAAGAAATAGCATCGCAAACTGAATTCTTCGACAGCCTAGGCAGTCACTTACCCACCGAGCTGCTTGCCAGTCAAAAGGCCATTTTAAGCGCCTTTGATACAACTGCAGCCGCAACTAGCAAATGAAACTTATGAATATCAAAACTCCCCGTGCTCCCCCAAAGGGCAAGGCCAGCGCCTTTGCCCGCTTAATTTCTGGCTTTTCGCCCACAGTATCAAAAATTACTCAAGTTCTTGCTGACCTAGTCGGCAAAGTAAGACCACTGACAGAACAAGTGACAGCAGTCGAGCTTTACCACTGCACCTGGGAAACCGCATCAAAGCTAGCTTATACCATCACTGATTGGAAAGATTGGAAGACCTGGGAACACAAATTTGATAAACAGATAAAAAGTGATGAAGACGCCATCAAGTTCGCCAACCAAATGCTGGCAGCTCTTGGCGATAAGTACGCTATTCTGCTCTCGCCAGCCCAGGTAAAGGCTGAACAAGATCGCGCCAGTGGGCAGTTCACCGGCGTCGGTGTGCAGTTCGAGGTCAAGCTCGACTCGTCAGGAAGAGCCGTCCTGGCAGAAGACCCTGAAGACGGTTTCATGGTTAGAACCGATGAGAATGGCTACCCGCTTATGCAAGTGGTCAGTGGCCCCGCCCAGCAAGCAGGCATGCAAGATGGCGATGCCATCGTTTCTATAAACGGAGATAGTGCTAAGAACATTACTAGAGCCGGTTTAGTTAACAAACTACGTTGCGGTTCTGGAGAAAAGATTGAAATTGTAATTCTGCGCAATCGCCAAATTCTCACTATCCACATTACAGCTGGCACTGTCAACACAGAAGTAGTGACACACCAGCTGCTCAAATCGATCCAGGGCCAGGCAGTCGGCTACATCCGCCTGGAACATTTCTACAAGCTTGAGACAGCCAACGAAATGATAACAGCGCTAAAAAAACTAGCTGTCGACAAGCTGATCATTGACCTGCGCTACAACCCAGGTGGAGACATGGATGTACAGCTGCAATTGGCGAGCCTATTCATCAAAGATGGTGTGCTTGTCTCATGCCGCGAGCGCATCAGTAGCAGCAACCACGAGTTAAGCGTTTACTCGCTTAGCCCCACAGGCCTAAATATTACTGTCAAAGACGAGGCCAGTGGTAAACGCACCAATAAACTCCTAGTGCGCCTGGAAGCCATTGCCGCAGAATGCGAAATAGCAATCCTGGTCAACAGTGAAAGCATGTCAGCTGCCGAAATGTTTACGGCCGCACTGCAAGACAACAAACGAGCAATCGTCATCGGTGAAACCACTTTCGGCAAAGGGATTGCTCAGGCGGTACTGCTTATGCCCAATGGCACCCAAATGCGCGTCACAAACCAGCGCTACTTTACCCCCAATGGCAGATGGCTTGGGGATGGTGGCAACTCTAGCGAAAGTTATGGCATTGTGCCAGACCACATCGTCAAACTCGAAGACAAACCAGAAATAGTTCTTGGTACACCTCACGACAATCAACTAGCCTTTGCCCTAGAGCTTCTAGCAAAGTCGGGAAATCAACTGATCTAGATTACAACAGCACTGACCACACCAACTGCGCTACCGAAGAGCTATCGCAGTGGAATCGACCATAGAAACAACGTCCGCGGAGACAACCTCAATGAACAATGAAGACAAACCTTCATCAAAGAATCCAATAATGATGCTGATTGAGCTCATTATCAAAGGTGTAATGGCCTTTTTCATGGTCTTTTACTTACTTTGGAAAAACACAGCACAGCCCCTTCACAAGGAAGTCTACGAAGGCCACTACTGGTGCGCTGTTAGCGGTTCGCTAGCAGCACTAGCTGCTGGTGCTGTAAGTATTCCATTGCTCTTACCCTTAACCGGGCCTTTGGCAATACCACTGAGCCTGCTAATTACGGTGCTCACATACAGCCACCTCTTCCCACTGTTCTACATAATTATCCTCAGGCCGCTAAAGAAAGTTCTGAACAGCCTCTGGACTGCTATCAAGTCTGTACTCAAACCCATAGCCCGCTGTGTCTGGCGTTTTGTCCGCTGGTGCTGGCAGCGCTTTGCCTCTTTCTGGCAATGGCTTGCTAACAAAGTGATCGACTTGTGGCAGCGGATGTGGGACCAAGTAAAGCGCTTTTTGCGCTATGTTTGGCCTCATATTGTCGCTCTCTTTCGCTGGCTAGACAATATCATCACAAGTGCCTGGGACTGGCTGCACGACAAAGCCCAGCGTTTCATTCGCTTTGCCTGGCCACACATCGTCTCCTTCTACAGATGGCTAGCAAATATCGTCACTTCAGTCTGGAACTGGGTTTCTGACAAAGTTGAGCAACTTGCCCGCCTAGTTTGGCCACATATTGTTGCTTTATACAACTGGCTAGCGAACATAATCAACACCGCCTGGAACTGGGTTGTTACCAAAGTTCAGCAACTTGCTCATTGGCTTTGGCCACGCATTCTTGCTACCTGGAACTGGGTTGTTAGCAAAATTCAGCGAGTCATTGGTTGGCTTTGGCCACACATTGTCGCTGTCTGGAACTGGCTAGAAAGAGTCAGAACTGCCGCGGCCACACTAGCAAAGAAAGCCTGGCACGCCATCAGCAGCCGGTTAGTGGCAATGTGGAATTGGTTAATACCTTTAATCAGTCCGTACATTGAAAGACTGAGCCAATTAACTGGACGCTTCTTCAAACAACTACTAGTTTGGGGCCAAGGTGTATGGAGCGCCCTAGCGCCCATGATCGACTCAATAAGCGCCTGGTCAAAAGAAATGTGGGATTCGCTCTCACGACTTTTCGCCAGGCTGTCTCATTCCAACAACAAATAAACAGGAAAAGAAGATGACACAAAAATATCAAGTGACTGCAATAACCATGCATGACGGCGAAGTAAGCGAGCTACGTGCTCTGGGTATTCCCATCACCACCACTAACGATGTTCAGGACCGCACTGAATTCGAAGTCGAATTAACCGCCCAACAAGTGGCTGCAGTGCGCGCTCACGGTGCAGTAATAGCAGTGACCGAGATCTAAATCAGCCCTGCTAAGAACAAAATTTCACGAATGATCAGCTTGCCCAGCCAGCTGGTCACTCGTTTTTTAACACAATAGGAAACAATCATGACCGAAATCAACAATGAAAATAATGGCTCAACTTCATCTCAGGGCCCAAAGAAAATACCAACCTTCGTCAAATGGGCAATCGGTCTCGACATTGCCTGGGCAGCTCTTGTCGCAACTTTTGCAGCAACGGTATTCAACACCGCTGGCGGTGCAGCCGGAGCCACTTCAACTGCTATTAGCCTAGGCACAATTAGTGCCTGGCTTATTGCTTTTGTCATCGGTTTAATGCAAGGCGCTGTCTTCATTGCCGTTTTGTCTGTCTTTGCCTGGGTAGGAATAAATTTGTTTGCCAGCACAAAGAGGAGCCAATAGTTCTTCAAGCAAATAGCTAAGAGCGGCTAGATTATTTAAAAGCAGGGCGCCAGCGGGAAACCGCTGCCGCTCTGCCTCTACGCCTTGACACTCTAGACAAACTGCGACGGCTTTTTTAAAAGCTAGCGGCTACTAGCTTGGGTCGTAGGTGTGGATAAATTTTTATCGTTTGCTACCGATAATCGCCCAGAGCAAATGAACTATTGACAGCATTCTAACGTTATCTCTATTGTAAGACTAGCGAGGGTGTGACCATGAACCAAGACAGAGAACTAATTGAAATGCTTCAAGGTGAGATGAGAGCCGGCTTTACCATGCTTGCTTCCGCCATTGGCCAAACCAATGCCAAGCTTGACCAAACCAATGCCAAGCTTGACCAAACCAACGCTAAGCTGGATCACGCCATTGGCCGAATTGACCAAACCAACGCTAAGCTTGATCACGCCATTGGCCGAATTGACCAAACCAACGCTAAGCTTGATCACGCCATTGGTGAATTCCATGAGTTCCGCTCCGAGGTAAATACCAAGCTAAGCGGCATATCTGCTCTGCTGATTTCATCAGAACGCAACGTTGGCCGGCTAGAAAAACGCATAGTTAAACTTGAAGACCGTATGGACCATTTCGAAGACAGACAGAGACCTTCTTCAAACTAGGCTTTAATCAGTCTATATCGATCTCGACTTCATATTAGACCGGTCTACTAGCGTCTCTTCAAAAAAATTTTGTTGTTAGTCTCATGGAAATCCATTGCCATGAGACTATTCAGATTTACGGCTAAGCTTTCATCCGAAAGCCCTCTCTAACTGCATGCACCACTCAAAACTAGAGCAGACCTCCTTCTTAGTAAGGGCTCACTTGAGTAGATTGTTGTACTTGCTGGCTATGATTGACAGCACCGTTTTGATTGTTAAATTGCACTTGGGTGCTGTCGTTTAAGTGACCAAACTGAGTATTGCCTTGAAACTGCGTAGAGTCATTGAAATGACCTACTTGAGTGTTGCCCTGAAACTGAGCGCTGTCATTGAACGCACCATGCTGCGCAGACTGCTGCCACTGAGCCGAGTCGTTCAAATGACCGAACTGAGTGTTGCCTTGCACCTGAGTAGAGTCATTAAAATGACCACCTTGAGCATTACCCTGAAACTGCGTCGATTCGTTGAAATGACCTACTTGAGTGTTGCCTTGAAACTGCGTGCTGTCATTGAAGACACCATGCTGAGTTGACTGCTGCCACTGAGCCGAATCGTTCAAATGGCCAAACTGAGTATTGCCTTGCACCTGCGTAGAGTCATTGAAATGACCTACCTGAGTATTACCCTGAAATTGCGTGCTGTCATTGAAGACACCACTTTGTAGATTCAACTGACCCTGTGTAGATAAATTGAAACGACCTGCTTGGTGACTCCACTGCGCCTGGTCGCTGACGTTAAAGCCACCATGCTGAGCCGATTGCTGCCACTGATCCGAGACGTTACCGCCAGCGTATACAGGAGGATTAGCTTGAGCTGAAACTGAAGCCAGAACCAATACTGCTGCGGTGAAGATTGTGGTTGCGATGTTTTGTTTTTTCATGAGGTTGTCTCTTTTTTGGGTTTGGTTGACTCCGCTCTACGCCTCCCTGCGCTAAGTTGGGAGGTAAATCTTGCGTCATTCCTTATTAACGCTAAGTCGGTTGCTTGCTTTCTCAGTCGTCGCTTTCAGCAACTGGTTTACCAAGAATGTTTTTAGCGTAGGCGGCACGCAGCTCTAATGCGATTGGGTTAGCCTGCATTTGCTGTGTACATTGCTCAACCATATCGACAGCCTGATTCAAGATTTTGTATCCGACTGCATTTAACTGTTGGTTCTGGGCCAAAACAGCACCGGTCTGCACCAAGTTCGTGGCAGTAGCGCAAGTCATTTGTATTACGCCTAAAATGCGACAAGTCTTGCTCTCATCAGCGTGGGAATACCCTATTCCACCAAAAATAGAATAGAGCGAAATGCCATCAGCATCCCCAGCACAGTCAGCACTGCGAATAGCATTAGCTTGCGGACCAAAGAGAGTGGTGCTAGTACTTCTAGAGTTCATGTTCAAACTGCCACCCTGTCCAGCCACGTTAGCTTGATTCGGAGCAGCAATATAAGTCGGGGCAGCGATAGCTGTTGGCGCAGCGATCTGTGATTGATGACCAGTTACTTGACCGTTAAGGGCATTGGTATTCTCACTGGTGTTGCTCGGGCTTGCTGGATTAGGACTGCCGGTATAGCCATCTGCCATAGCGAAGTTAGCGAAGGTGCACAAAGCTGAGGCGAAGATCAAGGCGAGCAGGTTTTGTTTCATGGCTTTATTCCAAATTGATTTGCGAAGAAGGTCTCTACTACTGGTGCCACGCCGAAACCACTAAGTGATTGCGAAGATTCCATGTATAAGGGCATTGATAAGGTGTTTGCAGTGATTCCGAAAATTGGTGGCGAACGAGTAGTGATTCAGTTCTAGCGAGAAAGCAGGGCGTGAACCAAGGATTGTAAACAATTGCGCAGCACTGCCAAGCCCGTCTCGTTAAGCAAAAAGCGCGTATACAGGGCAATTACAGAGCACTATCAGCTTCGAGGTGAGGAGGAATTCAGTTTCACAAGGGCTAGCTAATCGCACACTGTCTCGCCCGTAGCTCAAGGAAGCGTCTGGAAAGTTACCGCCAGCAACAAAAAAAATTGATCGACTGACAAACGAAAAGGGCCTAGCGCTAGCTAGACCCCATTATTGTAGAAGCATCAATCGTTGACTAATTTACATAGTTATCGCTAGCAGCCATACTTTTCATATCAAATATAACCGCACCCTTAAACACTTCTACTTCGCCACCATAATCGGCCACAGCAGAACCGTTAAAAGCTCTGACCTTCGAACCAGGAAGAGCAAGCACAAATGAACCATTCATGGCTTGAACATCAGAGCCAGCATGGGCAATCACTTTAGAGCCCTTTTCAGCATCGACTTCTTCACCACTTACGGCATGTACTCTTTGGCCAGCCTTAGCTCTCTTGATAAAATCAGGAATAGCCTCAACCTCGGCCGGAATGTCTCTTGCAGTCGCGCTTTCTTCGCTGTCGATCGCTTGGTCACGAATGCTATTGATCTGACCAGACGACTGCTGTTTCGCTTCTCTGACCAATAGCCACTGATCGGGATAAACACGATGGGGCGCTAACACCAGATTAGGAAACCTATCTCTATTCAATTCAATAATTTCACGAACCTTAGCCGTGATTGCTCGTCCATCCTTATCATTTGCACCTTCGTCAGCTAAAGCCCTACGAGCTACCGACCACAAACCTTCACCATGGTTAACTATTAAAGTGCGGTCAAGCTTATCAGCGGCACTTTCCCTTTCACCGCCCCCAGCATCAAGCTTTGAAGTACGACTATGAGACTGATCAATTTCGTCATAAAATCTGGAGCTAGATGCTTCGTTCTGCTGCTGCTCACTACGAGTCTCAACTTGATGTTCCATTTTTCTGCTCCGCATGTACGCTACTTTCATTGCTTTCGCTGCTATAACTGGCCTGCCGTCAGCAATATATACATATAGTGATCAAACAGATTTGCTCTTTTCGACCAGCCACTTTAAAACAAAACATCTGAGACACTTGAGTAGATATGCGAAAACGCAATCAGGGCAATAGTTTCCAACCCAGAAAGATTTTTGGGGAAAGTCCCACTGTCGGCGCAATCACCGCTTAAGGCCGGCTACAGCATCACTATCACTGTCTCTCAAGCAAAAAGCAAAAGCGGCCCATGTCACTACTCACTCAATTGCCGATAGTGGTAAAGCACTATTTAAGCCTTTCTTAATTGCCATCAGGCTGAAATAGCTAGTTCGCCCCTGCTAGTTATCAACAGTACCAACAAAAACTCTTCACCAACTACTCGGCAATTTAATTCCCAGCAAAAACGCAAACTATCGGCGAAACCCATTTTCCAAAATGCTACCTCTTCTATTCGGTAGCGGCGACCTGCTGCCTCCGCTCTTCTTCTAGCAGCTCCTGCTGCTCAACCCATCTGGACAATCAAATGACCAAAAACATTGCCATCAGTGCCATCCCTAATGCACAACTGCAATTCATACTCTCTGACGAAGCACTGACATTTCTAGCTGCTCTGCACAAAAACTTTCACAACCGTCAAGCTGAACTAATTGCCAGTCGTCGCAAGCGTCAAAGAAAACTAGACAAAGGACAGTTACCTCAATTTAAAAGCAAACAACTGTGGTCCGATCAACCAGACTGGCAAGTTGCTAGCTGTCCAGTCGATCTAGAACAAAGACTGGTTGAAATCACTGGCCCTGTCGACGCCAAAATGATCATCAACGCCCTTAACTCAGCGCCCGGTGCCGATGTATTCATGGCCGACTTTGAAGATAGTTCGAGCCCTACCTGGTTGAACATGGTTTCTGGCCAGGCCAATCTCTATCATGCTGTCAGACGAACTTTAGAATTTAGCGCTTCAGCTGGTAAAACTTACAAGCTTAACGACACCCTGGCCACCTTAATCGTTAGACCACGTGGTCTGCACTTGCCTGAGAAACATCTTCTGATCAAAGGTGAGCCCATCCCCGCCAGTCTCTTTGACTTTGGTCTGTTCTTCTTCCACAATGCCCAAGAACTAATTGATCGCGGCAGCGGACCATACTTCTATCTGCCAAAACTTGAAAGTTATCACGAAGCTCGTTACTGGAATGACGTCTTCAACTTCGCCCAAGACTACATGGGCATAGCCCGTGGCACCATCAGAGCAACAGTCTTGATTGAAACAATAATGGCAGCGTTTCAAATGGAAGAAATTCTCTTTGAACTCAAAGAGCACGCTGCCGGCTTAAATGCTGGAAGATGGGACTATATCTTCAGCTTCATCAAGCGATTAAAAAGCCACAGCGACATGGTATTACCCGATCGTTCACTGATCACCATGGATGTTCCCTTCATGAAGGCTTACTGTCAACGGCTGGTGGAGATCTGCCATCGTCGTGGCGCTCATGCTATGGGTGGAATGTCGGCCTTTATTCCCAACAAGAACGACCCCACTGTAACAGCTCAGGCCTTAGACAAAGTAAAACGCGACAAAGCCCGAGAAGTAGCCCTGGGCTTCGATGGTACCTGGGTGGCGCATCCCGATCTGATCGCAGTGGCGAAACAAGAATTTGTCTCGGTGTTACAAGCCAAAGTCAATCAAAAAGACAAGGCCTTTGCCAGCAATAGCTGCGGTTGTAGCAACTTCCAAGCCGAAGAGATTAGCGCTGAGAGCCTAACCTCACTGGAAGATATTCCCACCACTGTCACTGAAAATGGCATCCGCAACAACATCAATGTCACCCTGCAATACATAGCCGCCTGGCTAATGGGCCGTGGCGCTGTGGCTATTCACAACTTAATGGAAGATGCCGCCACGGCAGAAATATCGCGGGCACAGTTGTGGCAATGGCTCAATCATGACACCGAGCTTGAAGATGGCCGCACATTTAGCCGTCACCTTTACCGCACCTTCCTGACAGAAGAACTAAATACCCTTCTACAAGGAGCCTCTCCGCTCCTACAAGCCCGCTTAATGCAGGCCGAGGCGGTACTGAACCAGGTAGTGCTGAAAAAGCGCTTTGAGGAGTTTTTAACCCTCGTAGCCTACGAAGTACTACTCAGCAACGAAACCGAGGAAGCTGAAAATGCAACTCAAGACAAACCCATTAACCAAACACAATCAGGTACGCAAATGACCACACAAAGCACTGACAATGCCAATAAAGTCCCCGCTGAAGGATCAGTTGACGGAAACCCGCTGATTCTCACTATTGACGAACCAATAGTTGATAAAGCCGTTCAAAATGCTGGCACTGAACCAACAATCACATTTGGCGGCTGCATTCCACCAAACGCCATGGCCCGCCGCTGGGAGGGTATTCAACGGCCATACTCTGACGAAGACGTAATGCGCTTGCGGCCAACCGTAAATGCGGATGCCACCATCGCTCGTCATGGTGCAATCAAATTGTGGAACATGTTGAGAAATGGAGAGCAAGTTATTGCACTTGGCGCATTAAACGGCTCGCAGGCTGTACAAATGGCCAAAGCAGGCTTAAAAGCAATCTATTTGAGCGGCTGGCAGGTAGCGGCTGACGCCAACTTAGCCGGTCATACTTATCCCGACCAAAGCCTCTACCCATCCAACAGCGTGCCAGCGGTCGTGCGTCGCTTAAACAATGCCCTGGCTCGTCATGACCAGATCTTGAAACTAGAAGGCAAATCTGGTGCGGATGCTTATTTGCCCATCGTCGCCGATGCTGAAGCTGGTTTTGGTGGCCCCCTGCAAGCCTACGAACTAATGAAAATGATGATCGAAGCTGGGGCCTCTGGTGTGCACTTCGAAGACCAACTAGCAGCTGAGAAAAAATGCGGGCACATGGGTGGTAAAGTGCTGGTACCAACTTCCCAATTCATCAATACTCTGGCTTCTGCTCGCATGGCCGCCGATGTTTTGGATGTTCCGACAATCATCATTGCTCGCACTGATGCCCTTGACGCCACCTTACTAACCTCTGACATCGATCCTCGTGACCACGCCTTCTTAAGCGGTGAGCGCACTGCAAAAGGTATGGTCAAAGATGCGACTACTGGTCAAATGGTAGAAAGCGATGTTGTCCTCAAAGGCGAACGCACCACCGAAGGCTACTTCCGCGTCAAAGGCGGTATCGAATCGGTGATAGCTCGCGGCTTGGCCTATGCTCCCTATGCTGATGTTATCTGGTACGAGTGCTCTCGCCCTAACTTAGCCGAAGCGAAACGCTTTGCTGATGCAATTCATGCTCAGTTCCCCGGCAAAATCTTAGCCTATAACTGCTCTCCTTCCTTTCACTGGAAGGATTATTTGGACGACGGCACCATTGCCACTTTCATGGATGAATTAGGAAAAATGGGCTACTTGTTCGACTTCATTACTTTGGCTGGATGGCACTCAATCAACCTGAGCATGTTCAAATTGGCCAGCGAATACGCAGCAGAAGGTATGCCTGCCTATGTGCGTTTGCAAGAAGAAGAATTTGCCATGGTCAACCAAGGTTATACCGCGGTGAAACACCAGGCCGAAGTTGGCGCTGGCTGGTTCGACAACCTGTTGATGACCATCACCGGGGGCACTTCTTCCACAGCAGCACTAAAAGGCTCAACTGAAGAGGGACAATTTCACGGTGAAAAAAGCCAGTAACCACTAACTGAAACCAACAGCACATCAGGCAGGGAAGCCGATGTGCTCACTAGCAGAAGGAAGATATATGTCAGCAAAAATTAAGATGGTTCTAGTCGTTCGCAACGACCTGAACATGCGTAAGGGTAAAGTTGGAGCGCAAACAGGCCATGCCGTGCAAGAAGCCATACTTGATCGCTCTGGCCCCGGCCCTAATCCTATTCCCAAGCTCAAAACTGATGAACTTACCAGGCAATGGCTCAATGCCAATTATCCCAAATCGGTTGTACGAGTAGACAGCGAAGCTGAGCTGCTCGAAATATACGACCAGGCTTCTAAAGCTGGCCTCAACACCCACTTGGTGCAAGATCTGGGCACCACAGAATTTCATGGTCAACTGACCTACACCGTCTTAGCTGTAGGGCCAGACTGGAGCGATCGCATAGATCCAATCACCGGACACCTCAAGCTTTTATAGAACAATCAGCTCAGGAGAGCAATGCAAGCGTTCAAAAAATTCTTCTTCGACACGGCAATTCCATACCTGATTTGGTTTGCAATTATCATTTTCGCGTGCTGGTTAGAGTTCTCCGGCTACCACCGCAATAGCACACCAACACGAAACACGGGGCAAGTCTGTACCAAACAGAAAGAGTCTTCCCCCAGATTGTCGCCACCGCAATAACTTAAAAACAACCGAATTCAACCCAACAGAGCAGACCCATGAACCAAAACCAAAGAGACACCATCAACAGCACCAACGCAAGCCGCTTCAAAAGTGATTTAGAAGACCAGATCACAATGATGGAAGTGCTACAACAGCTGTTCGCTGACCTAAGCAGTGAACCGGACGACGAAAACTTGTCATGGCTGGCAGCCGCATTGTTCTCATCCAATGCGGCTCGGACTCTAGCAAAAGACTGCTTGGCCATGATCGCCGCCGAACAATACGAGATAGCAGGCGAGACTTTCTACCTGGTGATTGAGCAATACCAAAGATTCTCAGGGCTGCTGGACAACCACAAAAACAAGGTGCCATTCGTCGCCTCTACAAGTGCATCTGACTTGCTGGCACTTGAGCAACAGTTGAGCCAAATCAAGACCGAACTGGCAACTTGGCACAGTGACCAACCGGCCGTTAAAGCCCTGATGCTGGCGCTAGAAAATGCCGTAACCCAAGCCCAAGAAAGCGTATTGATCGGCCAAGGTCATCCCGAACTGATGTTCACAGACAGCAAAATTGAAGCAGTAACCCAATCATTGATCGGCCAGATCAGGGGGAGTGATGCATCGATTACAGAGGCAACTGCCAGAGAAATGGTTGACAAGGTACTGGGCACCACCAGCGAAGAAAAACGAACTTTCTTAGTAAACGACAGCAATACAAACGGCATGGTGCAGTCTGCTAATGTCCAAGCTGGAGGCGCGCTATCAGCAGTGGGGGAAGTAGCACTGACACAATCGCTGGCCAGCATTCTCCGCAATCTTGTACAGCAGAGCAGCGCCAAAGCCACTGCAGCAGACACCGTGAGTTTGGACCCCATCGACCTGATGTTGCTAGAACAAACAGGAGACCAGATTGGAACTCTATGATGTTACCCCCGACCAAATCATTGTCGGTATTGCCATTGAAATGCCTGCCAGTGGCCGTCCTTACGTCTCACTGCCAAAGCAAGCAGCTGATCAGCAAAGCGACCAACAAGAACTGAGATTCACTCTCACTGATGCCTTAATAACCAGCCCCAATCGTTTTTCTTGCGGCAGACTATTAGACGCAGTTCTCATCAGTGAGAACGGACAGATGCAGTTAGAGCAAGACAACTCAGACACAGAGGCAGTTTTAATCAGATTCAAATACGGTGAGCGGCTCGATGACAATACCGCTTCACTCAATCTAGAAGCAGCAGGGCAAGCCAATTTACTAGTTGAAACCAACTGGAACGAAGAACACTTTGACCAGCATCCGGAAGACTGCCGCGCTTACTATACCAGGCACAAAGGCGCTTTACTGAAGCTTCTGCCCGACACCAGTGTTCAACTCACTCGCATTGGCACAGGCCAAGGCTACGAGCACTTCTGGCAACGGTTTGTTCCGGGCATCAAGCCCACTGTCACCATCGTCAAAAAGCCAATTGGTTCAATTTATTTTGATGGTGCGCGAGTCTTTTGGCGGCAGAAGTCAGCTGGAAACACTAGCAAGATCTAGCTGCATAGATTTTCGCCAGGACTGACAAGACATTTAACCTCTGGCGCACTCTAACTAGGGTGGGGGGAATTCCTCTCACCCTTTTCTCATTGCTTTTTTTGTATTATAGTATTAGACCGGTCAGTTATTACCCACAAAAAAAGATATCTGTGCTGAAGACACAAAATCTACTCAGTGAAACCGGGGGCATCCATGCCCCTGTGATCTCAAATCATTTGTTCTGGGTGAGCCAGAACCAAATCCAGAAAGTAATCGCCTCTCCAGACCACAAGCTATAAAACATCAAGGCCGGCCTTCAGAGACCCTAACAAGAGGACGAGTGGCGTCCTCGACAAAGGCACCGTTAAGCACTTCGTTGCTCACACACGGCCCCTTGCAAATCTGCGCATTGAGTTGAACAACCTTGCCAAACAAGCGTTGACTGCGGGCCTCCGCAGCTTCAGCAAGTGGCGGAGCAAGCTGATGTGCAACTGATTCTTCAGCACACTTCGCTGTCGAATTCATAATAGAAACCTCGCAACACCCGATGCCAGAGCCACTTCTGCTCCAACATCAGGTCAATAACTAAACCTGCCACCACATCCTTGTGGTAGCGAATATTATTTGATTTCGATCAGCGAAACTTTTAGCAGCCAACCAGCTTAGCTTCAATCATGCCGATACCAGCTTGCTTAGCAGCAATAACGCGATGACGACCGTCTTCCACGTTATAGCCACCATCATAGCGAGGACGCAGTACAACGCGCACCATATCCTCACCATATTCATAGGCTTGGCGATGACGTTCAATCTGAGCGCCATCACGAGCCAATAGCTTCGCCACCACGGCATCAGTGATAAAAACATCAGCCAGAGACACGACAACGACATCATCGTCGCCATTGTCACTTTGTTTGCATTGATCAAAATCTGCCTTGCGGCGTTCACGTAACTTGCCCATAAGAACCTCCCGAATGGAGATCCTGGTGCAAGCCAAGGCAGGGCCCAGCATACCGGTAGCAAGA
The DNA here is from genome assembly GCA_913063055.1 of uncultured bacterium. Taxonomy (GTDB): domain Bacteria; phylum Cyanobacteriota; class Vampirovibrionia; order Obscuribacterales; family Obscuribacteraceae. Next base: position 27,113 of record CAJXZK010000023.1, read on the forward strand.
AAATGGCCGTGAAACCATTAACCAGCAAACCCCTCTACATCACCACCATGGTGAAGTGCCCACCAGGACCTACATTCTCTGGATATACGTCATGTCATTCTCCTTAGGTTGTGGTTAAAAATCCGCAAACTTTCTTGCGGTCCAAATTAAGGCTATTAGCTCAGCGCAGGGTTCCTAGCTCCAGCCGAGCACATAGAGGATGCGGTAAAAAGCTTCCCGCAAGAGCGAGAAAACACCACCAAGCAAACCTTTGGTTTGATGGGGCATAAGCACCGCCATGATCAAGAAAAAGATGATCAAGCTAGAAAACCAACGAGTAACTCGATAAAACACTTGCCGAACGACTAAAGCAAGCACCAGTAAAACCAGTATAGCCACTGGATCTATGTACATAAATTCTCCAAATTGATTGAGGGGTTGCAAGCAACCCAAAAGCGAAACCGGCTATGTTTAGCCGTAGTGAGCAGCAGTAATCGCACCACCTTCGTCCAGCTTCAGTTGAAGCACCAGACGCTTGCCACGACTATTGCGATGATGACCAGGCACTTCAAAATGAATGCGATTGGTACGAAACTGAGAAACACCAAGAGCGCCTTGTAGCACTTCAGTAATGCCAGAGCGGAAGTCACCTTCAGCCAGGCGCGCGCGCACCAAAGACAAATTAGGCAGACCAAGGTCGTGGGGATGAAACTCAAGGCCGTGCAATTCAGGCAGACTATCTTGGCACTCAGCAATTTCTAAAGCGGTCACGGCAGCCACTTCTTGCTCAATGATTTGACGGCGCGAAGGAAAAACATCTTCTCTGCATCTGCCTTTCTCGTAGCCACCAAAGCGACCATGCAGAATTTTTGAACGACCGTTGTTTAATGAAATGATAGTTTTCATCGTAATTTCTCTCTAGATAAGTTGATTCGTTGACTACCAAAGCAGGCAGTCAAGCCAGGTTTCTACAAGGTTTTTCTAAACAGCCAGCTTAATGCTCAACCGTTGTTTCTCATTGCGTCTAATACTCGCCACTGTGGCGACATGACCCACCCGCTCTTCTGCACATTGCTTGCCATCCCGAGCCAAGAGTTCAAAATTCTCTACGCTCAAACGACTGCTGTGGATGTAGGCAGACACACCCTTTGCGCAAGCAGGTGCCAAAAGACGAACGGCGACGCCGTCTTCGGACCAGCTCACGACAAAAAACTCAACTACAGCTCCCCGCACCAGTCCCATCTCGGCGTTGAATTCCAACGCTTTGATTTCGCTAGCGATTGGTCTTCTCGAAGCTGTGCCAACAATTACTTCCATAACATCGCCAATATTTAAGGCGTCATAGCGCTGAAATCGTTCATCGCCGCAATAGCCTGCCAGCTGTCCGATTGGTACGAAGCAAGTTTCATTGTTAGGCAGACGAAGGACAAAGCCTTCATTCAGCTTAGCTCTAATCGCGCCTTTAACTGGCTGGGTGCGTGTAGTTTGATTGTTCATAGCTAGTCTCCAAAATTATTGAATAAACTCGGCACCCACTGCTAATAGTGGTGCCTCTTGATGAAGACCATCCCTGGCAACCTGCGTCCGGTATTACTGTCAATCCAAGCTCATGCCATGATAAAAGAGACCTTATTGCTCTTTTGTCGCGGAATCATGGCAAGGTCGATGTTTCTGTTGACGAAGTACAGCTGCCGGCGAACAGCAACCAAATCATCAATATTTTGCTCCAAATCAACTTCTTCACAAAATTCGTTGATCTGACGCATCCAGTCATTTGCCTGCCTTAGAAGCTTGCTCGATTTACTAAACTGCAGCTCCTCAGCGCAGGCTTCATTGGCGAGCTTCAGTTTTTCTACTGTAGACTTCAATTCGGCACTGAATTGCTGTTTTAACTCATACTTCATCCAGTAAAAGTAAATTGCAGCTATGCAAATGCTGATCAAAATACCTGTGATAATTTCATAGTCGGTAGCTGACATAAGTATTCCTAGTAAATGTTAGTGGAGTTAGGCTAAAGGCTATCTTTAACCTCATTGGTCTTAATCTTGAGCAATTCAACGGAGACATCGGAAAAATTACTTATGCGAATAATCTTCCAAAACCAATCTCCATCTACCCTTGCTAGTTCAACCTTAATGCCGATGTAGTGCTCTTGATCGTCCTGAAAGTTGAGAGTCAGTAGCCAGTTCGAGCCAACAGCCTCTCTAGCAAAATAGTCGATACCGGTGTAGTGATAGCGATCAAAGCCCAACTGTTTACTCAAGGCGTCTAAGTTAGTGCTATAGCCAACACTCTGACCGGCACTGTTTTGAACATCATCAGCCAGCGAACCAGAGGCGACCGAATCGCGAATTTCGCGCTTAATTGCCGCTTCAAGGTCTGGCTGAAAGAGTGAAGCAAACGTGCTTGCCACCCAGTTACCAAAGGCACCACCACCAAGGGCATTAGAAACAGGCGTAGAAACCATGTCTCTAACAAGATTTTGAGCAACCCTGTCAACATCGACGGCGCGCTCAAATGTACTGACAGATTTCGACTTGACAGCATAGTGCGCCTGCCAGACAGCAAACTCTGGGGTTGTGGTGGCGTAAACCGCACCTAAGAGCAGTACCACAACAAACAAAGACAAACCCGATTTCCAGCGTGAACCCCTTGGCTCAACAGGTAATGCCGTGCCATTATTTTCATTTTCACTCATATTCTTTCCTCACCAATTAGCTGACGGCGACTTCCCTGTGCCTTCAGCTAACGTAAATTGAAAACCAGCGCAATCCAGCGCTGGCTATTGTTCTAAGACCTGGGTCAGGCGACTACAGCTGGCTGCAACTGACTGACTTTCAAACCAATACCCTGATCGTCAAAGCGACCTTGATGTCCCATTGCTTGCGATAACGCTAAATAAAGGGCACGTTCTTGGGCAATTAGTTCTGTTCCATCAAACCAACTGTCGTTCAGCCAGATGAAGAACGGATTCTCCACTTCCTGACGACGGTCGTAGCCAAAGGTGAAATAGTATGTTTTGCCATCAGCAGTGCTGACCATGCAGTCAACCTGATAGGCGCCCACAACTTTCACCACTTCACCGATACGACGACTGAGCTTGACCGTAGCAGATACTACCGCTAAATCAGCATCTGCCTTGGCAAAGAGTGCTTTGAGTTTAGTCAAAACAGCCTCTTTCTTGGCTGGAAACTCCTGGTTGCTGATACTAGCTCTAATACTCTTGTTCGTCATCAATTTTCCCAAGGGTAAACACTGCCCTCAAAACTCCCTGTCAAACACAGCGTCTGGTCATGCCACCACAATACCGCAGTGGCCAATTGTCGCAAGGCAAAATTAAGCAGCTTTGTCGACTTGCACGTTGCTAATGGCGACGGTTATGCCCTGGCCGAGAAAGCCACCCTGAATGTTCATAACTTCAGAGAGAGATTGGTAAAACCAACCGTCTTGAGCAATCAACTTGGTGCCATCAAACCAGTTGTCTTTGAGCAAAATGAAGAAGGGATGTTCGGCTTCTTTGACTCGGTTGTATCCAAAGCAGAAGTAATATGTCTTCTGATCGCTTGTGATTAACGCACAATCAACATGGTGATGACCGACTCGCTTGCCGCCAAGTTTAACTTCCAGCAAAGCCGAAAGGGGTTCAACATGTGCACCGCCCTGGGCAAAGAGTGTGTGGAGTCTAGCGATGATGGCTGCCTTTTGGGCTGCGAGTTGGCGATTTTGAATTGCTTGTGCATTTATGTTTTTCATAACTGTGTCCTTTTCTAAGTTAGTTTGTTTTGGTTCACCTCTGCAATTCGCTCTTCACAGCAAACAAAACCAGACAAGACCGTCCTCGAAGCAACATAGTTGCATCGAAAAATTTGTACATAGGCCTTATTGGCTGTTGTTAAAGGTTTAAAGTACCTTGCTGCGCGAAAGAGAATAGAGAGATATCTAGTGCTATCAAAGACTTACTGTGTAGAGCAAGGAAAAATAAGACAACTGTGCTGGCCCCAATACAGCACAGGCAAGCAGCTAAAGGCCTTAACTGGGCGGTTTTTGGGCTAGTACCCCAAAATAAATAGCAGAAGACTGCTGGCACCATTAGTGGTGATAATACGAAGAAACCCAGATTAGCACAGGCTCATTCAGGCCCAAACCCTGAAAACACTGGTCTATAGGCCATATCAAGACGCAATGAACAGAAAGCCTCAAACTGTCTCACTCGAGCAAGGCAGAAGTAGCCCGCTTCAGACAACAGCGCGAAGAACGTGACAACACAGCCGCGCGGCGACCAAAACTCAGCTCTCCTGCAGTAGACCGGTCGTTTAATTTGCTGCAAAAAAAAGGCATCCTTGCCTCAAAAGGGTTAAGTCAAAGTATTAAGCCGCGGCAGCCAAAGCAATTGCCTCTATTTACAGCACCGGGCTCATCGCTATCTCATCTTAAGCGCCGCACTTCTTCCAAACAACAGGAACTAGCGCCAAAAGCGCTCAGGCAGAGCGCTTTCAGTTTAGCCTCGAACAGCCAGACTCTTACCATACCGATGGTTACCAACAAAGCCACCGGCTATGGTGACACATATGGTACCAACAATAAAAAATGGCAACTTTTCTGCAGCCCATGGACCAAAAAAGGAAAACCCCAATATACCGCCCCATACGATGCCGAAGACTATCACCAAAATCGGTGAAGCCTTACGGTCTGGTAATGGCGTTGACGGTGAACCGCCTATAGGAAAGCGAAATGCCTGCCAGGAAACTCCGCCACTGGCAAGAATGCAAATGATGATTAGGATGATCAGTGAATAGTTCATTTTATACCTCGTTTTTAAGTTGATGTTGAGCGTCGGCTGAGAAGCAGTCAGTCGCAAAACTTACTCAGGCTTGAACTTAACTGAATCCATGGTCAACGTGAAGACATCGTCGAGAAGTTCAGCCTCTGTTGTACCGACCAAAGCAAGGAGGGCGCCACCAAATGCTGCTACCAGAAAAGCAGCCAGCAGATTGTCGCCAAACAGAGCCCACACAGCCCCGGCCAAAAGCAGCAGCACAGCCAGAAATATTAGGGTCTCAGCATTTCTTTTAATTGTAGTTTTCATGAGTAGTTCCTCAAATGAATGAATAAATGAAACCAGAGGCAGTCACTTAGAATGCCTCTGGCGAGGTTGAAAATTAACTGCCGATGCAGCACAGCTTGTTGCTCGTTGGATCAATATAGAAGCTGCCAGAACTAAGCTGCTGGGAGCGATTACTAAACACAACGCCATCTACTACAAAAACATTTCGGCGAATCATCCGCCAGAAATGGTGCATCAAGTGAAAACCCAACACTGTTCGGGTGCTGGCTTCTTGCCGAATCTCCGAATTGAGATCATTCCAATCGCTACCCAGTCGGGTTTTGAGAAAACGTCTCAATGGTGAGAGATGGTCGTTGAACTGTTTGCGACGGTCATCTCTGCCAACTAAACGCTTAGCCTTATAGCGACGATGAAAGTGCCAATGCACTTTCATTGATTCACGCTGCGGAAGAGTCTCCCAGTCACACTGCAGCTTCCTTCGCTCACCCTTGCAAATACGAAAATCATGATTCAAACGCGGCCGATCTAAAACAACAAATTTCATATCTTCACGCATACAAATACCTCTAAAAAGCTTTGTCGTTGTTGTGCCCGCACTAAAATCGAACGGGCAACCCTTCGCAAAAGTCTGAGTGGATTTAAAATCTAGGGTGTCAATGCGACCACCCCCTTGTACTCGTCAAATCGGTCGTCGTAGAGCATAAATTCAAGAAGCGAAGGAACTACCGAGTACGATAGTCCTGGCGAAGCAGCAAGTGGTAGCACTTGTCCACCGTAATGCTCTATTTGCAATCGCCGTTCCATATCGCTTCGAGGGTAGAGACGTGGGGCTTGATCTAGCAACGCATCCAAACTCATTCCTTTGAGGTCATAGAGCAAATCAAAATCGTTGGGACAGCCCTTTTTGCTAACAAAGCTCCCACCAATAAATACTTGCCTACAGCCGTTAAATTTCAAGTCACTAAGCGCTCGGCGCATTCCTTCGAGCAACCACAAACGCTGCTGAGAGTGTCCGTAGATACTCTCCAGTGACGACATTGAGAGGCGATGAAGCCCCGGTTTAAGTCTTCCGCTAGAATCAAAGGCAGCATTGCTGGTTTGAGATGATAAATCATCCACCACTGCAGCCATGTCAACGCGAAGCTGCGAGTATATAACTCGAAGCTGTTCTAGTCGACGATTTGACAGGTTCTCAAAGTTAGCAGAAGACACCTTTAATCCAAGGAAGCGCCTCAAGCGATTAATCGACGTAGCCATTTGACAAAAGTACGAACTTGACGGACAGGCTCACAAATAATTTCGCTATCAGTAACACGCACATTTTTGCTAACCAGATATGAGGCTAGGCGTGGCTCCCAACAGAGCAAGCGGAAAGTCGTCTTGGGTTTTAAGGCATAGAGAGCAATATAGGTGGTTGCGAAATAACCTACATGAATTGCCGATTCAAGCAGGATTGGCTGGTGTGTTGGCTCAAAATCAAGGACATCCCGCTGCTCACCTACCCCATGAACCAGGAGAAAAACAGTGTCTTTCTCCGCGCTCACAACGTCTTGATCAAACACAACATCGAGCAGACGGATATCACAAGCGACTCTTTCGTAAACGCCGTTGATATCAGTTACAGCAAACAGATTTGCTAGCGTTGCAAAAGGTCGAGAGTGAGCCAGACCAGGGACATAATCTGCTGCCCCAGTGACGCTAACAACAATACCTTGCTCAATAACGCCGTTTTTCAATGAATATAGTCTTGGTTTCATAATAGTTCTCTTTCAATGTGAATGACAGTTACACCGTTGGCGTGATCAAGCGCCAACGGTGAACGGTTGAACATCAAAACTAGGCAGCCTTAATACCTAGTTTAGGAAAGCGAGTGCGTGCCATAACAATCGCCTGTGGAAGAGCCTCAACCTCCATGGTGTATGTGTAAGGCGACTCGTGGTGCATCTTCGTATCTTTAATGCGAACACCCAGCAGAGTAACTAATTCGCTAACTATCTCTTGCGAATCCCGCACCAAAGTCATGAAGCTTTTGTCTTGCTTCACTTCTAGTGTGTAGCTACGGGCCAACTCAGGATAAAGTTCGACGTGCGACTTAATCAAAGACATGGCCGAAAGCAGAGTCAAGTTGTGCAAGTCAGTAAAGGCCGCTGGTGTCTTCGGCATCAGACCTAGCTTGTTCAGCTGATCGGCAAAACCGAAGCCAAGCGACTCTCTTTGCACACCACCTTCAACCGCCATAAGTAGCATCGACATAGAGCGAGCACCGACTAAATTGCTATTGCCGATAGAGAACAAAGAGGCAAGCATCTGCCGATCTTCATCAGTCAAATCCGCATCTGTAGGAGACGGACCAGCGGCAGCTTCAGCAGGCGAGCGCAGCAATGACTCGAAGCCGGAAACAGTAGTCGGTTGACCTAAAGCATCACCAATCTCAAAGAAGAATACTTTATCAACAACACTGTTAGCGCCCACTGTTTCTGCACCTTGCGGAAACTCGACATCAACTAGCACAGAATCACCTGGCTTAATTGTGCGTTTAGTGGCCTCAATACCCAGAGGAATCTGAATCTCCTTAGTAATCAACGACTTAACGTTACTCAAATTGCCCTTACCAGCAAGCGCCTGACGCAATACTTCATCAATAGCCGCTTCTGTAACTGCAAGAGAAAAGAAGTAACCAGAAGCATTGATCAACTCTTGAATGTCCTTGAAGTCACGTCTAACAACAAGCTTCATCATCTCTGCGGTCAGTGATTGAAACACAGCGATACCACCGAGCTCTTTCAAGCGATTACGAAACTCAGGAGGGGTGCGCTCTTTAATCACCCTATCAACAACTTTGCTTACCTCAGCGTGACTGAGCTTACTCTCAGTAGCAGTAAAACCAATACCACCAGCCTCGGCCCGCTCTACCTCTTCCATGCCACTGTTGCAAGCGGCTACAAAAATGGTGTTGCGAAAGTCAACAACTTCACCAGAGCCCAAAGTGATCTGACCATCGTCCATAGCCTGCAACAAGAGTTGGTTGAACTCAAAGCAAGCTTTGTCCCATTCGTCCAACAGAACTACAGACAGCGGCACATCTGAACCTTGCTTAGACCATTCCAGGTTGTGGTTCATAAATTCAGCATAGCCATGCTTCTCATCTTTAGGCACCAGATGATACTTTTCATCAGTTGTTACCTGATTAGAAATGTGCCCACGAGGAGAGCCCTTGAGGTTCCACAGACTGTGCTTGTCCATGTACTCACTGCAGTTGATTTTCAGCAAGGCAAAGCGATTTTTGTGGACGAAGGCCGGTATCATGCGAGCGCCTTCGGTCTTGCCAGTGCGTGACTCACCAGCGAAAACAAGAAAAGCTATCGGCTTAGTCTTGTCTCGCAGGGGGTTAAGATAACTGGCATAAGCTTTGCGCAGTAGTAAGCGAGCCTCAGGCTGGCCAAAGAAATTAGCATCTAGAAACTCGTCAAAAGCCATCTCGGCATCGCTCAAAACACTAGGGTCAAGGCGACGGCGACGTGGTAATTCTTGTGGTGCCATTTGAGTGTTCATAATAATCTCCAAAATTTGAGACTAAAGCTCGCTAACTGCGCCGCTCAAATCTCCTTAAAAAATGAACCTTCCATACCAAAGGTATCGAAGGCAATAAATTTTCATCAAATCCATCTATTCACCGCGGGAAGAAACAGCCTGCTCTATCGAATCTAGCGATTCGAACCGGCCACGAATAAGAACAAGAAGACCTGTCTCTTATACACATC
>CAJXZK010000024.1 GCA_913063055.1 uncultured bacterium
TCCAAGGGTCAATCTTAAGACCGGCTCGGTTTGGGAGCCACGAGCAGAAAACCACCAGTCATCAAAATTGACAGAAAGACCATCGATATGTTCTTTAGTGCCGCCGGTGATACCATTTTCAAGTTTGCTCAGGGTGTCTTGGATATTGCTAACGCGTAAGTTAATTTCACCAGAGCTAGAGTAGACCATCAGTGGCGCAATTAGCTTAGATAGGCTGGCCGTGCCGCGAGCCACTACGTTGACGGCCTCAAGCATGGTGCGCAGGGCGTTGTCTGTGGCGTACATGTCGGCATAATAATAGTGGCCAGAGAGTTCACCAGCAAATAGAGCACGGTGATCTTTCATACTGTTCATCATAAATTGGGTACCAACACCAGTGCGAATTGGTGTGCCACCTTGCGAAACAATATATTCTGGTACTGCTCTGCTGGCTCGCAAATCGTAGACAACTTTTCCACCGCCGTGGCGGCGTACTAATTCAGCACCGATTAAACCAATCATCAAGTCAGTATCAACTTGTTCGCCGTGTTCATCTACAAAAACTGCGCGATCGGCATCGCCGTCGAAAGACACACCAAAGTCACATTTTTCGTCTACTACTAGTTTGCTCAGCTCTGTCAGGGAGCCTTCATCTAGGGGATTTGGTGTGCGCTTAGGGAAGGTACCGTCTGGTTTTGAGTTGAGGAGAATGAACTCAACCAAATGTTTTGCCGTTTTGGCTAGTTCTTCTAGCTCAGGGCCCGCCGCACCGTGACCAGCATCTAGTGCAATTTTAAGGCGACGTTCTGGGCGCACGTGACGGAGGAGAAAACTGACATATTCTGGAATGATATCGACAGTGGTGAGTTTTCCGCTCTTGTTGTTGGCTAGACCAGAGCAGGCACCGCCTTCTACTTTTGTGCGAATTTCGCCCAGGCCATTGTTGGCACCTAGTGGTTTGGCCTGGTTGGCATAGAGCTTGAGCCCGTTGTACTGCTTGCCCATATGACTAGCGGTGACAACCGCTCCACCGTCGAAGCCCGCTTGTGCTGCATACCATACAGCCATCGGTGTAGAAGAAACTCCGATGTCTAGAACATCGTTGCCGCTTGCAAGAACTCCTTCAATAAAGGCCGCTTTCAATGCTGGCGAAGAGGTTCTTGCATCTGAGCCAATTAATACCCTTCCGCCACCTTGTGGTTTGAGATAGTGGCCGTAAGCGAAGCCAACATTTTTAGCAAAAGGCTCGTCTAAACCCTTGCCGTATATGCCTCGAATATCGTACGCGCCGAAAAGTTTATGCTGATCAGTCATCGGAATTGTCTCTATGCCTAGGTTTCATTCAGTGAACTATAATACGCTATCATTGCCACGAGGTCGCCAGACTTACATGACGTCGGCAAAAGATTTTTTAGTGCCTTCGAAGAACTTAAAGCCTAATAAGAAAGCAATTAATCCTACTGTTGTGTACGCTGCGAAATGAGGCCAATCTGGCGGCAGGCCGTCCAAAATCACTCGTCGGTAGTCTGAAACAATACCAGCCATTGGGTTTAGCCAGAGCAAAACAGCTAAATTTCCTTGCAGAGCTGAGGCTGGATAAACTACCGGGGTTGCATACATCCATGCAGCCAGAGCCAGGGCCATTACATGTCGAATGTCCCTTATGTATACGCTTAAGCTGCCAATTACCCAGGAAATCCCGGCCGTTAGAAGTAGCTGCGAAAGTACAATCATCGGTAAATATAAGAGAGTTACTGGCAGACTGTGTTTATAAATCAAGACAGCTGAAAGTAGAATTATGAATGCCATCGCCTCGGTCACGAGGGCGGATATGACGGCCATTAAGGGTAGTATTTGCAGAGGGAAAACCACCCGTTTGACTAAGTTCGGGTGTTCGAGAACAACTGTCGACGAGCGTGAAAGTGCTTCTGAAAAGGCGCCCCACGGTAGTAAACCGGCCATGAGATAAAGGGCAAAATTACTGGTGCTGCCACTGTCGCCGAATCTGACTTTTAGAACGATTGAAAAGAGAAACGTATAAAGAAGCAAATGGCCAATAGGGCTAATCAGCGGCCACAGCATGCCAAGTAGCGAGCCTTTGTATTTGCCCATGTTGTCGCGCTTGACCATAAGGCCAAGCAGATGGCGATGAACCCAAAGGCTAATTAAACCCTTGCGATCTTCGACATTGCTTAAGGGCTGATCTGGGCGAAGATCTTGAGGCGCGGCGGAACCGGTTTCGTTTTGAAGACTACTGCTCATAGATTTCCAGTTGGTTCGAGGGCCTTAGAGCCTCGATTTCAAGATGGTAGCACGCTTAATTGTTCTTACGAGCTTTTTCTACCAGGGGCTTTAACTCTTCTTTAGCTGCCTCTGTAGCTTTTTCGGCCTCTTTTAGGGTCAGCATGTTAGTTGCTGTCAAATTTGTTATTTGAGCCTTCTTGCCATCCTTGTAATTCAGTTCGCCGATTAAGTCAGAGCCATAATAGTAGATATCGCTGGTGGCCTTTTCTTCTACCCGCGATTGTTCTGGCGCGTTAGGGGGCAGTAGCTTGCGTAACTCGATAGCAGCTGGCTCTTTAGTTGTGGGTGTATCTGCAAATACTTCGCTGATTTGAAAGACAGTGCCATCTTTGCATTGCACCATATACTGACCACCGGCGGCTGTCTTCTCCCGGCTAAGATACTGGCTTTTGCCACCAGCGCTGGCTTGAGCTGAGGGGTCACGAACAAAAGAAACCATAGCTTCTTTGAGTGTCGACTCAGGTATGCCTAGAGTAATTTTCTCTAGTGCTATGGTGCCTTGTGGTGTAACTTCATTGCTTTCGCCTTGTGTGCAGCCAGTCATCACTGATGCTGCCAAAAACACCAGTAAACTTTTTTGTAATTCTCTGCTAAAACGCACTATTTAACCTTTGCTATCTGTTCCGCTGATTTCAGCGGTTAGTTTCCCCATGATCTCTTTTGCTTTTGAGAGTAACCGATCCTTTCGCTCTGGTGCTACTTCTGTGAGATATGTGTCAATGGCTGTAAGCGGGTTGAGAACTGCACTTTCTGTTAGTTGCGGTAGGCGCGCTCGTTGATGTGAGGGCACAATTTCGGCGCTAAATTTTACCGACAGGGCCGCCTGCGCTACTTGTTTAAGAGCATCTTCGTCGATTTGATTGAGATTTTCTTGGCCAATTTTGTATCGTATGCGCAAGACGCAACCGGGCACGATTACCTTGCTAATTTTCTTTGTCAGCAACTCTAGAGGATTTTCACAGTCGGTTAAGTCGGCTTCTACTGTGATGAAGGGACGGGGATTTATAGAAATGAACTTAAACTCGGTTTTGGCACCAGCACTAGTTCTATCTATTTTTACGTGGACGAAACCTTTGTCTTCTTTCTCTTCACCGAAGTCGACTCGCTCTAAAGAACCAGCGTAGACGATGGCGGGATTTTCTTGACGTAGCACTTGATATTTGTGGATGTGACCGAGGGCGACATAGTCGACCCGCTCACTGACAAACATTTCGGTGGGGAAGGTTAAGGTGTAACCAACCAGAAGCTCCTCTTCAATGCCAGCTAGGGCTGTGTCTGTGCTCATATGGGCTGTAACCACAGTTGCTATTGCTGGGTCAAGCTTGAGATAAAAACCACGCAGTAAGTCGCGAATGTGTTCTTTCAATACTTTGTCTATTTCAACTGCTGAAAGATCTTTGTATTTGTCTAAGGTCATTAGCTGATGCCGCGTTATATGCGGTAAACCAACTAACTGAAGAGCACCATTTTTGGTGTTAATTACAGTAGAAATTGGTCTGTCAACCATCAGTACGCCGGGTACTTCAAGACTTTGAAATACAGACATGGCATGGCTTTGAGAGGCACGCAATACTTGATCGTGGTTACCGACGACCAGAATGCTGGTGATACCAGCATCGCTGAGCCGCTTTAGTTGGCCGGCAAACATCTTTTGATAGATTGGCTCTGGGGAAGCGTTTCGGTAGGCATCACCAGAAAAAAGAAAAATATCGCATTGCTTCTCTATGGAGTAGTCGACCACTTTGGTTAGTGCCGCTACAAAATCTTCAAAGCGAACATTGAGACCAGTCTCGGGGTTGAGTCGGCCATGGCTCTCGCCGGAGCCGAAGTGGATGTCAGAGACGTGGATTAAATTGATAGTCATAGATGTCATTATAGCGGTCTAGGCTCAGAGTTTAAGGAGCCAGTTCATGTACTGCCGTGAAGCACATGATAGATTTATTCTGCTTAATTAAAAGCGGTAAATATAGTGCGCGCCCCAGAGAAAATGTCGAAAGCTTTTCTAGCTCAGCTTGGCCAAATTGGTCGATTCAGTATTGTTTCGCTGCTATGTCTTGGCAGCCTTGCCGCATTCGGCGACCATCCTGCTTCTTGTCAGGAGGCGACTGAGATTTTGCATTGTCTAAAACACAGTAAATATGTTTCGCAGGCTGCCACCGCCCAGTTCAAGATCGACGCCGGTAGCTTGCAACTCAGTCTCTATCAAGATCCGCGGGCACACATTAAAGATCTCAAAATCAATTCTATTTTGCTCAGCAAAGAGCTTACCGATGCTTTCCCGCAAGCTTTTGATCGCTATGTTTTTTTCTATTTTCCTGTAGTGGCCCAGAGTTGTTACACTCAAGTCGTTGTTGCAAAGAGCGATTTGCTGCTCTTTGCCAATCGCAAGCTTTCAAATAGTGAAATTCTCTCGCGTGTTACGCTCGAGCCTTATCTTACTAATAGTTTGAAAGATCGTTATCAGGCCTTAAGTTATGCTGAGATTCTTAATTACTCTGACAATGAAAACAGTAAAGAAATCAAGCAGCGAATTCTTTCTCTTAAAGCAAGTGGTTATGATGTACGTGGTGCCGAAAGGCAATTTCTCAAGATGGAAGACCTGGCGCGCAACAAAGACGAAGCAGCATGTGAGGAGGCCAAGGTCGCCCTGGCAAAATGCTTAGATGAGTCTGTTCTGCAAAAATCTGTTCTGCAAAACTATGATGCCCCTGGAAAAATCAGACTTGCAAACGAGAGGACTCTGTGGCCAAGGTAAAATACACCCACACGCTTGAGCGTGGGGACCAGGTAGAAGTAAATGTCGAATCGCTTGCCAATGGTGGCGATGGTGTAGCAAAAATAGATTCTATTCCTGTTTTCATTGAGCGAGCCGCTCAGGGAGACCGTTTAGCTGTTCATCTATTTGATGTGCGCAAAGATTTCGCCCGCGGTGCCATAGAAGAAATCGTCAAACCTTCGCCAGAGCGGGTGGAAGCTCCTTGCTTCCACTACGAGCGCTGCGGCGGCTGTCAGTGGCAGCACATTGATTATGCTCATCAACTCCAGCACAAAGAGCGCTTAGTGGTTGATGCCCTCGGTCACATTGGTGGTTTTGTCAATGCCAAAGAGTTGGTTCAGCAGATAGTGGGATGCGATGATCCTTTTCACTATCGCAATAAAGTGCAGTTTCCAGTTAAGTACAAAAATACTCAGGTTTTGGCTGGTTACTACGAGCGTGGCAGTCATGACTTGGTCAATATTGATGCCTGTCCGATTCAGCCGAGCATTATGGATGAGCTTTTGAAAACAACCAAAATGTTGTTCAAAAAGTATCGTATTTCTATTTACGACGAAGAGCGCCATCGCGGCATGGTGCGACATCTCAACTTCCGCATGAGCTTTGCTACTGGCAAAATTCTTGTCACCATTGTGGTCAATCACGCTCCAATCAAAATCAAAGAATTCAACAACATTGATTATCTTCATGCTTTCACTACTTTAGGTGAAGAGCTGGCTCACTTGCATAGTGAAGTGGAATCTGTGGTCGTCAACTTCAATCAAGATAAAGGCAACCGCATTCTTGGTGAACACACAATCACCCTGGTTGGTAATGGCTACATAGAAGAGAAATTGGCGACCAAGCGTTCTGATTTGCCACAGAAATTGCAAGATGGTCTCCGCTTCAGGCTTTCGTCTAAGAGCTTCTTCCAAGTAAATAGTTTGCAAGCAGTCAAGTTGCTTGAATATATTGCTGCTGCTGCCAAAGAAGATTTGGCTGCTAGCGAAAAGCCCGTTGTCGTTGACGCTTATGCCGGCGTGGGCACTATTGCCATGTGGCTTAGCCCCTTGGCTGATGAAGTGATAGCAATTGAAGAAGTGGGCGATGCAATCACCGATGGTGAAGAAAATGCCGCTCTCAATAACCTCACTAATGTCAGCTTTGTTGAGGGCCGAGTGGAACAATCTCTAGCGGTCTTGATGGTAGAGAAGAAGCGGGAAAACAAAAATATCGACCTGATAGTGCTCGACCCACCTCGTAAAGGCATTGACCCTAACATTTTGGCCTTGATCAAAGAGCGTGGGCCTAAGCACATCATTTATGTCAGTTGTAACCCGGCTACTTTGGCCCGTGACTTGAAAATTCTCTGCCAAACCACTGAAAATGGAGAGAACAGCTCCATGGGCGGGTATAAAGTAAAGCGAGTACAGCCTGTGGATCTTTTCCCCCAGACTTACCACGTCGAATCGGTGGCTCTGCTAGAGAGGTTATAGATGGTTCTTTCAGGTATTTGGCGGAGAAACGAGAATTCGAAGGAGCCTCTGCCTGACAACCTGAGCGTTTCGCACGACAAGGCCGTGCCACCTAACGCTGTTCAAGAGTTGTGTGCCTCGGTGGGCTGGAGTCGACGAGAACCTGACTTGATTGTGCGAGCTTTAGAAAATTCGCTTGCGGTTGTCTCAATTTGGGATAAAGATGAACTGGTGGGCTTTGCCAGAGCCACCGGTGACAAAGTTTTCAATGCGACTGTCTGGGATATGGTTGTCCGGCCTGATTATCAGCGCCTGGGTGTTGGCCGCCTGGTGATGTGTGAGCTATTGAAAGAGCTAGATGAGTATTCGATTCCGCTGGTTACTCTTTACGCCGATCCCGGCACTGATGGCTTCTATAAGCGCTTCGGCTTCCTTGCCGACCCCTCTGGGGTGCGTGGAATGTTCCGCGAGCGCAATGAGTATTAGGTTTGACATTCAACCTTATATTAGGAAATTGATATTTCGGAAGGTTTCTAATTAGGGGCTGTAAAGTTGGCAAGGCTGCTCGACCGTGCTAATCTAGCCTCCCGTATATATGTTGTAGGCAACGCGTAAGAGCGCTTGGAGATGTCATGAAGGTAATTTTGCACCACTCTGTTGAAAAGCTTGGACAAGCTGGAGACATTGTTGAGGCCGCCCCCGGTTATTTCCGTAACTTCCTTCAACCGCGTGGTTTGGGTGTTGAAGCTACTAGAGGCACACTGAAGAAGCGCGAAGAAGATTTGGCTGGCTTGAAGAAGAAAGCTCAGCAAATGCATCAAGCTGCTGTTGAGAAGGCTGAGAAAATCACTGCCCTTGGCGCTATTCACTATGTTGCTAAAGTCGGCGAAAGCGGCAAGCTCTACGGCAAAATCACCAACAAAGAAATCGCTGATTTGATCGAAAAAGAAGTTGGTTTCGCTATCGATAAGCGTCTTGTCAAAACAGAGAACGAAATTCACGCTCTTGGCGTTTACGAAGTAACCGTCAAATTGGCCAACGAAGTAACAACTAAGCTGCAGCTAGAGATTCTTCGCGAAGGCGCTACACCTACTACCGGTAAAGGCGCTCCAGCTAAGGTTGAAGCTCCAGCGGCCGAAGAAGTTGAAGCTGCGGCTGTCTAGTTTGACCGTTGAAGTTCAATAAGCACCAGCTCAGACAAAAAAGCCCCTATCTGTTGATAGGGGCTTTTTATATTGTTGCTTTGTTGGCTATTGGTATGGGTGGCGATTTCCCCTTAAATGATGACTGGTCTTACGCCGAAGGCGTAAGGCATTTGTTGCTTGGAGATGGCCTGATTATGCCTACAGTTTGTGCTGGTGGTATTGCCCATGTGGCCCTAGGGCTTATAGCCGTTAAATCATTTGGCTACTCATATGTCAGTCTTCGAATTTGCTCATTTCTTGTTACTGTTGTTGGCGCGATTGCTATATATGTCGCCGCAGCAGCTTTGCGCATACCTCGCGCCCAAGCTACTTTTTTGGCTCTATTGTATGCAGCTAATCCGATTTTGCTAAATGTTGCCTTTAGCTTCATGAGTGATTCGACTGGTTTGGCTTTGAATATGGTTTTCCTGGCTTGCTTGCTACATGGGATAGAGAAAAAATCTCTGACGACGTTGATGGTCTCCTTTTTTGTGCTCGCTTTGGCCGTGAGCGTGAGACAATCGGCGTTGGTTTTTTTAGTGCTTGCACCGTTTTGTTTGAGCAAGAGATTTGGAGCGGGTAGAAAAAAGTTATTTGTGTTTGCCCTTGCACTTATTTTGCCATTAGCGACGGCTTGGGCTTGTGATCATTGGCTGCTGACGAGGCATTTGGTCAACGGTTTCTCAAATACAGACTATGAGTTAGTCAGACAGGCGCACTCTGAAACCGTTCGCAGATTTTTGTTTTCTGCACCAGATATGGTTCTACCCACAGTCTCTGCTATTGGCCACGTTCTTTGTTATCTAGCACTCTTTTGTATGCCAGCCTTGCCAGCATTGGCTCTAGTGATGGTCAGCAGAGGTCGCAAGTTAAGTTCTACCATCAAGTTCGCTATCTGGTCTCTGTTGCTTGTTCTTGCCTCGGCCCTGCTGGTTATTTGTTTCAATCATGAGACTATGCCTTTTTCTGAGAACATTTGGCGAGTCACTACTGTTGGTGCTCAGGGGATTTTAGGTATTATCCGTCAGCCCTTGCAACACAAGGCTCGATTGATTCTTACGATTATCTCCTTTGTGTTGGCCGTACCGTTGACTTTATGCTTTGCTTTCGTTGGACGCAAGCTTTTAATTAAGCCACTGGAGTGGCGTGCCGTAATTTTAGGAGTCTCCGTCTCTGCTTGCCTGGCGTTTCTTACACTTGAGACAATCGTACGATGCACTGATCGCTACTATCTCATTGCTCTTGCGCCAGTGCTTCTAACCATTGGCTATATTGTCCAGCAGGCGAGAATGAGCCTGGTTAGCCCGATTTCGCTAATTTTACTAATTGTTTTTGCTAGTTACTCTGTTAGCGCCAATCAGGAATATCTAAGCTCAAATCGCGCACGCTGGAAGGCCATTGATTGGCTGGAAGCTTGTGGTGTCAGGGCTCCGTCAGTCGACGGCGGGGCTGAATACAATACGCTAAGAGACATTACTGTCTACAATTCCAAATATAGGGGTGATGCCCCTAGAGACTCTTGGCGCTGGTGGCCGATTAAGGGCGAGACTTATATTATTTCTTTATCGCCGGTTCCGGGGTACAAGACTATTCACGTAGAGCCATATTTCAGTCTGCTTGACCGAAAGACCCGAAACATTGAAGTTTTGGAACGGATAGTTGAGAACCAGTAGTTTCGTATACCACGCGCCATGGGCCGGCAATGAGTCTGTGCCGCCTTTGATTCTAGGCTTTCTGAACCTAATCGTCCAAATCAACCCGTTCGCCTTGAAATATGTCAGTAGCGAGCGAGCCATCGGCCTGCTTTTTCAGTATTTCAATTTTAGCTTCAGCGCCTTTGATAAATTGCTCGCATTCAACTGAAAGCTTGATGCCTTGCTCAAATAGCTGCAGTGCTTTTTCGAGCTTCACTTCACCATCTAGTTCTTTTACAACAGTTTCTAACTCAGCTAGGGAAGCCTCAAAATCGATTTTCAACTCAGGTTCTGTCACATTCATTATTACTGTTCTCCTAGAATCGTTGGTCGCTGGTAGATTCGCAAGTTCTTCTTTTGCTGTGTTCAGAGCGGGGCCGCTTGCTTTTTCTTGTTCGGTTGTAGTGGCTGGTCTCGCTAATTTGCTCTTGCTTCGGGTCTTCTTTGGCGCCTCTAAAGCTTGAACTGATTCTTGAACTGATTCTTGAACTGATTCGACAGCTTTGACTTCTATCGTCTCTGCTTCACTATTCGTGGGCGCTGCAAAGAATGAGAGCTGCTGGAAGCCGTCGTCACTGCTATTGGGTGGTTCATTACTAGTCATTGTTAGTTGACCCCATTTCTATCGACTCCACTTTCAGTTTGACCTTGCCTGATCGTAGTAGCGCCTCTACCATGTCACCAACTTTGAGGTCTTGGGCTCTGGTAATGATCTTGCCTTCGCCTGTGCGTAACACAGAAAAGCCTCTGCTCATCACATTATCGGGCCCGAGGGCGTGGAGTTTTTCTCTCAACTCGTAGAAGCGATGAGTGCTGCTCGCGAGCAATCTTTCCACTCTATTAGTAATGTGTTGCCTGCGTCTAGAGACATTTACTGACGCTAGCTCTAGTCGATCTTGATAACGGTTCAAGGCGTTTATCGGTGAGAAGCGCGTCAACTCTCGTCTGGCGTAGTGCATTCTCTCTTCGATAGATTGCATCATGCGGCGATTGAGATGGCTGAATTTTTCCAGTAATTCGGCACTGCCCCGGGCCACTAATTCAGCTGCCGCTGTGGGTGTGGGGGCACGTAAGTCTGCTACCAGGTCGCAGATGGTGGTATCGGTTTCGTGTCCCACACCTGAGATGATTGGCACGGTACATTCTGCCACTGCTCGCGCTACCACTTCAGTATTGAACGACCAGAGATCTTCAATTGAGCCCCCGCCGCGAGCAACGATGATGACATCAATGTCGGGCATGGTTTGCAAATCTCTGATTGCTTGAGCTACTTCTTCGGCCGAGCCTTCACCTTGCACTTTGGCTGGAGCAATCAGCACTGATACATTGCGGTTGCGACGGTAGAGGGCACTGAGAATGTCGCGCAAAGCCGCGCCAACGGGGCTGGTTACTACGCCGACGCGGCGAGGCACCATCGGTATGGCTTTTTTGCGGCCCGCATCTAACAGACCTTCGGCTTCGAGTTTTGCCTTGAGCTGGTCGAAGGCAAGCTGCCATTCACCCACGCCCACAGGCTCGATGCCGGTGACTATCATTTGATAGGCACCGCGAGGTGGATAAACACTTAGCTTCCCTTTGGCGACCACTTGTAGGCCGTCTTCTAGTTTGAAGCGCAAAGCAGCGTTGGAATTTTTAAAGCAGACACAGGGGAGAGTCGCTTCTTGATCTTTGAGTGAAAAGTACCAATGCCCTGATGGATATATTTTGGCGTTAGAAACTTCGCCAACAACTTGGACAGCATCGAATTCGCCTTCAAGGGTATCGCGAATGCGGTTTGTTAGTTGCGATACCGTAAGAGCGGTTTTTTGTGAATGTGCTTCTTTGAGGCTGTACATATATGTGTTCTCTGTCGGTAGAGTTGGTCTATCTAGTACAACGTAATTTTGCCGCTCAAAGTTCGAAAAAATTGAGAAGATTTTTTTTGATTCTCTAATTTTATCGACCTTTTGTATTTTGCGGGGCTTTCCGGCGAATGTCGAAATATAGGCGAGCGATCGCCTTTGTATATTCGGCCTGCCGTCTAGTTTTGCGCTCTTGTATATAAAATGCCAAGACTAGAGGATCTTCTGAAACCTTGATGTCAAGCCGGTTTCGGAGCTTGCTACTTGGGAACAATATAAGTACAGAAGCTGTCTTAACAAGCAGTAACTGCCAAAACAAACGATCCAACATCTACTTATATAGAGGCCTCAAATTTCATTTGACGGCCCTGGTTGTCATACAATATGTTAGTATCACATACAAAAATATGGTACTTCCAAGAGGGGGGTCAAGCGATGGACCGCACATTATTTACGCCAGCGATGCTAGAAACATTTCGCGCTTGCAAGCGGGCTTACAAGCTTGCTTTTCAAAATCAGTCGGGTGAATCTGGGCGGGTAAGCCCAAGTGCCATCTGTAAGCGCTTCGTTTTGCGTGGTTTGGCTGATGTGAACCGGGGCAAAGTGACCAACCCAAGTCAGGTGCAGAAGTTCATGGGGCAGCATTGGCCCCTAGACAAGCTGCATGACCAGCCTGGTGGTAAAGATTCCGCTACCCGCGCTTTTCTCTATGCTTACAAAACCCTTTTGCGCTATGTCGCTAATCCTTACAAGCCTAAGGGCGCTGAAGTTGTAGCGGTGGCCACAAAGGTGCGCGCTCGCGTGCCCGGTCAACGTCTGTATCTTGAAGATGTCTTTGACCTAATTCTCTGGTATCCCGAAGAGAAGCGCTTAGAGCTTGTTATTTTCCATCTCAAGACCTTGCGCAAGAGCGACCCCTCTTGGCCCGCTCCGGCTACTCTGGTGCGCCAACATTTGGCAGAGCGTTTGAAGGTGCGTTGGCCCTATGAAAAACTTACACTGACAATGGCCAAAGTCGGTCCCAGCGAAAGTAAAGACGTTTCAATCAATTTAGAGGATAGCCTCTATCGCATTCACTGGCCTGAGATAGTCAAGAGTCTGGAAGAAATGAAAGACCTTGGTGATGTAGAAGAGCACGGACCTGAGTTTGCCGATAAGCCCTGTCCCTATTGCAAGACTATGGAGAGTAGGATTGCCGCCGAGCAAGTCAGCACTGTTGATCACGTTACTCTAAGCGCTTGAAAACGCGCTGCTAAAAGGTATCGCTAAAGGCTAGTGCTGCTCAATTGATATAGAATGGGCAATTCACCTCAGGTGAATTGCCCATTCTGCTCGGGCGTTACTTCTGTATCTGGTTTTAGTTATTTCAATAAGAGGCGAAAGTGTCAGTAAATCTTGTGGTCAAATCAATAGGTGAGCTAGCTACGCAAGCTTCAGATAAGGGTTTGGTAAAAGGTGCCGCTATGCAAGACGTGGTGCGCATTAAAGATGCCTGCATTGCTATAGAAGGCGACAAGATTGTAGCCGTTGGTAGCGAGGCTGAAGTCTTCGCTTATAGCAAAGCCGAGCGCGCTAGCGACTGCGAAGTAATTGATGCTGGTGGCATGTTGGTAACGCCCGGTTTGGTTGACCCCCATACCCATCTAATTTTTGATGGTAATCGCGCTAACGAGTTTTTGATGCGCTGTCAGGGCAAGACCTACACTGAAATTGCTGAGGCCGGTGGTGGCATAGTGGCGAGCATGCGAGCTACTCGCACGTCGTCGCAGGAACGGTTGGTCGAGCTTGGTCGCCAGAGGCTGCGGCGAATGCTAGAGGCTGGCACCACCACCTGTGAGGTCAAGACTGGATATGGACTCGACATCGATAGTGAGTTGCGAATGCTCGCCGCTATTCTGGAACTTAAGCATAGCTGCGCTAGCTTTATGGATATTGTTCCAACCTTCATGCCAGCTCACGCTATCCCACCGGGTGAGGACCGTGAGCATTATGTTGGTCACTTGATTTCAGACATGCTACCGGCGGCATCATCTATGGTGACTGATGGTAGTCTGATATATGCAGACGTATTTTGCGATCGCGGCTATTTTACTCTCGAAGAAACTAGTCGCATTTTTGCTGCGGCATCAGAGCTTGGTTTCAGGTTGAAAGTGCATTCTGATGAGTTCGTCAATCTTGGTGCCACCAAGCTGGCTACCACTGTTGGTGCCGATAGTGCCGACCATTTACTCAATATTTCTGACAGTGAGATTGAGGCTATGGCTCATTCTAATACGGTGGCTGTGTTGCTACCAGGCACGTCGTTTTACCTTAACTTGCATGAGCATGCGCGAGCTCGCACTATGATTGCTTCTGGAGTCGCTGTTGCTCTTGGCTCAGATTTCAATCCTGGTTCCTGTCATATATTCTCTTTGCCTCTAATTTGGGGCCTAGCCTGCTTACACCTCAAGTTGACGGTAGAAGAAGCTCTCACTGCTCTCACAGTTAACTCAGCTTATGCTATCGGCATGGGGGAGAAAGTCGGTCGACTATCGCCCGGCTATCAGGCTGACATAACTATGTGGAATGTCGGTAGTCTAGAAGAGGTGCCTTATAACCTTGGTTGGAACTCTGTGGCCCAGGTGATCAAGAAAGGCCATTCGGTGTTTAAGAGCTAGTCAGGCGGTTTGTAGCTCATTTCGCTGCACTTGACCGTGGTGCGCTGGTGGTATCAAGCCTTTTGGGATCTGGTATCAGATCGAGGAAATTTTGGAATACCGATGGCGGTATCAGATTTGATCCCGGAGGTCAAATTGAAGTGGTATCAAAATTACTCATAAAATCTTGCGATTTCCTATTGCCTTATTAAAGGCTTTCGTTATAATTCTAACGGTGCCACCATTGATGGCGGCGTTCACTTTATAAACTGTGTCTCTTTGGAGAGCATCCAGCACTGCTGTTGGTGCCCTGGCTTGGTGACTTCTATTGTGGGGGATTTTAACTAATGGCAGAGGCTAAGCGAGTTCCTGAGGAGCGGCCCGAATCAAACCTCGGACTTGATGGTTTTGACCAGTTTTTCACTGACAATGCCCAAGAAGCAAATGGCGTCCCCGGTAGTACCGACCCATATATGCAGGCTCAAGTTGAGAAGCTGCTCGACCGTTTTACCGAGCTGATGTCATTGAGTGTTGATCAGCGCGTAGAGACCAGTAAGATTGCCAGTCAGCTAATTGACAATCAAAGACAGTTAGTTGCCACTCAGCAAATTTTGATCAAGTTGATGGAACGCTCAATTGAATTGACCCGCCACATCACGACAATTGAAGAAAAGCTTCCTGGCCTCTATGAGCTGCCACGGGTTGTCGAAACGTTGCGTCAGCGTGTCGCTGAGCTTGAAGGCATCGAAACCCGCTAACTTTGTGGTAATTCCACCATTTACGTGACCCCTGATTTGTATATACAATGCTTAGTATGAGCGGAGTATTCATGGATGGCGGTGGCGGCGGAGATGGCGGTGGTTTCGACCACGGTCACGATCATGGCGATCACGGCCATGACCATGGTCATGATATGGGTGGCCATCCTGACCAGAGCCCAATCTGGTCGCAGGCTATGCAGGGATTGAAGTTAAATGACTTTATCTCAAGCATCAAAATAACTCCTAACCATCTATTGCTCTTTATGTTTATGGGCTTTACCGGCTGGCTTGGGGTGATCTATTGGATTCGCCACCACGAGCCAATGGCCAATCATTTACTTGGCTCCGGGCCGGCATATACGGGTTCTCACGTCGATAGACTTCTGCTCGACGGTGCTCGAGAGGCCCTGCCTGTCAAAACAACACCTGGCTCTGGTCGTGTATACACACCGGGCTCTGGGCCCCAAAGCTTCAACAGTGGTGCTCTTGCGCCAAATCCTAACCTAAATCAAATGCCTGTTTCGAGCGTTAGATTCTCGACTCCTCATCAAGTCTTACCGATGACCAATGGTTCCGGGCCTGGTGCTAGGCTTTTCAGTAATCGAGACCAAGTTGGTCCCGGCGGTCAAACTGGCGTCCGCGGCGGTTCTCTACCTGCCCGAGGTGGTCGACATGATGTGGGCAATCTCAATATCTCTCCAATTGATGGTCGTACTCAATATCCAACAGCGGGTGGCCGCTCTGAGCAGTTTGCCGCTAGTGCGCCGCTAGCACAGCCTGCGCCTGCTTCCCAACCAGGTTGGAGTCTGGCTAAAGATGGTTTTTCTTCAGAGTCGGCACACTATGATGCTCGCTTTGGTAGCCCAGCAGATGCTGGGAAATAGAGCTCGGTCAATGCTTACCGGGCGGTAAGTGCCGATGCTGCCTCCAGGCAGTTATTCCATATATAGGTATAAGTTAGCTTTTTAAGTTGAAGCCAACGGCTTGGAGCTCGTGAATCTCCTTCATTTCTTCGGCACTGAGAGGGCCGGCGTCAGAAGCTGCCAGGTTCTCTTCAACCATGTCTACATCTTTAAGGCCAACAATGACGGTCGAGACAGCCTGGGACATCAGTGGATACTTGAGTGCGGCCTGGGCCATGCTCTGGTGGCCGTTCTTCTTGAGAAATGAGAGTTCTCTGGTTGCGTCTGATCTTGCTTGGACGTACTCCATGGGCCAATTCTTGCGAAAATCGCCAGCGGCAAACTTGGGGGCAGTGTCATACTTACCTGTCAGGAAGCCGTTTGCCAGAGGTTCTCTGGCAATAATGGCGCAGCCTGTTTCGTATGCTCGGGGCAGAAGCTGCTCTTCTGGTCTGCAGCTAAAAATGTTGTAAGTAATCTGGACGCAATCTGGTTGCCCCACATTTATTGCTGTGATTCCTTCGATTGGCGTGAACACTGAAACGCCGAAAGCCCTAATCTTGCCTTCTTTCTTCAGCTCTCGCAGGGTGGCGTAGGTTTCTTCCTTGGAAATGAGCTTCAAGGGCGGATTATGCAGCTGGTAGACATCTATATAATCTGTGTTCAGCCTGGTTAGTGACTTTTCAAGTGCGAATCTGATGTAGTCAGGAGTGAAGGTTTGAAAGCCGGTGCCCTGGTAGAAGTCTGCTCCGACCTTGGTAGCGATGACAACGCGGTCTCGTTTGCCGCGCAAGGCTTTACCTAATAGTTCTTCGCTGTGACCCCAACCATAAACATCGGCGGTGTCGAAAAAATTCAAGCCCAGTTCTAAGGCTTTGTTAATGGCATCTGTTGAGCTCTTGTCAGTGGTCGGGCCGTAACTATTTCCATGGTTGTTACCCCCTATGGCCCAGCAGCCAAAGCCAATCTCCGATACTTTTATACCTGTGTTTCCGAAGTCTCTATACTTCATGCATTGCAATGCCTACGGGGCCGGGTGTTTCAGCTCCTTCATTATTCATGAACACTGGGGCACATTGCAACTTAGGTGTACTACAATAACCACCTGAAAGGTTAAGCTGGAGACTTGGATTCGCTCATGGATCTATACGATATTACGATTATTGGTGGTGGGCCGACTGGATTGTTTGGCTCATTCTATGCCGGTCTTAGAGGCCTCAAGGTAAAAGTTATCGACGTTCTTCCCGAACTCGGTGGGCAGTTGACTGCTCTTTACCCTGAGAAATATGTCTATGACGTGGCCGGTCACCCAAAGATTTTGGCTAAAGATTTAGCAAAAAATCTTGCAACCCAAGCGCAGCTTTTCAAGCCGACCATATCGCTTGGTGAGAAAGTGCTTAATTTGCAGAAGAGCCCTGAAGGCCACTGGCAAATTTCCACAGACTTTTCCGAAGAGCATTTCAGCAAGACAGTTTTGTTGGCCTTAGGTGCCGGTGCTTGCGTACCGAAGAAACTGGATCTTGACTATCCTAAAGAGCTAGAAGGCGAGAGCATTTTCTACGCTGTTAAGAACAAAGAGAAGTTCCGCGGCAAGAACGTACTGATTATTGGCGGCGGCGACTCTGCTGTTGACTGGGCCAATGAATTTTCAGTGCTAGCGACAAAAGTGACTTTGATTCACAGAAGAGATCAGTTCAGAGCTGTGCAAACTTCTGTAGAAGAGATGAAGCGCAACAAAGTCGATATCAAGACTTTCTATGAATTGAAAGAAATTCAATATGACGCTGGCGCTATTAAAGGTGTGGTTATCTTTGACAACCGCACTGGTAAAGAAGAGACCCTTGCCGTTGATGCCATCATCATCAACATCGGCTTCGTTATCAACCTCGACTTCTTGAAGAGCTGGGGCTTGCATATGGACGTCAATGCTATTACCGTCAATGAAATGATGGAAACTAGCTTGCCAGGCGTATATGCCGCTGGTGATATTTGCGCCCACGCAGCCAAATTGAAGTTGATTGCAACTGGTGCAGCTGAAGCGGCTACTGCCGTAAACTTTGCTGTAACCTTTATCAATCCTTCGGCCAAGGCCTTCCCTGGTCACAGTTCAAACCTCAATCTGAGCATGTAATCTCTGCTCGGGTGGTCAAAGTTTAGGTAGAGCTTCTATCTATCTAGAACAAACGGTCGCAGCGCAAGCTGCGGCTTTTTGCTTTATGGGCCTCTTGGAATTTGATGGTCCGCATTCAAAAAGCTTCTGCGTAGCTTGTGGTGTTCAGGCTATTGCGCTGCCAGAAACTATCGCTACCAGCGACGATATACATGCGATAAGAACCGCATTGACGGCCGAAGGACGGCGATAAATCGTCTCTCTCCAGTAGTTCCCTATCGGGTGGTAGGCATTGAGATTGCTTAGCTTGAAAAAAAGGTGTGATGATGCGGCCGTCTGGGCTTTCTTGTTCGTATAAAAATTTGGCAGCACTTAGATAATCGATGGCCGGAATAAAAGAAGCTCTTTCATTGATTTGGTTGCTGTCACCAAATATGGTGAGGGCACGACCTGCTTCGAGCTTTATGGTATTGATTTTGCAATTGTCTAGGTAGTCCGGTGGAATATAATAGGCGCGCCACTGCCTCAACGTTGATGGAGCTTTGCCAAAGATGCTGGCGAGGTCTAGTTGCATTTGATCGAGCTTGGCCCAAGTTTGAATTAGGCTGATGGGATTGAAGCTTGGTTCCACTAGCTGTTTGCCGTTTATAGAAACGGTGCTGGTTGCAAGCACGTCGTCCCCGTCATTTGCCGCTCTGTTGCCAGGACTGCCTTTGCCTGGTGCTGCTTCGCAGTCTATTAATAGTAGATGCCAGTTGGCCTTACTATTCGCTAAATATTTAACGCTACGGCTAATGCTTTCCCCTGCTTCTAGTCTACACTTCCAGGTTCGCGCCTCTCGCTCGTAAACGTAATGAGCCGTGAAGACGACAATGACCGTGGCGCTTAGAAAGACTGCTATGCCCTGGCTGGATATTTTTAGAAGCGGGCGTTTTTGGGCTTTGTCAAATCGGCATAACCTTCTGGCTAGTACTAATACTAGAATCATCACTGCGCCTTTGATTGTATATTCCAGCAGGGCCGCCAACGCAGTAGGCAACATTAAACACTGAAGTAGAGACAGTAGGTCGGTTCTGACAATAGTAATAGCTGCAATTGCGGAGAGTAGAAGGCCAAGTAGCAGAACTCTAGCGGTTGGTTTTTGTGACCAGCAATAGACAATGTTACTGATGGCAAGTGCGCACAGCAAAAACACCATTGGCATGCCACTGAAGCCATATCGCGGACAGGTTTCAACTGGAATGTACGCGGCGTGTCCTAGTATTACTAGTGGTGCAGCAGCTGCGATAAATCTGGCCGCCTGATTCTTCAGTTTTGGTAGGTTCAACGGCATCAATATTACGCCAATGGCTGCCATTGCTAGGGCCAATTGATGGAGAAAGATTTGCAGACCTAAGCCCAGGCCAAGGCACTTATGGTGAAAATCGTTCCAGGGAAGCAGCCATAATCTCTCGGGTTTGCGCAGAGCTAAATTAACCGACTGCCATGGCTTTTCCTTGAATATGCTTGCCATACAGTCTAGAGCCTTACTGTCTTCGCTATAACCCTGCATGGTTGGGTCTAGGGGCACTGTTCCCCAGCCCTCGGAGTCACAACTCATACCGCGGGTGATGTTGTAAATGGGCACGCGGTGAGCGCTAGCTCGCCAAGTACCGGTGGTTATATGAGTAAAGAGCAACCAGGGTTTGAGTGCAAGGGTGGCGCCGATACAGAGGCTTAGAAGTATAATTACCTTGCTCTGGAGCATACGGCCCGATTGCTGACTGCTTGCTGGTAAGGAAACCGGTCCAAATAGTACTGGGAGCCAGAGCAATACTAGCAACCCTAGACTAACAACCAGTGCTGGTTTTGTCATGAACACAACAGCGATCACCAAGCCTATAACTAGGCTGAGAATGTTGGATACAATGTCCGAATTTTCAGTTTCTTTGAGTTTAATTGTTCTTACCATCAAGCACATCGCTAGTAGTATTAGCACTGTTGCCGGTAGTTCTCCAAGAAAACTATTGGTGCTAAGGATGGCTGCCGGATAGAGGGCCCAGGCTAATCCTGTGCCTAGAGCCAGATATTTGGCCTGCTTCCCATTGCTCAAATTGAATGCTAAAGAAGTAATTGATGCTGTGGCTAGAGCTTGAAAAAATATCTCTATATAGATGAAAATGCGCCAGTCGCTAGCCTGGGGTATCTTGCCTAATAGCGTGAAAACAAAGGTGCCAATCAGGGGAACGAGTGGGCCGTCAAGCAGCAAATATTCGTTGAGTTTGTGGCTATCGCTGCCCGCTAAAGGCGTGCCGCCGAATTGCGCTTGAATAGCCTGGCAGAGTAATTGCACCGTGCCCATATAGTGACCAGAGTCAAAGACTAAAGTGGTGCCTGTGGGGTGCAGTGTGTTTTGTATGACACAAG
Source organism: uncultured bacterium (assembly GCA_913063055.1). Classification (GTDB taxonomy): domain Bacteria; phylum Cyanobacteriota; class Vampirovibrionia; order Obscuribacterales; family Obscuribacteraceae. Next base: position 20,048 of record CAJXZK010000024.1, read on the forward strand.
CGAAAACGGCGACAACAACGCAAAATGCGATGATCAGAATTTCTGTGCGAGAGCTAGAACTAGAGCTAAATTGCATTGGCTGATTATACTCGTTTACCAGAGCCTGAGCGTTGAGCTCGCATGGCCAGCCTGGGCATCGACAGTGGGGTTTGCCTGGGGCGACACTAGTAAAAATAGTCTAAGATCTTCGTCTGGCGAAAGTGTCTTTTCTTTTACTGCGCTTGTCGATTTTGCTGCTTTAAGTATGCGGTGATCGGGAGGACGGCCATCCAAGCCGCTTTCAGAAGCAAACATTTTGGTAACACTAAAATAGCGCAGAGCTGGGATGAGAAGAAAGTCTTGGTTGTCCTCTCTTTTCTGTCCAAAAATTGTTAAGGGAGCTGTTGCCGTTACTTCAATTGTGTTTGCTTGATCTGCTCTTAAAAGCTCAATTGGTAAAGCAATTAGTGAGTAGTGCTCTAGTTTATCTACGTTTACCCCGCCAATTCGACTGAGTAAATCTTCAATGTCATTGATGGTGTGTTGGTAAGGAAACCCAGATGGATAGTCGCGCAGATTGGTCGCCCTTAGATCGATTTCGTGGCCGTTGAACTTGACTTTGCAGTTGCCTTTGTTCAGATTGGCATCGGTAATTAGAGCAACCCAGGCGGGTTTGTCGCTGCTCTTAATTGCTGTGGTTTCGCGCTTCGCTGTTTCGCCTGGGCTAAGAGCGTAGCACTTGGTGTCAACATCATCAAATTGCACTTGAGCGCAGGTAAACGCTAGAGCCAGGGCGGCAATGACAAAGATGATGCTATTTCTATTGCGGGCAATCGCTACTTTTTTCAACATACACGTAGCAGCAATAAACAAGAGTGGCATAGCCGAAAAGGCGTAGCGCGGCAGAGACTCAAAAGGCATATACGCGCAGTGCGTAAGCAGGTTGGCGCTGACTAAAGCGATGCCGAACTTCTCTTCTTTAGAGCCATTTTTGCTTACAAATGTCGAAACTATTCCAGCGAAACTAAAGACAATTAGTAGCCCGTGGAGCAGCCTTTGCCAGTAAAAAGAGAGGCCAAATACTGAATCGTGGAAATCATTGAATAGGCCTAGGTACAGACGAGCGAATTTCTTGGTAAGAATTGCAGGCATCTCAAGAGTGTGCTCTGTCGCTAATTCATAGAAAACTCTGATAGGGTTGCGAGCATAGTTGTGTAAGGTCAGTGGCGGCACTGGCATGGTTTCCCAAAAGCCAATTTCATAGTCGCAGCCCAGGGCCATATTGGTTGAAGGCAAGCGCGAGGGCATAATTTCGGCATGGCCGGCAAAAGCTGCGGTAACTATGAGCCAGGGCAATAGCGCCAATACTGTTCCTAACCCTAGCGCCAAAGTCCTCGCCGTTAGAGCTTTTAGGGCAGGCCTTGATGGCTGCAGCAACTGTAGTATTTGCTGACGGAAACTTATTGCCAGTATAAGTAGAACGAGGGCGAGATTAATCAGCAGTGCTGGTTTAGTAACCATAATTGCTCCGGTAATAAAACCGAAGGCGCACCAGTCTCTGGGCCGTTGCTCTTGCTGGCACAAGATTGCAGCAAGTGCGAGCAGGCATACCAGAAGGCCGCTCAGGGGCTCAGATAAGAAGGTTCCAGCGCTGACTATGGCGGCCGGGTAAAGCGACCAGAGTAGGCCTGTGGTCGCCGACCAGGCCAGGCCCAATTTCATTCTCAGGGCGCAAGTATAGGTGGTAACAGCTGTCAGGGCTATGATGGAACTTTGGACAAAAATGAGAGCAAGCGGCGTCATCTTATTGGCCGATAGCAAGGCGGCCAGGGCGGCGCAATAGGGCATACCGAAGCCATCAAGTAAGAGCATCTGCCCGAGGTTCGCCGGGGGCAGAGCCGGGGCTCCGCAGGCATGTTGGATGGCGACTGTTAGATAAAGACCAGCTTGAATGTAATGGCAGGAATCAAAAATATGGAGACGACCGGGCTCTCTAACGAGCAAGTTATAGATCATGTCGACGCCCAAGCAAATGACAAAGATCATCAAGCCCGTGCAAAACTCAGTCTTATTTGTTATGGCTTTATTGCCAGCCAACAGGGTCTCCATTTAGTCTTTGCGCCAGCGGCAATAATACCCGCTGCCAGCAATGGCTGCAAAAAACAGTGGACGATACCATACGGATGTAGTATAGTTGTTCTACTGCTGACAATTTACCTTTTGCTACTGCTACGATAAACGTGTGCGGGAGATTATCTATGTTTACCGACAATGCTATTAAGGTCCTAGAGAAGCGCTACTTCTTAAGAGATGACCAAGGTCAAATCATAGAAGACGTAGACTCTCTATTTGCACGGGTTGCTTCTGCTGTGGCTGCCAGTGAGCTGCGCTATGGCCTTGATGCTGCTGCCGTGGAGAGCCTTGCTGGTCGGTTTAAGCAAGCCATGCTTAATCGCGAATTTCTGCCCAATTCTCCTACCCTAATGAATGCCGGAAAGCCGGGTGGACAGCTCTCCGCTTGTTTCGTACTGCCGGTGCCAGACAGCTTAGAGGGTATTTTTGAGACTTGCAAAAATGCTGCCATGATTCATAAAACTGGCGGTGGCACAGGCTTTTCGTTTTCGCGCTTGCGCCCAATGAATGACCGGGTCGCCTCGTCAGTGGGGGTGGCATCTGGTCCTGTCAGCTTTATGATTGTCTACGATGCTGCGACTGAAGCTATTCGCCAGGGTGGTACCAGGCGTGGTGCCAATATGGGCATGCTGCGGGTCGATCATCCTGATATAGAGCAGTTTATAACCTGCAAGCGCGATACCAGCAAGCTCAATAACTTCAATATTTCAGTGGCCGTAACTGATAAGTTTATGGAAGCAGTTAAGTCTGATCAGCCCTTCGACTTAGTGCATCCTGGTCGTCGTGATGACAGTGGCCCTGAAGTTGTGCGCCAGGTCAGTGCCGTGGCTCTCTTCGACAAAATGGTAGAGAATGCCCATGCCACTGGCGAGCCAGGAATGGTCTTTATTGACCGCATCAATAATAGCGATCCAATTCAAATGGCAACCGATGATCATGGTCAGGTAATTGCTGGTACTGAAGATATTGAGGCCACCAACCCTTGTGGTGAACAACCGCTTGGGCCAGGCGATGCCTGCAATTTAGGCAGTATCAATGTCTCGCAATTTGTTGACGAGCAGGCTAAGACTTACGATTGGCAGCGTCTTAGTGAAATGATTGAGCTTGGTGTGCGTTTCCTCGATGATGTTATTGACGCTAATGTCTATCCTTTTGAGTTTATTGCTCGGGCGACCTTAAACAACCGGCGAATTGGCCTCGGTTTGATGGGCTTCGCCGATTCACTGATCAAGCTTTCTATTGCTTACGATAGCAATGAGGCTGTTGCTCTTGCTGAGCAGTTAATGGCTTTCTTCCAAGATAAGGCCCATCAAGCTTCCGCTGCGTTGGCTAATGCTCGAGGTAATTTCCCTAATTGGTTTTATTCTGACTTCGCTCAACTTGGCTTAGTGCGGCGCAACGCCACAGTTACAACCATTGCTCCGACTGGCACTATTTCGATAATTGCCGGCACCAGTTCGGGTATCGAACCACTCTTTGCTATTTCGTTTGTGCGCCGAGTGCTTGGCGGTACCGAGTTAGTTGAGGTCAATCCACTCTTCGAAAAAATTGCCAAAGAACGGGGCTTCTATAGTGAAGAACTGATGCGCAAGATTGCTCAAGAGGGCACAGTAAGCCACATTGATGAAGTTCCAGAAGACGTCCGGCGGGTTTTTGTCTGTGCTCACGATATTGACTATCTTTATCATGTCCGCATGCAGGCTGCATTCCAGCGTCACACAGACAATGCTGTTTCTAAGACAATCAACTTCCCCAATAGTGCTACGGTTGCACAGGTAAAGGCAGCCTATTTAGCGGCCTGGGATCTGGGTCTGAAGGGTATTACTGTTTATCGTGACGCTTCCAGGCTTTCGCAAGTTTTGAACATCGGTAAAAGTGATCCCCTCAATAAAACTACTGTTTTAGAGCATGCCAGGGAGTTTGATGATTCCTTAAAAAAGCGACGTTCTGCTGGCCGCGCGGGGACTGTGACTAGTCCTCTGGTTAAAGGCAACCTGGCGCTGTCTGTTGTTGCTCGTCGTCGGTTAAAGAAGGGTAGTATCGCAATCGCTGGTATTGCAAGTAGTGATATCGCTATGGTCTCGCAAGATATACTGATCGAGAGGTGCCCTGATTGTGGGGCTGTCGCTAAAAGTTTCCTCAAGTACGAAGCCTGCCGACTTTGCGTTGCCTGCGGTTATACTAAATGTTGACCCTTAAGTCAGCGTTATATATGACCTACGCCTTATCAGAGGACAACAGCTATGTCGATTATGGTCGATCGGGAAATCCGAGAAGAGATTGCTAGCGGTAAGCTAATAATCGAACCTTTTGAAGACCGCCTGATTCAGCCGAATTCGTATGATGTTCGTTTGTCTGATCGTTTCTCCTGGCACGTCGCTGGCGAAGAAGTAATAGACCCATACGAGTCTCAGTCAATTCTTGAGGGTGTCAAACAAGTTACTGCTGAAAGCATTGTTATCAAGCCCTATGAATTCATTCTAGGAGCCACTCTTGAGGCTGTTTGCTTGCCTGATGATATTGTCGGTCAATTAACCGGTAAATCGAGCCTTGCCCGCTTAGGTGTAATGGTTCACGTTACGGCTGGCTTTATTGATGCTGGTTTCAGCCATCCTCCAGCTCAAATCACTCTTGAGATTCTTAATGTTGGCAATCGCCCCGTCAGGCTCCACGCTGGTATGAGCATCGGACAGATGGTCTTCACCCGCACAGCCTTCTGTGACTTGCCTTATCACCGCAAACCAGGGGCTAAATACAATGGCCAGGCGGCAGCGGCCCACAGCAAGTATTACCTCAATCCCCAAGAAGCTTCGGTTTAGTTCTCGAGGTTAGCTCCGAGATCTAAGCCCTCAGCTTGCTATTCTTGGCTGCGCCTTTGTTGCAACAAGCGCTGCATAGGCGAAGCTTTGCTTTCGGCCTTTTTGTCGACTGAAACCGCTGGGTTTTCTGCGCTAGTGATACTGCCGGACAGTGGCGATACTGACAGAGCATCTTGCAGTGTGATGTCTTCTTCCCGGGCATTGCGATAGTTTTTTCTGGTAGAGCGTAGCGGGCCGGGCCCTTGTGCACCGGCTGATGAATCGATTAAGCCAGAGTTCAGTGGCGTACTTGGCCTTACTCTTTCGCTTATTTCAATAGGGCTAATGTCGGTAGTTGCTGAGGGATCGGCAAGCCTATAGGCAATATCAACTGGGCTGATGTCAGTGGTTGCAGCTGGATCTGTAATTCTCTGACTTATCTCCACCGGGCTGATATCGGTTGTCGCTGCCGGGTCAGCTATTGGCGGGGCTGCCCGCACAGCCTGGTTGGCTGGTGTCTCTGCTACGTAAGCTTTGTATACTCCTGAGCGTTTCCAATTGCCTGTCTTGGCGCCTTGAATACAAGTTTCAAGGTGCTTTGCTTCACGCTCTCGGTGAGTTTCATTGAGCAGTCTGGCATAGTTAGCCATGACGTTTATGGTCTGTGGGTGGGAATTGCCCAATGCTTTTGTCTGAATACGCAGAGCCTTTTGGTATTCGCCTTCGGCTAGAAAATGTTTCTTTTGACTGTGGTAAAGCAGGCCGAGGTTGTTGGTGAAGACACCGACATCGTGATGTTCTGGCCCATATCTCTCTTGATATAGGGCAATCACTCGCTTAACTACGACTTCAGCTTGGGCTAGTTGTCTTAGTTTGAAGAGTATCTCTGCCAAGCATTCCAGGGTCATGGCCAGGCGCCGATCATCGGGGGGAAAGTCCTCGGCAATGTCTACGGCGGCAGAGAGAAGCGGTTCTGCGTGTTCAAGCTTGCCAAGCTGCACTGCTTTGCCAGCCGATTCCCAATAACTGCTCCATTTTTCGTCTTGATTCATACTGGCCGTTCTTTCCCAATACAAAGAGAATGGTTTGAGAGAATGTATTTTAAGGATACCGCTTGGCAACCGATTCGCCTACTGCTAATCCCCACGGTTTCCTTGCTAAAGGGCCGTGGCGCACAAACATTATAATTAAAAAGGCCAAGATTGCCGTTGGCAGTGGGAATTCTACGAATTTACTGTTGTCTAAGTCTTATTTAATATGGATAGATGCGTGGCATAAAGAAGTATCGACTTCGCGCATTTTTCTACCGGGGAGAGTCCAAATGACTGACGCACCTGACAAAGGACGTACACAAAAAGACGAAGTTCAAGACGCTGCGACACAAAAGTTGCTGGAAGGTCTTGGTAGCCAGGTTGCTCAGGCAAGATACGGCCAGGTAGCCCCTGCTTTCAATCCTGGCGCTGAACCCGGTAAAGGAAAAGACCCTTATTATGTTGGCCCTGCTGACGGTAAGCCGCAGAAGGCGCCGTATGGTCCCGATGGCACCCTTGTACCTGGTGGCAATCCAAATAATGGCAATCAGGGTGGCGAGCAGGTACCTAGTTTCACAGAACGGCATAAAGACAAACAGGTAGATCCCACCAAGCCATATCAGCGTAGCGACATTGGTGAGCAAGTGCGAACCGGCAACCAGAATCCGGGGCAAGGCCGTCAGTTCTCATGGCAAGGCGCCGATTTCTTCGACCCAAGAGTGCAGCAAACTATTATGTTGCGTGGTCAGCACCGCGACTTATTGAATTCGACTATATTCGCTGGTGCTGCTAGCGTGCCGATCCCACTTCTTCACGACGCCATTTCAAAGCGTGCCGATCAGGCTGTGGCCAAGGCTGCTGAAACTGGCGCCGAGACTAATCTCAGTAAGATGGGTAAGTGGTGGCAGTCTAATGTCGACCCGACAAAAGTTGCTGGCGGTGATTTGATCAAAGTTGATCCTAAGCATGCCACTGCTTTTCAGAACTTTGAAGGATTGCAGACCAAGTTAGCTGAAACTGTTAAAGCTGGTGGTGATGACGCTCTTAAGGCGGCTGAGAAATTAGACTTCCTGAAGGCGCGCACTGCTGAAGGCAAGTTTACGGCTCAGAACTGGATGGAAGCTTCTGCTAAAGAGGGCGGTAAGTTCTTTACACCAGATGAGCTGGCCGTGCTTGAGCAGAGAGCTAACGCTGGCAAGATGATTGATGCTGCTGCTGCTAAGCAAAGTGGTCGCATTGCTCAAACCCTTGAGAATATGCCTGGTTGGATGTCGCGAGTTGGCAATGGCATGCTTTCTTCTGCCGCTCAGTACGGTATTGTTTCCGCAGACCGCAGCATGACCCAGAAAGTCGCTGGCGTGAACGGTTTGCACGAATCGTGGAATGCTAGTCAGGTCATTGGTCCTATGGCGTTGGCGGCTTTGCCAGGCAAGTTGAAACTAGCAGCACCTATCGTTGCAATTGGTGGCTCGCAGGCCATCGACGGTTTAGCGCGCATGACCGGGTTGACTGCCCCTGACCGCATCAATGCCGCCACCGGTGTGTATGATGGCTGGAATGGTGCCTTTGTGGCTGGCAGTTTGACACTGGCTACCTACGCTAAAGATTGGCGGGCCAAGGCTGTTATCGCTGGTGTCGGTACTCTGGCACCGATGGCAGTGCACGCCTATCAAGACAATATTGGCGGCAACCTTAAAGGTGGCGTCGATAATGTTAGAGAGAGTTTCAACTACGATCACACCAAGCGTTCATATGGCTCGTTGAGAGAAGTTGATAGCTCAATGCAGAAAGTTCTCAACAAGAAGGAAGATTGGATTGTCGCTAACGTTGACGCCAGTTTTGCTGCCATGAATGATCGCTGGAATAAGCCTGCTGCAGCTGGTGGTTTAACCACTGAGCAGAAGCTTCTAGGCTTGCGTGATGACGCTAGTGCTACTGGTGCTCTCTCTCGCAACATCCTCGATAAGGGTACGCGCATTTCAGACAAGGGTACTGAGCCACAATACATGCTTGATGGCTATCAACTTGATGTGGGCGGCCGGGCTTTGCATTACATGTTGCGCACTAGAAATAGTGCTGACAAGGCAGCTACTCTGACTGAGCAAATTATTCGGGACAATGCCGATCCAAGCAAACAAGTAACAATCAAAGGTGAGCTGCCCAAGCAAAGCGAAGCCGATGATCTAAGAAAGTATTCGGCAGAAGCACAGACTGATATCACCAAGATTCTTGATGGTAAGCACGATATTAAAGGCGCTTTTGAAGAGCTTGTGAAAAAGGCCGAAGTGCTTGATAAAGAGTTCCTCAAAACCTATATCAAAGGGCCAGATAATCTGATCCTCTATTACAACGACAAGGCTGCTAAGGCTCAGGCTGCTGCTCAGAGGGCCGCTGCAGAAGGCAATGACCCCTTGCGCCAAGAAGCTGAATTGAAGACTCAAGAGTACGCCAAAGTTGTGGCCAAGCTTTACCGCGACCAGGCTTTAGCCTATATGGCGATGGCAGCAGCGAAGATGAAGAATGGCAATGATGGCGGTGGTGCTTACGACCTTCTAATTGATGACGGTGCCAATCATAAAGACATCTTCCCTAGTGGACAAAGGAAGGGATACAACGGTGCTCAAGGTGCTCTGCGAATCGCCGATACCTATGCACCAGGAAATCCAGATACGCAGCAACTCTCTGAAGTATTTTCACAGCTAGCAAAAGAAATGCAAGAGAAGCGCAAACTGCAACTAACGAGCAGTACTTCTAACGTTCTGGGCTTCCGTGACCAGTTCACCCGTCCGGGTCAATAGGTCGTCAATAAAATTGAGAAAGCACTAGGTCGCTTCCGACTTGGTGCTTTTTTTATGTTTAATTGAATTCGATTGAACTTTCTTGCTCGATTTGACGTTTTACTCAAAAGGAGACTAAATGTCGCTTTATGGCGGCAAGCTTTAGGCTGAGTTACTTCCTTGGTCGGCGTAATTTCTTAAAAAGAGAGTTGATTTATGACAGATAGAGTGACAGCCAGCCTGGCTCCGTCAGGCTATAGCCCCGCACGTGCCTTTCCCTTGTTTTCGTTGTCTGTTCTCTGTGGTGCTTTACTTGCTAGCTTTAATACTCATCCAGTAGTGACTTTGCTTGTGGCCTTGTTGCCTCTGCTTCTTCGCCCTCTTTGTCTCTGGCCTCTGAAAGTCGCGGCAACATTGAGTCTCGCTCTCGTTCTCAGCTTCTGTTGGGCGGTTGTGCGCAAAGACAATGGCGGACCGGCTGAAAACGATCTTTACTTTGTGCCTGCACTACACTCAAACAGTCGGGTTCATCTTCGTGGCCAGATTGAAGAAGTGCGAGAGCGAGAATCTAAACTAGACCCCAGGCTAGACCCCAGGCTAGAAACAAGTGAGGGCTCAGCGGAAAAGCACGACTTTAGTTTGATTGTGCGCGCTGATGAGCTTCTGTTTCCTGCTAGACGACCGCTTGATGGTAAGGTGTTGGTCACTATCGAAGCAGCAGACACACAGTCTTTGCCATCTCCTTTGCCTGGTGATTCGGTAGAAATTTCGGGTGTGTTGCGCAAGCCCAAAGGCAAAAACTTTTCCTTCGAATTTGATGAAGCCGCATGGCTCGCTAGCAAAGGGATATTTGCGCGATTGAGTGTGAAAGCAGAAGATTTTCACATTGGTGCAGCGCTGCCCGCCGGCTGTGTCGATAGGCGCGAAAAAGTAACTGGCGAAACTGCTCTCGTGCGCATTGACCGCGCAATTGCCGTGGTGCGAAAGAAAATTGTACTGGCTCACCGTGAGCATCTGGGCGTGGCCCGGGGTAGCCTTTTTTCATCAATGGTTTTGGGCGATAGAGTTGTAAGTGTTGACCAAGAATTGAAGCGACAGTTTGCGCTGATTGGCCTGTCGCATCTGCTTGCTGCCTCAGGTCTTAATCTAACAATTATTGTCACAGCGGCTTTGCTGCTTTGCCGATTCTTTCAAGCAAAAGCGAGGCCGAGTCAGGGTGTACGAACTAGCTGGCTTAATATATACGTGCCCTTTCTTTGTGTCGTGTTGTTTACGGCCTTTGCTGGCGCTGGCCCCTCGGTAAGCCGTGCTGCCATCATGTGTTTAGTTGCTCTTTGGGCGCGATTGGCCTTTGTTCGCCTGGCCCATGGAGCCGCTCTTGCTTTAGCCTTACTGTTTGCTTTGGCCCTAGACCCTTTAAGTGTTTCAGATGTCGGTTTGCAGCTTTCTTATGGCGCCACATTTGGTATTGTCTATATTTATCCTTTGATAGAGTCGGCTTGGCTCAAAGATATTGAGCGAGTCTGGCTCAGGGCACTCTTTTCACTTGTGGCTGTTGTGGTTGCTGCCCAGTTAGCTGTTCTTCCCATTCAACTTCAGGTCTTTCAGCAGCTTTCTGTTCTTGTAGTGCCTGCCAATTTGCTGGCCGAGCCTGTCGTCGTGCCGTTGACTATCATGGGCTTTATTTCGTCAATTCTGGCTGCTGTTGCTTCCAGCCAGCTTCCGCAACCTTTTTACTTTTGCCAACCCTTAATCGATGCTGCAGCGGTCCTGTGTTTTGCCATTGATTGGCTCGCTAAATTTCCTCTAGATTGGCTTATATACCTGGCTCGAACACTTGCGCTCATTCCATTTGTCTCACTATCCGTGGCTAAACCTCAAGCTGTTCATGTCTTTATCTATTACTTATTGATGGCTCTAGTGCTAGTTGGCGGCCGCGTTCGTCCGCGACTTGCTTGTCTAGTTCTTTTCTTTACCTTTACTCTTCTAGCAGCCGAATCTTATGTGGAAAGCCCTCTTCTACAGCTGCTCTGCACCGACCGCGAGCTGATCGTAAACCGCGGCAATTTGGAATATTTCGTTTGGCCATTCAATAAACAAGGCCAGCCGCTTCAGTCTTTCCCGTTAGCCCAGTCGCAATTGGGCCAGTCTGAAGGGGCGAAGACGGCCATAGGGCGAAGATATGTGCGCTATTTGCTGGCCCGGGGCATTCACTTAGCTCCAGCTCCGCAGGTGGGAGAGCAATTGATTTTGGAGCGAGAGGCTTTGAAAATTGAAATCGAAGGGGTGAATTTTTCTCGCTCTGTCTTGCCTCGTCTGCAGGTTGTTACTTTGCCAGCTCCAAACTCCGTTTCTGGCCCCTACAAGCTAGTTTCCCAACCCATTCGCCAGGGACCGGTGTACTGTCGACTGTCTGGGGAAGTGCGTTCGCCTTTGTTCATTCCCTATTGCTCTGCACCGATGCCTTTTGCCTTTCCCCTGGTCGCTGAGGTCGAGGCTGTAAAGTCTGCATACCTAATCAGCTTAAGGCTTTGACCGGTTGTCAGAATCTTTTAAACCTGCTCGGGCACCCTTGCGTGATATGGTTATGAGCGTTTTTTGAGATTCTGCCCAATGCTTATGACTGTGCCTTAATGCCAACCGACCTATCTATTGCCGTTGCTCCGATTGAGGTAAGTAAAAGTAGCGTTGCTGCTACCGCTTCTAAGGCCTCTGTGGCCCCTTACTGGCCGCAATTAGATGGTCTGCGCACCCTTGCCTTCCTTCTGGTTTTTCTGCATCACTTGGGGCGGGTTGCTGATGTGGAACGCGCTGCTCTTGGTTCGGCTATTGCTCCAGCCCTGCCTACTCTTGATGCCATCTGTGCCTGGGGCTGGGTTGGTGTGGACGTTTTCTTTTCGCTTAGTGGTTTTCTAATTACCCACTTGCTTATCGCCGAGAAGGGGCGTTTCAATAGTATTTCCTTCAAGCAGTTCTTTGCCAGGCGTGCTTTGCGCATCTGGCCTGTTTACTATCTGGTGCTGCTTTTCGCCTGTGTTGTTGTGCCTTTGATGCAATGGCAGAGTTTGAACTGGCCCTTGTATGGTGAGTTCTTGGCCAAACAGGGAGTGCCGCTAACGTTCTTTGCTGGCAACTACAGTTTGACTTTCGCTACAAATATCCTGCTGAAATTTACCAGCGCCCTGGCCTGGTCGGTAGTCTTTCTTTTCTTGCCTCTTTGGTCTTTGGCTGTGGAAGAACAGTTCTATCTCACTTGGCCATTTTTGCTCAAAGTACTACCAACAGCCAAAGCGCTTTATCGCACGATCGCCGCTCTGGCTGTCTTCTCTCTGGCTGCACGGGCTATTCTTTGGTACATTTCGCGTTACCATTACCATATTGCCTTCCCGGTCAATCTCTACTACCAGACCACTTTCTCTCACCTGGAGCCGCTCATGGCTGGAGCAGCTTGTGCGGTTACTGTCTATTATTTCCCTGACCTGTTAGCTCGCCTCAAGCGTTCCGCCCCACTACTTATTGCTGCTCTTGTGGCTGTGGTTGTGCCTGGCGCAATCTTCTTGCCTGATATCGTCTACAACAGCTATTACAACATTGCCACCTTTAGTATTGTGGCCTTGGCCTGTCTCTTGCTTTTGACTACTACTTTGGTTTCTCCGGCGTTTGCCAAGTTTTTCAGCAACAAGGCACTCTCTGCCTTTGGTCGCCTCACCTATGCCATGTATCTGGTTCATTACTTCGCCATTGCCATGGCCGAGAAAATTTGGCAGGGTAATAGCGCGTTGGCTTCAAGCTGGCACTTACAGCACTGGCCGACTAAGTTTGTCTTAGCCCTCGGCATGACCTATTTGTTTGCTTTTGTTAGCTGGCATTTGCTAGAGCGTCATTTCCTGAAAATGCGCAAACACTTTAGCCGCTAGACTAGAACTAGTTGCTGTTTGACCTACGGCACATATTTTTTCTTGTCTAAATCCCATTGTTCGCGCGGGTGAATAATAGCTTTGCCGCTAGCGTCATGTCTTATGCTGCGGTCGCTAGCGTTGAGATCCGCTGGGTTGGCTGGCTTGCTGCCGCGATTGTCGCGTGAATCAAGCAGTATAAATTTGTTGCCGTCTCTGGTCACTGAAAACACTGTATGGAACAGCTCTTTGTTCATGTAGCTCAATAATTTGTCGACGGTGGCATGGTCGTTTTTGCCACCGCGGTCTTTGGCGTGTAATTTATCGTTGTCGTTAGCTTCTTCAAGAGCGTGCTTGACTGCTAGGTTAATGTTGCCATTGATGGCGATAAAGGCAGCACCGTCTTTAGCAATTTGGCGATAGTGTTCGTTGGTTTTGGCGTCACCGACAATATGCAAATCAGTAAGCTTTGGGCCGTCTATCTGCCTAGACTTGCCTTCATACTCCATATGATTGAAAACTGGGTTTCTCATATCGATATTGTTATGAAGCCGATCTTGTACATCTCGGTTGATTTGTGCCGGTGTTACGTTTTCGGTTCTTTCCGCTTTTTCGCCTGCCATGATACCTGCCTACTTGTTTTGCCAAGGTCTAATTGCCGTTCTTGCCGAAGAAGATACAGGCAACCAGTTTTTTATACCCGTATATCTCAGCATTAATCGCAATATCAGCTTATTTATAGAGGCTTTTTGCAGACTGTCACAAGGCCAATGCCCGTAGGCATATCAGTGCCGCTGACAATCATGTTGGTGTCTAATTGCAAGACGCTGTTGACGATGTTGGTTAGCCACTGCGGGTGGTTCTCAATTACAGAGTGCTCGTCGTGGTTGTTTGCATCTAAGCGTGCTTTCAACCAGGCCGGAAAGAAAAGCGGAAATTGACAGTAAGAGAGGCGTTCAATATTGAAACCGGCAGCTGTTAGTTTGGCTTTTAAGTCTGGCTTTGAGTAGCGCCTGGCCGTATGTACATAGCGGTCATGACTGGTGTACAAACTATCGTTAGCAGGAACGCGCAAGACCATTGTGCCGCCAGGTTTTAAAACTGAATAGAACTGGCGCAGAGCGGCTAGATCATCTTCTACTAACTTGTGATAAATAACATCAATTGAGGTGAGCAGGTCGAAACTGTTGGCGGCAAAGGGCAGTTTTTCGACTGAGCTTTTAATGGCATCAATGCCGCGTTGACGTGTGAAATTGAGAGCTTCATCGTGGGCGTCGATTGCACTGACCTTTCCATATCTAGTTAGTGCCTTGGCTAACCAGCCAGTGCCACAGCCCGCTTCGAGAATATCGAGGTTTTCTTTTTGTTTTACGTATTTATCAATTAGCTTTAATATGCAGTCGTGCACAGCCACGTAGTAAAAATGGTCATCTTCGCTGCTAAATATGTTGCGATACTCGGCTGCTTCCATTACTCTTTGCTTTTAGCTCCGCGCGGTACGTTCATGTTCGATTGCAGCACTGCCCTTGCTCAATGTTCTTTTCTGCTTATTGTCGAAGGCTATCTCTTTTTCAGACTTTTCTGGTTCTGCCTTTTCTTCGTTACGATCAAATCC
>CAJXZK010000025.1 GCA_913063055.1 uncultured bacterium
GTTGAGTGATTGTCAGATTCTTGCTGACTAACGGCCCCTTCTTTCAACAAGTCTTTGTAGCGCCGAGCGTTACTGCGAGCGTTAACCAGGCTTGCTTCCATTTGAGTAACCATGGCCTGCCGCTGTTGCACATCAGCCAGAGCTTGCTGATAAGCAGCTGAAAGCCCAGCAATATCCTCTTGTCTGTTTGGCTGCACAGCCTTAAGGGCGCTGGCGCGAGAACCCACCATGCGTGCCTCCATTCCTTTTAACTGAGCTTGCAAAATAGACGAGTCAAGAATGCAGAGAACCTGCCCCTTGCGCACATAATCGCCTTCTTCGGCAAGTACTTGAACGATACTGAGCCCAGAGGCTTGAGAACCAATGGTCAACGGATCGATGGCTGAAATTGAACCAGTGACCGTCAAAGCGGAAGAGACTGTGCCAATCTTGGCCGCTTCAGTGGTTACCGTAACCACAGGAGGAGCAGCCTTGACGCTATCAGAGGACAGTGCGGTGTTACTGCCAACTGAGCTGGAAAGCCCATGGGCGTAGTTAAAGAGCGAAAGGCCGGCTACTGCCACAAGGGCCAGCCCTCCAGCCAACAGCCACTTTGTCTTGACTGAGCTAATTTTTGGCGTTGTCCGACGCAAGGGAGTGACATTGCCGCCCAGGCGAACTATTTCAGTTTGGTTTGTCTCGTCACGACTTGTTGTAAACATATGCTTCCTAAACTTTACTGCGGTTCAGTTTCTATCCTAGCACTTAACTGAATGAATTCATTCATTAATTAAGGCCGCCCAAATTAAATCGATTTGCCTGCTCGAATAGTAATTCCTCAATGCCTTTTGGGCACTTCATGCAAAAGAGATCGACTGCCGGAATTTCACCGATATCGGTGAAATTCTTAAAAACTGGCCTTCGCCGGGTTATCCTTATAGAGACAACACAGACGGAAAATTAAATGGCTAGAGCCCTAGATCCGCACAAAAAAGAAGCAATCTTAACGGCGGCTCGTATGATTTTTATACGCGACGGCTACCGCGCGGCAAAAATGACCGATATTGCAGCCGCGGCTGGAGTTGCCGCAGGCACACTCTATCTTTATTTCAACTCAAAAGAAGCTCTTTCAAACGCCTTATCTGAAGATTTCTTCAATCGTTGCGCCCTGATGATCGATCAGTATGTACCGCACATTGCCGATGAAAACGGCTTGACTCAATATATTGACTCGGTAATTCAGATTGCCCGGGACGAAATGCCAGTGCTTTCTTTCGCCCGCATTGAATCTTTTGAAAAAGCAGGAAAAGGCAAAGAAGTTCGCAAAGAGCTTTCCATACGCACGGCCAACCACTTGCAAAAATTGATGGATGAAAAAGCCATACGAAATTATGATGCCATTGCCCTGGCAGACATGATAGGAGGAATGCTGCACAAAGTGATAATGTCTTGCGTCGTGGAACAGACTTTCGATCTCGCTACTCATAAAGCCACCGCCATACGAATACTCGAGTACGCCTTATTTGAGTCGAGAAATTAGAATTTAAAAGACACAGAAGCTGCGCCAATGAACAACCCTGAAGAGCCAAATCGCAATAACCTACCGCCGCCAGTGACTGTCATTGTCACATTGATCGTAATTACCATAATAGTTTTCCCGACCGTAATCTTGGCGCAGTGGTGGCTCTACTATTCTTCGACTGTTTTACTCTGGGATGCAGCCCAAACAGCTATGATCAGTTACTCTGGACTAGCGGTTATCTTAGCTTTCTTCATCGTTCTGGCCATGCGTCGTCTCAGTCGATCAACCAAACCAGAAGATATTCAAAGAATCTCAGGACTAGTAACCGAATGGACCGGCTGGGTAATTTTACTGCTCGCTTTCTCCTTCTCTGAATCACAGAGCATACTGCATGTCTCAAGACATCTTTACTTTCCCCTCGCCGTTGTCGGCTTGCTTTTACTAGGTGTTAGTAACTTCCGCCGCTACCAGAGGGGCAGTGACAAGACATCACTGATATCAGTGGTTGTTGTAATAATCTGTCTAGCTACAGAATGTTTTCGCTATATCAGTGGACTAGAAAAATTGACATTCTAGGCAATGAGTAAAGTTATCAAAGAAAAGAAAAACAAGAAATTGAGAAGGACACTTAGATGAGCACTGAGCCAGCAAACGGAAAGGAATGGTGGCGCAACGCAGTTGTCTATCAAATTTATCCCCGCTCCTTTCAAGATAGTAATAATGACGGCACGGGTGACATCAAGGGCATAATCAGCCGCCTCGACTACCTGGCCAACCTTGGCATTGACTGCATTTGGCTGAGCCCATTCTATCCCTCGCCCAACAAAGATTTTGGCTATGACATTTCCGACTACTGCAACGTAGACCCACTATTTGGTGAACTGTCAGACTTTGATCACCTAGTGAGTGAAGCACACAAACGCAATCTCAAAGTAATCATTGACTTAGTGCCAAACCACACATCAGATCAGCATGCCTGGTTTCAAGAAGCACTGGAAGGAAAGAAAAGCTTCAAACGAGATTGGTACGTTTGGCGCGACCCCGCCCCTGGTGGCGGCGTACCCAACAATTGGCCCAGCTATTTTGGCGGACCGGCCTGGACTCTAGACAAAGAATCTGGACAATATTATCTTCATCAATTTCTCAGTGAACAACCAGATCTCAATTTTCGCAACCCTCTTGTTGTAGAAGCAATGCTAGATGTTATGCGCTTTTGGCTCAAGCGCAACGTTGACGGCTTTAGAGTAGATGTAATCTGGTTATTGGTAGAAGCTGAAGATTTTGCTGACGAACCAATCAATCACAATTGGAACAAAAATCTAATTGAGCGCGATCGAACCATTCATACAAAAATTGAAGACCAGCCAGAAACACATGTAATCATTCAACTGATGCGCCAAGTGTTAGACCAATTTAGCAGCCCTGGCCAAGAAAAAATGATGATCGGAGAAGCTTACCTACCATACGATCAACTGATTACCTACTACGGCACCAAAGAAAAACCAGAGTGCCATATGCCCTTCAATTTTCATCTAATTACAGAAGGCCTAGAAAACTGGCAGGCCTCTGCTGTGCGTAAAATTGTCGACGAGTACGAACAGGCATTACCTCAAGATTGCAGCCCTAACTGGGTACTAGGCAACCATGATAAATTTCGCTTTGCCAGTCGCATCGGCAGCGAACAAGCCCGTGTTGCCACCATGCTCTTGCTCACCCTGCGCGGCTCCCCCACCTGGTACTACGGGGACGAAATTGGCATGCTCAACGGCGAAATACCAGCAGACAAAATTGTCGACCCCAGGGGCATAAGACAGCCAGATGTTCCTAGTGAGCAGAGAGATCCAGAGCGCACGCCCATGCAATGGGATAGCACTACCTACAGTGGCTTTAGCAATACAGAACCCTGGCTACCTGTCAGCGCTGACTACAGCGAACGAAATGTCGCCGCGCAAGAGAAGCAACCGCAATCAATGCTCAATCTAGTCAAGCACTTACTCAAACTGCGCAAAGAACATAAAGCTCTCAGTCATGGCTCCTATCTAGCCCTTGGTCCCGGCGTCAAAGACAAAGAAAAGGCAGAAGAAACTAGCGCAGTAGAAGATGGTCTCTTCATTTATGTAAGGGAGTTTGACGGCGAACGTATCGCCGTGGTGCTCAATTTTACAGACACAGATAAGAGCCACAAGTTACAAGGCCGCTGTCTGGCTTCAACTTATATGGACCATGAAAGTCTAAGTGCCGACAAAAACGCAGAAACAAGTACGGCGATAGACAACTTTAGAGTGCGTCCAAACGAGGGCATGGCCCTGCTGCTAGTCTAAAAATTACTCTTAGTCTTTAGGTATTAGGTATTAGGATTTAGGCCTTAGGCTTTAGCTCTAAAAATTCAGTTCTAGAAATTTAGCCTTTGCAGTCCAGCCCCTTGGAATCGACTGTGTAAAACAATACGTATTATCATATATGCGATCGAATACATTCTCGATAGCAAAGTGGTTCACGCGCTTGACTATCGGAGTGCATATACAGAACGGCCTCCCATGCGCCTTGATTAAAAGTCAGCAGATATGCAAAATAGTTTCATCGGGGGACTTCCAAGTATCTTTTCTTCCGCTATACTAATTACATAACCGGTGAGCACACACTAAGTTGAGTGCTTTGAGCCGAGGGGTTAAGTGGAAACGTCAGGTCTGCGCAGACCGGAAATTGTAGCGATAACCCGCTAGCTGTGGATTCTGACTTGAAGCAGCAAGAAATATCGAGCCTACGCAATAGGCAGTCAGACGATAGTAAAAAAGCCGCCGCAGATTTATCTGGGTGGCTTTTTTATTGAGCTATTGAGAACTCATATACTGTTCAAGAGCCTCTAAGCGACCGCGCTTACTAGCCGTCTTCTTGACACCATCAATAGAGCGGCAAAGATCAGTTATATCCTGGCGACATTCTTTTAAGCGATCAAAAGTGGTGGCACTTTCAGCGCCTTCAAAAACCCCCTCATCGCTTAGAAACTCGGGAATTACTTCTTTTGCCTCGCCGTCGACCGAAGCAGCATTTTGTCCCGGCTGTGAAATCTTAGAACGACTTTTCTTAGACTTGTTGTGGCCAGCACCGGCAAGAAAATCTTGCCCCAAGACCAATTGTTGTTTCAATGTGGTTCTAATACCAACCCAGCGACGCCCCTCTTGCAACATCTGACTGCGCCCCATGGCAGTCTTAGTGAAGTCTTGAAACTCTCCCAAGGTCCAGGTGCGAATAGATTCGGGCGCCTTATTCTTAAAAGCGAAATCACGCTCTTCTTGACTCATCGGCATGGGTCGAGCCAGCAGCATCTCTTCTTGGGTCCACTCATGATGATCGTCTAAAGGCCCGCTGCTTACAACAGTATCGTCACCCGATGAACTCGATGTACCAGATGAGCCAGACGAACCCGTTGAGCCTGGCATGGTAGCACCAGAATCAGAGCCGGCATAGGGTGGCGAACTGGCACCGGAATCTGAATCCGAACTAGAGCCAGAACTAGAACCGGGGCTCCCGCCAGAGCTAACACCAGGTATTGCACCAGGATTATCATCCGAACTAACACTACTATCTGGATTTGCAGCAGAAGTTGCCGACGAGCCTTCGTTACCGCGAGACGAGAGTAGCTGAGCTTGCTTACCACCACTTTCAGCCTGGGCAGAATGGCCCAGAGAGCCACTGCAACCAGTCAAAGTAAAAGCGCTGAGCCCCAAACTCGAAACCATTAAAAGAGCAACAGAAATAGAATTGAAGTCTGCGGGTTGTAGCTTTAAACGTCGTAGTAGCAAAGCTAGCTGTGGTTGCAATGATTCTGGCGTTTGACTATGCATGATCGCTCCAGGTGGTTTCCTGAATCTTAGCTTGAACCAACTAACATTGCTACTGAAGACAAAATCAAATGGCTAGGCCGGTTCTTGATTGTAATCTGGTGCGGGGACTTCGCTATGAGAGCCAGTGGAATCACGATTCATACATTTTTCGCACTCGCCTACGAGTTTCGCATAGCTAAGGTTTAAACCTCGAGCGATACTTGCAACAGAACCGAAGCTCGGCTTGCGTTTACCTTGCTCGACATTGCTAATAAAGACACGATCTATTCCTGAAGCACTAGCCAGCTGTTGTTGAGTCATTTTCAAGCTCTTTCTTTTAGAGCTAATAACTTCGGCTAGAGACTGATATAGAAGTCTGTGAGTTGTTTTTTTGTCTTCCATCTTTTTTCTCCTTGGAACACCCTCGACGTATCAACATCAATTTGGTTTCAATTTTTTTCAAAAAAGACAATCATCTATCAACTACTACATACAGTATAAATAAGTCCATTTTTTTGAACTCTATTAATGATGGAGTGCCAACAGCAATAGAGCCCAGCATTCATTCTCAATGTGAGCGTCGCGATAGCATACACAGCCAGAAGAAATAAGCAGAAGACATAAGTAGAAGCTCGAAACAGAAGACATAAGCAGAAGACATAAGTAGAAGCCCGAAACAGAAGACATAAACAGGAGAGTGAGAGATTCTCACTCTCCTGTTTAGTCAGAAGTCAGTGTTTCCAGAGGTTGCAGAAGCTAAAATTCAGTAGCGCTGTCGCACGCTCTGCATCACCGCCAGGCGGTTAAGCTGACCGGCTAACTCACGCGTCGCTTCAGCTTCCCGTGACATACCAAGCCAATCTTGCTTAAAGCCAAGCTGATGAAGATTAGCAATACGGTCATATGAAAGCGGCCGCACTTTGGCATAAACTGTCTCAGCAGCCTGATGGAAGGTGTGGGAGCGCTGATTGTCGCCAAGGCGACTATGAACCAATCCACGAAGGTGAAGAGTCTTTGCCACACGCACGCTAAAAGGGCCAAACTTCTTGACGAAGCTCAACTGGCATTCATGCAGCAAGGCTTCCGCCTGCATGCAGTCAACCGCGTTGCCATCGTAAAAGCTCAAGGCCAAGGCGTACTGTGCATTCGCCCTCGACACATGGTCTAAAGGCAAGTAACTTTGGCGGTGCTCAAGCAGACGACGCAAAGTTTTCTGGGCCTCGTTTTTCTGACCCAAAGCACCTTCGATAGAGGCTTTAGCACTCAAAGCTGCATCAATCAAAGCCAGGCCAATCCTAGCTTTAGGCGAATAAAATTTCATAGGCATAATCCTAATCTTTCTTCTTGATACGCAAACGCTCAACTGGTTTTCCACCAGCCACGAGGTTGGCAACGATTTCTTTGGCATCAGTGGGAGCAACCCGGCCGTATGAGGCTTTGTCAGGCATGGTGACAACAACCGGGCCCTTTTTGCAAAGGTCCATGCACTTGCTGCCCTTGACGGAGACCGTCTTGTCGCAGCCAAGCTCGGCTACGGCCGATTCGAAAGCAAGGCAAACAGCCTCGCTTCCTTTCTTCGGACATTTCTTGCCTTTGGTGCAGACGAAAATTTTGAATTTGTCAGACATCGTTATTAGTCTTTCTTTGGGGTTTCAGAGGGAAGTGGCGGCAGCAAAATCGCCTGGTAAGAAAATTTCGAGTCAAGTCCCTCGTCGAGCTTGAGACCGTGGAAGTCGTTGTACCACTCGTGGCAAAGACGAAGGTGGGTATCGCGCAAACGCTGCAGATAGAGATTCCAATCCCGGGTCTGAGCGAGCAAAGTAGCAAGCACCTTATCGAACACCTTAGCCTGCTCTTGCTGAAAAAGCTCTAGTGCCTCAGGGTGGCCTTGTTCGAAACGCTTCAAATGCTTCGAGAGCGGAACGAAACCCAGCAACTTGTCTGCCGCAACATGACCAGCAATGAATTGCTCGTCTTCAGCTCCCTCCACTTTATTGCCGAGAACGTAAGTCTTGTCAGCCAGAGCAGGCAATAGTTTGATGAAGTCCTTATAGACCTGCACTGACTTCTGAGTTGGCTCAACCACAAAGATATGCATGTCGTAAGCAAACCAGAGTGACGTAGCGACAGCATCAGTGCCGGCGGTATTGTCGGCAACGACAATATCGTTGGGGCCATCAAGCAAGTGATGAAGGATGCTGATGGCGCCAGAAAGCTTTGAGTGATAGCAGGCCGAGCCCACATCAGCTTGTTCATACTTTCCGACGGTGAGCAAGGCAATGGCACCTTGCCGACGCCCGTATTTGGCAATGAGAGGATCATCAAACTGACAGCGAATAAAGTTAGACAGGAGCGACGGCGGTGTGGTCATGATCATAGGTTTCTCACCCAGATCAGTGCGCTTGCCCTTGAGATATTCAGTGATAGGCGTGAAGAGCTCTCCGAGATGTGGCGGCTCAGACTCAATAGATAGAGCGGCACCCAGGTGAGCATTTACATCAGCGTCAAAAGCCAAAACAAATGGGCTTTTGCCTGAGGCATGACGAATGAAGCTAGCGGCAGTAGTGGTCTTACCTGAGCCGCCTTTGCCAAGAAATGCGATTCTCATTATTGTTCTCCTTGTTAGGTTCGCGCAGTTGCGCAAACAATTCAGCTGCCCAGAAAACAACGACCAACATGAGAAAAGGAACAGCGAATCGTCACGAAAACGATTTTCACTTTCTTTTGTCTTAAGTCGGCTTAGTCCAATGAAGTAAGATCTTGCAGTGGACGAGTTGTCTTGTTGTTTTGTGGGGATTCCTGAAAGTTTGCGTGAGAGAAAAGTAGAACCTCAGCCTAGCTATTCAAGACAAAACCAAACAAGCAATAGAGGCGCAGTTGCAGACTAGAAAAAAGCCGCCAAATGGGCATTTTTCAGAGTTATTGCATTTCCTGTCAATTAGCTTATTGCAACATAGTCGCAATAAGCTCAAGTAAAGGCTCGCGCACATAGCGCAACATGACAACAAGAATCTCACAGACAATTAGGTTTTGCCATTTTTGTCAAATTATTGCGAATAGATATCATCGACATAATTTACCCGTAGGCTAGTGTGAGCAAGCAAAGACGGGAGAAAAAGGTTAAATACACTCTGTCAAGAATTGAAACTATTCGCATCTAAGTTATGATAATCGGGCCTCAATTGAGAATAATTCTTAGTAAGCGACAAGTGCCTTGGAGCGCTAAGAAAATCACCAACTCTAGTAGCCCGTGGCAGTTTCAGGAATTTTGCACAACTACAAATAAGCAAAAAGGAGCAATCTTGAATCTTGAAATCGATGACAGAGGCGAATCTCAATACCTAAAACCAATTGAGAACAATTCGCATAAAATACATGGCAATGTCTTTCTTGGTTTTTTTATTCCCGGCAAGTGCCTCCTATTAAGGTCAAGCGAAAATGAGCGCAACAATCAGCCACCACCAGTGGTTACATACAAAGTTTCCAATCTCTTCAACAGAGAAGAAAACTAGCGTTGATTCGCTATCTCCCGCCGGTCTGCAGAACCTCAGAGGGCGGCGGGTATGGTCAAAGTTTTCCAGTGCCGGCGTAGCTGCCAATCTCGGCGGGACAATTGCTTTTCATGACCGCGACAACGACATGATTGTGCGCTGGGATAACGGCGTCGTCACGATGCACAGCAAAGACAAGCTGCTGCGCTCGGCATTTTTAATCGGTGGTCATCAGAGCCTGCAAGACCATATCGATTGCCTGAGCAACAGATGTCAGTGCGGTAAGAGAAGTTGATTCAAGACCTAATGACCGAAGACGATAGAAACCTACGAGTTAGATTGCGCGAGCTAATCACCACCAGTCCAAGGGGAAAAGATATCACCCCCACCGAACTGCTGGCTTTGGCGAAGCAAAAAGGTCTGTCGGTAAGTGAACGATCGGTCTATCGTCTACTGGCCAGATTTCGTAAAGAAGGTGACCTTCCACCGAGCGGAGTTGCCGCAAAGTTGAAAAAATTAATAGAAGCACGTGACGACGGGTCGCACTTGACAGCGTCCGAGCTGCACGAACTTGCCAAGAAGGACGGGGTCAAAGCCTCTCTATCGACCATATATCGGGCAATAGACAAGTTAAAGGCAGAAGGATTTGTCAACTCTGTTAAGCAACCAAAGGCTCAAGCTTTTGAAACTTCAACTAATAAAAGGGCCCACGATCACCTAATTTGCTTCAATTGCGGCAAAACTTTAGAGGCAGAATCGATATTTTCTGATTTAGGTTCGTTAATAGCAGAGCGAAATGGCTTTGATTTTTCGCACTCAGAGCTTATTTTAAAAGGGTACTGCGAAGACTGCCGCGGCGCATCAGTCTAGCAGACGCCCAAAAGGCACACCTGATAAGTGTTTTGGCGATTTCCTGTCTTCTCCAGGGATTTTCCAAAAAGCCAATCCGGTGACCGAAACTGCGATCAAACTATATTAAATCTCTATACATCCACCATATCCACCATATTTAAGGAGTAATCGTGCGGTACACGAAATCAACATGTAAGCGCTGCAGGTCAGTAGGAGCTAGTCTTTGCGGAAAGCCAAAATGCGCTTTCATTCGCAAACCCTATGGCCCAGGCCAACACGGCCAGGACAGAAAGAAGACTTCAGAATACTCTTTGCAACTAAAAGCTAAACAGCAGATTCGCTGGACATACGATGTCAGCGAAGCTCAATTCTATTCTGTCTACGAAGAAGCCACCCGCGCTAAAGACGTTACCGGTACTGTCATGCTGCAGATTCTCGAATCTCGCCTTGACAATATCCTCTACCGTTCCGGCCTAGTTGGCACCAGAAGACAAGCTAGACAAGTGGTGACCCACGGTCACGTGCAAGTCAACGGCAAGCGCTTGAACATCGCTTCAGCCAGACTACGTCCAGGCGACGTGGTAACTATCGATCCTAAGAGTGCAGCTTCTGTCAAACCAATGAACATCGGCTTGACAAGCGTAACTCCAACCTGGCTCAAGACAGATGCTGAGCAAATGAAAGTTGAATACGTCTTGGTTCCAGATCGCGAATCACTAGACCAAACCTTCAAAGAGAACTTGGTAATTGAATACTATTCAAGATAGGTTCAATTTCTGACCTTTCTTTCGAAAGAGCAGCTTACGAAATCGAGAGTGATATTTCACAATAGTGAAATATCACTCTTTGGTTTAGGCATCACATAGTCAATGAAACTGGAATACCCGTTGCCTCAAAAAAATTTCGTACTCAGGTCAAAGTGCTCTTATGAAAGCCACAATCTCCAAGCCTCTGATTCAGCTTGCTCGACACTTTCGACAAGGGCAATCTGTTCGACTAGTTAGGCTAGTTCGAATAGACCTGAGCCAGTCAATCGCGGCACTAATCCTGGCGGTCCTCCTTAGCTCTCCAGCACTAGCTAAAGACAAGAGCGAAGCAGGTTGGACCTTAATACAGCGATCGCTGCTGCAGGGCGACCAAGAGCTTATTGCCTGTAAGTACGGCGTCAAGCTGACAGCGTTGCGCGGAGGACAAACCTACCTCTTCGCGCACCCATACAAACAAGTACAAGTTTGGAGCGTCAAAACTGGTAAATACTGCACAATTCCATTGAAAAGCTACAAAAGCCAAATTCAAACCGCCAAGAGCCTCTTTGACACCCAGTCACTAGAGACAACACCGCTAAAGAAGATTAAAGAAGGAGTGTTTAGCGGCCTGGCCACCGTTGAGTACAGCGAAACCCCAGAGTTTCAAAAACGACAGCAGCAGCGCTTCGCCAAAAAAGAAGCCCCAGCACGGATAGCAAAAAGCGTTCAATACATAGTCTCTAATAAGTTCAATCTAGACCCAACCATTTACCGCTGCGTCTCAACCTTCTATGGTTTTCCTTATACAGAAGCAATGCCACTCTCACTAATTTCGTTTGACATGGACCATGACCGCAAAACACAGCTGATCACAGCAAAGATCACAAACAGCAAATTCAGCCCTGAGCAATTTACAATGCCGTCAGGCCTAAAGCTCGTAGCAGACGAACACAAAATGGCTGAAACAGCTGACTACAACGAGGCAATAGAGATGATGTTGCCTGGAAAAAACAAATAGCTTGCTGCAGTCTAGAGCTTACTGATCAAGCAAAAGCTTGCTCTCACGCTCAGCTTCAGGTGTGCGTCCCAAATCATTGAGAATCTTGATGTGGGCGCCATAATCAACTAGAAGCTCTCCACGAAGTCGTTCGGCCGATTTTTGATCAGCCAGGGCAAAACCCTGAGTGGCCACATCGATGCTCTCCTTCAGCGCCTTCTCAGCTATTAAATACTTACCATGGCGCTGATACAGTTCGGCCAAATGGCGCAGGCTATTTGCCAAAGACTCAAGACTCTCCGCCGCCGCCTGCTTATTGTTGCCTACATTGGCTAGGGCCGCTTTGGCTCTTTTCCTATAAAGCCCCACCGCGCATCGCCCATAGGCCTCTGAGAGGTGCGAGAAGTGCCATTGATACTCGTAAAACTTTGCTCTGTCGACAATTACAGCTATAGCTGTCGCCGAGGGTGTCTGAGACTGCTCTGTATGAGCCCCAGCCAACTCAAGAAAGTAATTTTGGAGCAAAGTAGCGGGTGCCCCCTGTTCAGGCCCTTGAGAAAGGCCCTGAGCTGACCCCGAACTATCCACAAAGGGCCAGCGCAAACTAATATCGCCAGGCACCGCAGCAGCGCATTCTGACCACCCCTTCGAGGCACATAGAACATCAATTCGCCTTTCAAGCTCGTTCCAGTAAATCGACAAACACAAAGAAACAAGCAAAACACCGACCAAAGTGAGGAGCAAAACTGATGCTATAGGGCCCAAAGTTATGCGTACGTGCATAAAGCTTGGCGCTACTTCTTATATTTCTTGATCAAATCTTCTATCTGACCAGGATCAAGACCACCAAGACCAGCAGGAATTTTGTCTTTCAGGTTCTCGGGAATCTGGCCACCGCCTAACTTATCTTTGAGGTTAGCAGGAATTTGATCGCCATATTTTTCTTGCAACTTGCGAATAAGGTCACTAGTGCCTCCAGCAGAGGATCCACCAGCGCTACCTAACCCTCCCGCAGGAAAGCCGGAAGCAGCAACCGGAGGCGCGGGCCGCTGTGTCTTCAGCACAGCACTGCGCTTCAATTGGTCGTCTAGACTGCTATTGAGAGAGTCAATGCGTTTGTTCAAATTGACCTCGGTCTCGCCGGTCTTGACCGAATTCTCGAGCATGGCAAAGGCATTTAGATAAGCATCGATGCCAATACCTTGAGACTTGGCATTGAAAATTCGCATCAGTAGAGCGGTGCGCCGAGCTTCGGCCGGACCAGGCTCAACCAGGGGCCCATCATTAGCTGCGGCAGTGGCTGCTGGCGCGGAAGTAGATGCTGGCGCGGAAGACGACACGGTAGAGGAAGGCGGCACACTAGAGGAAACTGGAGCTGCAGTCGAAGTCGAAGCGGAAGTGGTGGTGGTGGAAGAACTTGTTTCCTGACCTGCAGTAGATTTCGGAGTGGCAGGGTTCGGAGCAACAGCATCCTCAGCAAAGGCAGCCAGTCCGAGCAGCCCCAAGCCGACCTGAAGTGCAAGCAAACAGCTTAGATGCCTTGCCATCCAGCCCCTTTTGGTTTCGTGCTCCGCCAGTAGTCTGGTCATTAAAGTAGTCCTCATCAGCTCTTATTATCCTATTACCCATCCTACTGAACATACTATTGCCACGCCGCTGGATTGCCATTAATTCCGGCGAAATTGGCGGTGCTAGACTAGTCAAAAGAAGAAACGCTGAGCAGGCGAAGTAGGCCAAAATGTCTTATAAAGTTAGCCGACAATTGAGATCAGTGGCGCCTATGGCACTAATTACAGCCGCGGAAGCCATGTTAGTGTCGACCATGTGTCAGCCAGCTTTCACGCAGACGCAGTATGAATGGGTTCCAGGCTCTCGCCAGGCGCGAGTTGTCCCTAGTGGTCAAAGTAGTCAAAGCGGTCAAGGCCGCCAAGCTCCGCAGCAGCGCTACCTACAACAGACACAGCCGCAGCAATATCAACAACAACAGTATCAACGGCAGCAATATCAGCAATATCAACGGCAATACCAACAGGTGCCTAACCACTCCAGCACAGCGAGTCAAGGTAGTCCAGCAGCAACCACCCAAAGTCAGCAAAGCCAACAAAAAGGCAAGTCATACCACTTTGTTGACTCGGTCATGGTGGACGGGCTACAACGCCAATTTCAAGTGCATGTACCGGCGAGCTACGACCGCAGCAAACCAATGCCCGTAGTCCTCATTTTTCACGGTCTGCATATGAACAGCACCATGATGATGGGGATGACTGGCTTCAACCCGGTGGCCGATCACAATAATTTCATTGCTGTGTACGGAGAAGGTGTTAACAACCGCTGGAGTGATGGCCGCACTAGCTCTGGGGTTGATGATATCGCCTACGTCTCGAGCCTGCTAGACAAACTAGCAAAAGAAGTAAATATCGACCGCCGACGTGTCTATGCTTGTGGTATCTCCAACGGTGGCTTTTTTGCCCAGGTTCTCGCCTGCAATCTTCCTGACAAAATTGCTGCAGCCGGCGTCGTCGCCTCAACTATGATGGACCGCACCCAGGGCATGATGCAGGGCAGCAAAGCA
Source organism: uncultured bacterium (assembly GCA_913063055.1). Taxonomy (GTDB): domain Bacteria; phylum Cyanobacteriota; class Vampirovibrionia; order Obscuribacterales; family Obscuribacteraceae. The sequence goes on from CAJXZK010000025.1 coordinate 13,984, forward strand.
GTGCCTATTGTGTTCTTTCTCGGCACAGAAGATCCCCTTCTCCCCTGGGCCGATGGCCGCACCAAAGACATAGGAAAACTAGGCGAAACTCTCGGCTTAGGCGCGCTGGGCTCCATAGACAATGGCCTGGCTCGCTATGGTGGACTGATGACCGTACCAGAGACAATTGGATTTTGGACAGGCCACAATAACTGCAACGGCAGCCCCCAAGTCACTCAAGTCGCCGACCGAGACCCGAGAGATGGCACCACAGTTAAGAAAGAAACTTATGGTTCATACTCTAATCAGGTAGTGCTCTACACCATAGAAGGCGGAGGCCACACCTGGCCAGGCTGTCCAAACTTAAGCGCAATCTCTGGCCTTACTGGCAAAATCTGTCAGGACGTTGACGCCAGTGAACTGCTCTGGGATTTCTTCAAAAGCCGCAGTCGTTAAGGCTCTATAGCCTTGCAACAAAATTGTTCTCAGAAGCGAATCTGAAACATTTACGGGCAAGAAGAGCAGTTAGCAGCAATGCCTAATGCCTAGCCGCCGAGGAAGTCATCTTCTGTGTATAGCTGATTCTCTTCGAGATTATCCTTGATTGAAATTACAACCAACTCAGTTTTGTCGCCATTTTTACAGCGCGGACAGACCAGATTACCTTGTTCAAATTTGAACTGCTTGTCGCACTTATTGCACAAATAGGTAGCCGCTTCACTAGGCTTATTAGGCATTTTCGCTTTCATATAAAGTCCTAAATTTCGAAACTATTTACGAATGCAACGGACGCAGCAAGAACCTGTTAGTTCCACAATCATCATGGCAAGAAACAATTAGGCCGCTCGTCGGGCCTTCCAATTTAATTTGCAATCGGAACGATTTTAATCACAACAGGCCTGCACCTTCGCCAGCCTCTCGGCGTCAGCCATTTTGGCAACGACATCGGCATTTTTGACTAGCTTGAGTGCTGCGCGATATTCCACCACAGCTCCTCGATAATCTTTTGCAGAGAGACAAAGCTGAGCCTGATTGAGATGACTAGCAGCGCTTTCATCTATATGGAGATTGAACATACAGCTAGAAATGTTCTTAGCATAAACTACTTGCTCGCCATCAAAATAACTGGCCCACCGAAAATATTTGAGAGCTTGCAACGGCTCAGAAATCTTACTCAAACCCATGTTATTCAGTTCGCAAGCCATAAGCATTCGCCCGTTTTTATTGCTGCTATCAATTTTCAGAACTTGCTCAAAGTACTCCAAGGCCTTAGCAGTATCATTATTTGCTTTAGCTTTGCTGGCTTCCGCAAAAAGCAATTGAATTTTACCTTTATCGGTTAAATCGGAAGATTCAGTGCTGATAGCGGCACCACCAATTTCATAGAGCTTATACAAAGTGGCCACATCACGCGAAGTAATACCACGCTGATTAGAGAGAGCAGGAAACATCACATCTTCTTCGTAGGGGCTATGCCCAGTTAGGCCGAGAGCATGACCAATTTCATGCACGGCAATCATGCGCATAAAGTCTTTCGTCATTAGCTGATCAGGAAAGGGCGATATGGTCAGAAGCAGCACATCGGCTTTGTTAACGCCGTCCATATTTCCTGTCAGCTGAGCTTTTCCAGCTTCAGCTCGCAATGCTGGCGCATGCAAATCATCAACAAAATTGACAGTTATATCAGCTTGATCAGCAGAATCTACAATCTTCAAACCAATCTGACCGAGTGTAGCTTTATCCCAGTCATCAATTGACTGACGGACGGCTTCCTCATATTCCGGCCTATACGACTTTATGGCATCAGCGCCAGCGATGTAAACACGCAAGGGAAAGCGCTTGATTGGCCAGCGGAAAAGCCCCTCAGAAACAGCATCTTTAAAATAATCGCCCGCACCACCAGTGGTGACTACATATTGATTTGGCTTAGCCTTAGCAGCATTTACTTGCGAGCGAATAACCCCGGCCAAAGCCACATACTGCTCGCGTTCATCACTCTTAGGAGCAACTTGCAGATAGGAATCGTAACAGGACAAACACTTGTCTAAATGGCCAGTACGATGATAGACCTTCGCACAAACAAGCCAAGCTGTAAGTGGCATGGTCGCCGAACCAGGCTTAACGCCAGACTCAGAAGCAGGCGGCGCTACTAAAGCAAGCATCCGATTGACTTGATCAAGGGCGGCATAGGCTTTGTTCTGAGCCAGCAAAGCACTGGCAAGACCAGACAAAGCAAGCGGCGATTGAGGGTAAGCTTTAACTGCACCTCTATACACCTCTTCTGCCGCCTTGGCTTGCCCTTGTAAGAGCAACTGCTCACCCTGCTGGCAGGCTACCGCAGCAGCATCGCTCTCTACTTTCTTAGCCGAGGCCGCCCAAGACGAATCAGAGAGCAAGGAAAGAGTAACAGCAGTAGCCCAAGCAAACTGCCTAAATCTATTAGATAGAGTTCGCGCTACCACCTGATACTAGGCTCGACCAAGAAGAACCTTAGCCCTGTTATAGTGCTTCTCAGCCTCTTCTGGCTTGCCCAACTTCTTCAGAAGCTTAGCAAAATCGCGCAAGCTGTCAGCCAATTCAGGGTTATCAGCTCCCAACTCTTTTTCACGCAGCACTAGGGCCTTGGCTAATAGTGGCTCAGCCTTATCAAAGATGCCTTGCTGGAACTGTAAACCAGCTAAGCTCGTAAGGTTCTCAGCCAACTTCAAGGGCTCTGGCACTTCGGCATACTCAAGAATGGTGACTGCTCTAGCAATGAGCGGCTCAGCCTCAGAAAATAGACCTTGAACGCACATTACACCAGCCAGGTTATTGAGATCGTCAACAACTTCAGGGTGGGAAGCACCAAGCTCGCCCTGCCGCCAGGACAGAATGCGCTCATAGGCCCGTTGAGCCTCTGGATAATTCTCTTGTTCATAGTGCATCTCGGCCATCTTCGTTAGAGCCGAAGACATGGTGGCAATTTGGGCAGCCTTAGCAGCAGCAACTTCAGCTTCATTCATCTTGGCTAGACGGGAACTGGAAGCACTCGGCTTAACTTCAGCTGGTGGAGCAGAAACAGCAGCTGGTGCCACAGGAGCCTCAGGTTGTTTAGCAGGAGGTGGTGGCGGCGCAGACAGGGTCGCTGGAGCTGGTGCTGGAGCGGGCGCTGGAGCAGGAGCTGGAGCAGGAGCTGGCGCTGAAGCTGGCGCTGGCGTCGGAGCTGGAGCGGGCGCTGGAGCAGGCGCTGGCGCCGGAGCTGGTGCTGGAGCTGGCGCTGGTGCTGGAGCAGGCGCTGGCGTCGGAGCTGGAGCAGGCGCTGGCGTCGGAGCTGGAGCGGGAGCAGCACTTGCTGCCACAGGAAGAGGAATATCAACTGTGGCAGGACCTTGTGGCGCAAGCTGCGGAACCACCAGCGGAGTGGGTGATGACTGCACCGCAGGCTCTGCTACCGGTGCAGTCACAGATATAGGAGCAGGGGCAGGAGTTGGTGCTGATGCTGAAGCGGCAGCAGCAGGAGCCTGTGGAGCAGTTAAAGGTTTAACCGAATCGCCCGGACGGGCAGGTTCTGACTTAAGACTAGAGAAGAGCGAGCGCAAATCAACTTCATCTTCTGCCGCAGGCGCAGGCTCTTTTACTGGCTCTGCTTGAACTGGTTCTTGCTTTATCTCTGGCTTTAGCTCAGGTTTCGATTCTGTTAGTGTCTCTTGTGCAAGATCTTGTTTAGCTTCTTCCTTAACTTCCGATTTTGGCAGGTCAGCTTTTGCTTCGGCCTTGGCACTAAGGCTAAATTCAGCACCAATCATAAGGCTCTCAGATGAAAGGAAATCAGTGGCGAAAAGCGCATCACTGGCAATACCAAAATTCGAGTCCAGAGCGCCAGAATCATTTACAGCGGATCCATTTGACGGGGCGCTGCCAGAAGCGGCAGAGTTGTTAACGGCACCTTCCAGCTTACTGAGAAGACTATCCAACGAGGCTTCCTCAGAAGCAGCCATGTCGGCTACCTTATCTACTTCTGCTTCGACTATCGCGCGGAAAACAGCAGTAGTCTGGAAAGCATCAGGGTTATCGGCAGCAGCCTCAGCTTCAGCGTTAGCAATAGCCTCATCAGGAATTTGCGCCAGCGAAGCCATCAGTGCTTCAGCCTGAGAAGCAGCGAGTGCTGTTTTCTCATCTACTTCACCGATTTCGCTGCCTTCACCGATTTCGGATCCATCATCGGCCAGACCAAACAAACTCAGAAGATCAGAGCCCTTCTCTTCAGCGGCAGGCGCAGCTGCTTGAGGAACCACCTGAGGAGTAATATCAGGAGTAACTTCTTGCTTTGCTTCAGGCTTCGCGTCAGGCTTAGCCTCGGGCACCACTTCAGGCTTAACGTCAGGTTTAGAGTCAGGGGTAATATCCAGACTATTGAGCAGAGCAGACAAATCTGGGGCTGCAGACGGCTCTGATGCCAGAGACTCTTCTACAGCAGAAAGCTTAGACTCTAGGCTAAATGCCGCAGCTTCAGGCTCCGCAACAACTTCTGCGGCAGTTTCTTCTCGCGTCCAACCAAGCTCAACTAAAGCTTGTTCAAAAGTAAGATTGCGCAAACGCCCCTGGTTTATACAATGATCAAGCACTTGCGCCGCATTAGCCAAAGCAAGATCGCCCTTCTCCATCAATTGATTGCAATCGAGAGAAGCCTGTCGACCAACATCAGTGAGAAAACCAGTAGTTTTTAGAACATCAGCTAAAGCCAGAGGATTTTGACGAGCCATCTGCAGGGCGCGGTCAATATCATCACTTGAAACCACCTTAGCAGCAATCAAAAGATCTTCAAAAGTCTGCGGAGTCTCAGAGGAGCCATCGCCGCCATACTCCTTGGTAGAATCGCTGGCAGAGTCACTACTAGACGGCTCGGAGGGCACTTCAGTCAGGGCTTCATCTTTCAAATAATGAGCTTCAAGTGCAGCCAAACGCGAAAGAGTGTTATTGGGATTACCCAAGCCAGATGGCTTAGCTTCAGAAGTACCAACCACAGAAGCCATCAAAGACTCAAGGGAAGGTCCATCATCGGAGGTAGCTGGAGCATTGGCGATAGCAGCGGCTTGCGAAAATTCACTTTCGAGCTCACCACTGCCCTGAGCAACGTCATCAGCAGCTGGAGCTTGATTCATGCGATCCATACAGTTCTGCACTTCGGGCAAAATCTGACCGGTCTCCTGCATCTGCCTCAGAGCAACACCAGCAGACTCTCGATCAAAAATGCCTTCTTCAATCATCTGTTGCACAGTCAAGGCGACATGCAGCATCTGTTCTGAAACATAGCCCTGCTCTACCATCACTTCGCCAATTGGCCGTTCGCTCAAAAGACCAAGCTCTAAGCAGCTCATCACGTCAGTTTCATTGAGAAAATTAGCCATAACAAGCAGTTCGCCAATGCGAACTGTCTTCTGCATAGTAGGTCGCATAGACAGATCAGCATACAAACCTTGATTGCCAGAAAGGGAAGCACCGGCTTTTGTTGCCTCATTACGCAGAGCATCGAGAGCTTCCTGACGCGCCATCATATCGTCGCGCACGCGCACCTGTAGCTCAAGAGCCACGCGCAAAAGTGAATCAGGCATCGAGCCATTAAGTACCAAAATGCGACCAAGAGGAAGGCCTGTAGCCAGCGAGCGCTGCATAGCAGCACCAAAAACAGCTTTGTTAATGATGCCTGAATCCATTAATAGTTCGCCGAGACGATTGGTTTGAGTGGAAGCCTGTTGCTCGATAGCCAACTCTTCCTTAACCAGGTCTTGAAAATTAGCACCACTCTTAACCGAAATCTTTAAACAACGCGCAGCCAGATTCATGTCAATAACTTTGTCACGCAACATCGACTGAGCATCAACCGCCGACTGCAAATCGCGGTGATTGATAAATCCTGACATCGTTAACATCTGGCCGATATGTAAATGCTTAGTTCCAGCCGAACGGGCAGTGTCATCCAGTTGCTTCTGGGTAATTACCCCGGCCTTGACAAAGAGTTCACCGATTAAAATATCGGTTGGATAGCTTCTTGTTGTAGCGTTTTTCTTCAAAAAATCGAATGGCGGCACGGCTTCCCTCGGTCTACTCCCAGCTCCAAATACATATACGAACTATAGCAATACGTTCCCCCACAGAAGGCCTCTCTAACTCTTAGCGCCCATTGCTGTTGCAATGTTTTGCACAACTGGCATAAGAGCTGGTAACTCCTGACCCAGATTAGGTAGCAACTCTATATTAAACGATTAGAGAGGGTAGATAGGAGATGTTAGCAACCCCCATGAACATTTATCAGCAATGCCCAACACCCAGAACACAGACCTACCCGAAACTGCACTGGCAAAAGTGCTAATAGTAGAAGACCACCATGCGACCATGGACGGCCTATTTCTTGGCCTCTCCCACGTTCCAGGCCTGACGGTAGTAGGAACAGCCAGCACAAGCGATGAGGGCCTAAGGTTGATGCGCCACCATCAACCCGATGTCACCGTGTTAGATTTGCACCTACCAGGCTCAATGGGCCCCAAGGCAACAATAGAAGCCTTCAGAGAGGCAGCCGGTGAGCATACCAAGCTGATAATCTTTTCGGCCGAAAGCCGCATGGCTTTCATACAATCGGTTTTAGCAATGGGCGTTTCAGCCTATTTGCTCAAATCTGAACGGGTGGCAAAAGTTGCCGAAACAATTCAAGCGGTACTTTCTGGACAAACTGGTCTGATTTCCGACGAAGTAACCAAGACCTATAAAAAGATCACCAGGGCTGAGATGGAAGTATTAACGATGCTCGGCCGCGGCATGAAGTACCAAGACATCGCCGATCATCGCTTCACCTCGGTAGCAACAGCCCGCAAACAATGCGAAACACTGCTGCTCAAACTCGGCCTAGAAACCCGCGAGCAGTTAATTGCCTGGGCTGTACAAAACGGCTTCGGCAGCGTTGACATGGAAAATTGAGCACCTGATTCAATATGAATGACTTTCTCAAACAATTCTTTCGCGCTCAATCAGGTCAGGGTCTACCCGAAGAAGGTATTCTGCCAGGCGCAAAAGCGCGACAAAACTCTGAAAACCAGAAGCGATTTACCGAACAACAAGCCATCAGCGATGAAATAAATGGAGAGTACTTACAAAAGCAAGCAGAAGAACTATCAAAAGCTCTTAGAAACCATGCTGGGCAATATATCCAGACCTTGTCCGAGTCAATGCCTAATTTGCACTTGACCGCCAGCGACCCCCAAAGAGTGCCAGAACCAACAAACTGGCTGCCTCGCGCTGAACAAAGAAACCTGCAAAACAAAAACAGCCCATCTTTTTACAGCCGCTGGAAAGTATCGGGAGGTGGCAATGTCCTTTCGGTCAGGGCGACCAAAGGGCTGATTGAATTTTTCGTCGTACCAGACAAAGAAGTGCCGCACATCACCATGAGCGAATTTGGTTCGCGCTATCGAGGTAAATTTTCATACGTTGAGACCCGTGGCGGCAATGCAAGTGGCAGCGGCAGCGGTATGGCCTGGAAGCACGAAGGTATGAAGCTCAACGCTGAACAAACCTGCCGTTTTGTCGAACACCTAATCGACGAATTAGCCGTGGGCAAAGAGCGCGTTCGCAGCAAACCATTTCCTGAAAAAATTCTGCCCACCCTTGAAAAACAATTGGAGATTGAAAAAAACAATCTGCTCTTCAAGCTTCTCAATCAGCAAGAAGAACTGAAAAACCAGTTGGCGCGTGACTTACACGATAGCGTTATCGCAGATTTAATGATGCTCAAGCGCTATTTATCAGGCGACAAAAAGCTCTCAGCCGAAGAGACCATCGAGATTGTCGACGAAGTAGTCGTGCAACTGCGAGACATCGTCAATGAATACTCGCCAAGACAATTGCAAGAATGGGGTTTGCAAGTAGGGGTTGAAGATCTACTAGAGCGCATTTCCAGACGCACAGGATTGACAATCGATTTCAAATTCAGCGGCGAGCTACCCAAATATCCCGACTTAGTTAGCTTGCACATATTTAGAGTAATTCAAGAAAGTCTCAACAATATTGAAAAACACGCTGGCGCCTCGGCCGTTACAGTGGACATCCGGGCCTCTTCTCACGGCATCAGCACATTTAAAGTTACAGACAACGGCGCGGGCTTTGACGCAGCTCAAGTGCGCCTTGAGGCTGATGGCTCGCATAGCATGGGCTTAGAGGGCATGCGCGAAAGAGTAGAGCTAATTCGCTGCTTCTATCCTTGTCAGATTGCAATCGAATCAGAAAAAGGCCAGGGTACTACAATTACGCTCACTGTTTCTCAGCCAAAATAACTTCTCAATTCAATTAACTCTGCAACTCCAATAAATTCACCCCTTCAAATAGATAAGGTCCAAATTCTGTGCACAAACTGCCAACCAAACCTTCGGCATTCCTAACCACATCTTTATGCCTGACAATCGCTTACTGTGCTACCGGCGCTGAAACAATAGGCGTCTCGCCAGCAGTTGCCGCACCGGCAAAAAAAAGATTTTGCACCTTACATGAAACTGGTACAAAATAAAATCAAGTGGACGCCCCCAGCCAAAACCACTGTCAATAGCGTTGCCGTGACTTTCACTGTAGGAAAGACTGGCACAATAAGTGCAGTGAAGGTAAAAGAACCAACAGCAGATCCAGCCGTAGACCAACTGGCAATTGCAACCATTCAAAAAGCAGCACCATTTCCGCCACTGCCTGCTGGTGAAACATCATTGGAAATTACTTTTACTCTGCCCTGCCAACGGGGTGTCACTGCCAATGGCGTGGATTTAAACCCTTACAGCAACGAAGTTTTCAAACGCATTCATGCCGCTTGGTGGGTGCCAAAGCGGCTTTTGTTTATGCAAGTCGGCCTCAGTTATGAAATCAACAAAGACGGTAGCCTGGGAAAAGTCTCAATTGACAAATCCTCCGGCGACAAAAATGCCGATCGCTTAGCTGTAATTGGGGTCAAGAGAGCGGCACCATTCAAGCCATTACCTGAAGGAGTCGAGGCTCCTCTCAAGCTAAGTTTTAACGCCGGCTTCAAAGACGAACACGACAAAAACTTCTATATTTGGAACGGCGAACGCTTTAACATGGGCCAATCATATACAACCGCTGGTGGCACTGAAGTTGGACACAGAGACAACACCACCGAAAAAGACAAAGCATTTCACTTGCGCAAAGAAGAAGCCTTGATCAAAATGGCTGACCTCGATGAGCAAATCGAAAAAGAAAGCAAAACAAACCCAGACAGCATCAAACTAGTGCCTCTGCTTGTTCAGTACGCCGGCCAAGACCGGCTGATAGAAGAACATAGCGACGCCCTCGCCAAACTAAAGCAAGCTCTCGCCATCGCTAGAAAAAATCCAGCAGGGAATGAAAAAGAACTGGCCCAAAGTCTATGCGCACTAGCAACCGTTGAATATAACCTCGGCCACGTACAAGAGGCAGAGCCACTGCTTAAAGAAGCGATAGAAATCAAAGAAAATGTTCTAAAAAGCAAAGACAAAGAACTAAAAGATTTGCTAGAGACATACGGTCGCATGCTTTATAAACAGGGTCGAGTGAAAGAATACGAAGAAGTAAGTAAGAAAGCTAGAGAAATTACGACCATCTAAATACAGACACCGAGCGCAACAATCTGCTAGAAAGAATCTGCTAGAAAGAATTTACGATACAGAATATCCGACAAATAAGGTACGACAAAGAATTTACTAGCAACTAGCTGCTCGCGGTAATATCGACTCAGAGCTTACGTTGAAAAAAGTCTTCAATATCTTCGTGCTTAATCACTCCATCACCAGAAAGATAAAGAGAGGTTTTGTCTTTGGCTGCCTTGTACCCTACAGGCTTGGCATAGAACTTGTTGTCTAGAGGCTGCTTGGCAAAAGCTTTCAATTCAATGATTTGAAGCCATTTATCACTGGTACCAGAAAACTTCTTCTCCCCCCACCACTTTTTAATCACACGCCGCCCCAGGCCAACAGGTAGCCCCTTCGGCACACGCCTAGAGGAGGTCGCAGTATCTGAAGAAGAAGAAGAAGAAGAAGTATTAGTCTGCAATTCATCGCCAGTGAGCCCAATCAAAGCACACCAATGTCTTTTCACGGCTGTCGGAATGGGCTGCTCATCGATATAAACCACCTCCGCCTCACGGCGAGTTCGCTTTAACTTAGCGAAGTCGGGTGCCTTCATATCAGTTCCTGGCAAATAATTTGTATAGCGACGCAACCGCAGTTTCATATCCGAACCAGCGAGCTGTTCAACCTCGGGTGGATCTCTAAAAACACAGCGATTCGGCCCATACTCAGCCTGCTCATCTTTGGCGTACTTTTCGAATGGCATAAGCAAATAAGTTTTATTGTCTGGATTTACCATCCAAACATTCTCTGGTTCATCAGCAAGCCAAAGAGCATAGCCCTGCTTACAGGTAACCCGCAGGCCAACCTTGCTCAAGTAAACCCTAGACTGATTGAACATATCGCCACTAAGTGACAAGACAATCATGGGCGAAACACTCGCAGCAGCGTTGGCCCTGGGCTGCTCAATGGCTGTACTGAAAAACAGCAGCACAGCACAAGAGAACGAAATAAGTGGATTCCTGTTCATCGTTGTCACCATACGGTAGACGACCACAGATTCCTAACTACTACAGTACCCCAAAAAAGTCTTACAGGGCAAGTTGAAAGAGAAAAGACAGCTTAGTGGTCTTTAATGGAAGTATCAGGAAATTTGAAACTGCTCTTTTCGCTTATCTGCCGCGTCGGAGAAGCACAGCCGCTGCCATTGGAGACAACGACTGCATGCCATCGAACACAGCCATACCCTCACAACCAAAACTCTCAAAAGAACTTTCGGCAGCGGTATTACTACTGCTCGTTGCTCTACCATTGAATATTGGCGTTGCCATTGCTGCAGGTGTACCAGCCGAAATCGGTCTCTTCTCTGGCTTTATAGGCGCAGTGATAACCGGAGGTCTATCACGCTGCCCCACTCTGGTATCAGGACCAGACGCCGGCATTGGCGCTCTCGTTGCCGAGATGTTACACAACCATGGCATAGCCGCCCTTGGGCCTATTGTTTCGATTGCCGGCTTGCTGCAACTGGCAATTGGTCTAAGCAAGCAGGCGCGCTGGTTTCGCGCAGTGTCACCGGCAGTAGTGAGCGGCATGCTAATAGGTATGGGGCTACTGATTATCTTCTCGCAATTCCACATCATGCTTGATGATGCCCCAAAAGATACCGGCTTCGCCAACCTGCTAATGATTCCGCAGGCTTTCATTGCTGGCATTAACCACAGCGCAGCACTACTGGGCCTGGCCTCGATTTCTATTGCCTACGGCTGGTCAAAGCTAAAACTTCCAATAGCCAAAATATTGCCACCAGCTTTAGTTGCAATAGTGATTGCAGCCCTAGCAGCCGAACTGATGCACCTGGGCGTGCAAAAGGTGCAATTACCTGCCGATCTTGGCATAACCTGGCTGCACAATACACCAGACTACTTCAAGCAGTTTATCGACCCAGCAATCTGGCTCTCGGCTATAACGCTAACGTTCGTCGTCAGCGCCCAAACCACCATAACTGTTAAAGCACTTGAGACTGCAAGTAATGGACAGGAGCGCTTCAACTACGACCGCGAGCTGATCGCCCAGGGAGCAGGCAACGCACTAAGTGGAATGATTTGCGGCCTCCCTATTGCTGGGGTACTCTTGCGCAGCTCAGCCAACAGGCAAAGCGGAGCCACAACAAAAATTCCCAACCTGGTACACGGCTGGCTAATGCTAATAGCTGCCATTCTCTGCCCTCGCTTACTCGAATACATTCCCACCTGCGCCCTGGCTGCCATTTTGGTTTTCATTGGCGTACGCATGGTTGCCGAGATCAAAAAAACAATTGTGGACTATCCCAGGGAAGAGAAGATACTACTGACCTTGACAGTGATTGCCATTCTCGCCACCAATCTCTTCACTGGAGTTGTAATCGGACTGGTTGTCGCCATTGCCAAAGAGCTATACAGACTCATGCATCTGAAAGCAACCTTGATACAGCCAAATGCTCGGGGCGTATACACGCTTAAACTCTCTGGTGCCGCCACATTCGCTCACATTCCATACCTGCTTAGCTTAATGGAAGAGATAAAAGACAAGGCAGAACTGCATGTTCACTTAGAAGAAGTGACATACCTCGACCACGCCGTACTGCAAATGTTTATGGAATGGGAAATGGAACATCGAGAAAAGCTGGTAATCGACTGGAGCACCGCTGGCAGTGCCTCATCCAAACAGCCGCAGCTAAAGAGGAGCCTAAAGCTGCCGTACCTGTTTGGCAGGTGGCCGCAAGTTAACGATTGACGAAGTGGACATATAAAAAGCGACTGAGGCAACTTAATGAACGAAGAAAACACCAGCAACAGTAATAACAAGCGAACTGAAGGCTCTATCAGGCTTTTGGTTCCAATCAAAAGCTTCGACTATGGCGAAACTGTGCAAGACATACTATTTGCTAACAAAGACTTGCCTTTCGAGACCATAGTTTTCTTGCACGTTATAGAAAACAATGTGCTCGACACCCCAGTCTACACCCCCATGGAAGCCATTGGCAGACTGAGCGAACAAGACCGCAAGACAAGAGAAGCGCGTGCCTTCCTCGAAGAAATAGCTTCCCGGGTAAGAAACTTTGCTAGTGCCGAAGTGCTAAGTCAAGTTATCGTGGCCGATGACATTGCCGATTGCATAATTAAACAAGCAGAACAGTACGACTGCAACCTGGCAATTCTCTTAGCCGATACCTCGTCGTTCAACCAGGGCTGGTTCACCACCAGCGTCCTAAAAACGGTACTGAAGAAAGCGCCCCTAGACTTGCGTGTGCATGTTATCCGCCCCGCAGCCGACGAAGGCCTGTCTTTTGGCCTCAAGTTGCGTTAGAAGCGCCAGAAGTACCAAGCAGAGACCACAGCCTCGCTAGCCCGCGCGATTCAATCATACTGACAAATGTGCTATAGATACACCTGACAAAAATGAATCGAAATAGTCCGTGGAGGTTTCGGGAGCTACAGTGTCAGCAAAAGAAGCACCAAAAGAACAATCAAAAGCATTAACCAACCAATGGTACGCCGAATTCTTTCAAGGTATGTCGCTAGAGCTGTGGCGCAGAGCTATTCCTATCGAACAAACTGAAGAAGAAGTGGCCTTTCTACTCGAAACTCTTTCAGCACCACGAGGCAGCAAGCTACTAGACGTGCCTTGTGGCAACGGCAGACTCAGCCTGCCTCTGTCGCTAATGGAATACAAAGTAACAGCAGTGGATTTCGCTCAAACATTCATCGAGCAAGCAAAAGAATCAGCTCGGGCACACAAAACAAAAATTGACTATATCCAAGGCGACATGCGCCAACTGGCTCTGCCGCAAGAATATGACGGCGCTTTTTGCATGGGCAATAGCTTTGGCTACTTTGATCGCTCTGGCACCAACGAATTTTTACAAGCAATTGGCAAAAGCCTGAAGAGCAAAGCCCGCTTGGTGATTGACTCGGCCATGACAGCTGAATGCTTTCTCGTTAATGGCGGCGAGAAAGAATGGCTACAGGTCGGCGATATGTACATGCTCATAGAAAACCAATATAACTGCCAAAGCAGCACTGTAAAAACGACGTATACGTACATCCAAGACGGCAAGAAAGAAGTGCGGACAGCCAAGCATTGGATTTATACAGCCGGCGAACTCTGCCACATGCTAGAAGACGCAGGCTTTTCTACACTAGAATTGTTGGCATCTACTGACTTAGAAGCGCCAGAGCCATTTACTTTAGGCGCCGAGAAATTGATTTTAGTGGCCGAAAAGAAGTAAAGATCTAAACAAGACAACCCTGTAATACCTATAGGCCGCCACTGCTATACTGATTGCCCATTCGCTCAAGTTGCCCAGAGTGCTTTTGATGTTTAAGGTAATCAGTACGGCAATCAGTTTTGTAATCTGCTTAACAGCGGCCTGCCCTGCGCAAGCGGCCAATGGCGGCAGCGACAAAGAGCTCAAGGTAAACACCGGAAACAAAGAATCCAGGGGAACCAAGGAAACCGCAGGAATTGCCGTTGAGAGCGTCAAAGCCGCAAGCGGTGTTATCTATCAACTATTTCCACAAGGTAAATTGGTCTTCGAATTCTGCACAACGAGACCTTCAACAGCAGATAAAGATGTCATGCTTTGCATCCCGGCAGCATTTACCCGACACGATAACAAAATTGACGGAGTATTCATCAGCAGTGGTGTAATCGGCAACGCCGGTGCCATTAATCATGAGCTGGGTGGCGCTATGGTCATCGAGAACGGCCAGTGCAAACTACTTGCCACAAACAAAGCCACAACGCTCACACCGACATTTCTAGAATCAGTGCAAAAAGCAAAAGGCTCGCTGTTCCAGCAATTTCTAATTGTACACAACGGCAGCCCTGCTACATTTCGCGACCAGAGCAAGTTTCAGCGTCGGGCCATTGCACTGACAAAGCAAGGTACTTTTAAAATCTTTGAAAGCGACAAGCCCATTACCTTCAGCACATTCAACAATGACCTGGCGGCCCTGGGTGTAAGCGAAGCACTATACTTCGACATGGGCGCCTGGGACGAAGGCTGGTATCGCCATGCCACCACTGGCAGAACCATCAAAATTGGCCTGGATCGCTCCCATACCGATAGACAAAGTAACTGGCTAGTATTGAAGAAGGTGAAAAACACATGAGTTCGCCAGAGAAAGCCCCACTTGAGCAAACTGCGCCAGATAACAAAAAAGAAGAGCCAAGCCTAATCGAAAAAGTGCGGCGCTATCGCTGCCCCGGTTGCGGCGCAGACCTGCTTTTCGAGCCTAAAGATGGCGCCCTCACTTGCCAGTATTGTCAACACAAAGAGCTGATAGCCGAGAGTAAAGAAGCAATCGTCGAATGCGACTACGAGCGCTACTTAAAACTTCTGCCTGAGCAATTAATCGAACTTGCTCCTGACACCCTTGAAGTTGACTGCAAGAGCTGTGGCGCCAAAGTCACTTTCACTCCGCCTGTTACAGCAAGTCAGTGTAGTTTTTGTGGCGCCGCCTTGGTAGCCCAAGCCAAATCGCCAGACCCAATACTGGCACCAGCTGCAGTTCTTCCCTTTCGCATAGAGAAAAATGCCGCCACCGAGGCAATCAAAGAATGGATTGCCACCCGCTGGTTTGCTCCCGATGCACTAAAGCGCTTTGCAGTGCCTGGCGGCATCTCGGGTGTGTATATTCCATTCTGGACTTACGATTCACACACAACCAGCCACTACACTGGCCAGCGTGGCAATTACTATTATGAAACCGAATACTACACCGAGACCGATTCGAATGGTAATCAAGTTCAAGCCACTCGTGAAGTGCGCAGAACGGCTTGGTATCCAGTTGCCGGCACAGTGACACGCTGGTTTGATGATGTTTTGATTTCGGGCACCAAGTCACTACCGGCCAAGGCACTGGCTGAGCTAGAGCCCTGGGACCTGCCAGAGCTAAAGCCTTTCGATCCAGCCTTTCTGGCTGGATACAAAGCTGAGCGCTATCAAGTAACTTTGTCTGAGGGCTTCGAGAAAGCGCAGACCGTTATGGCCCGGGTAATAGAAAATGATATTTGCTATCAGATTGGCGGGGACGAGCAGAGAATTTTTTCAGTGCAAACGCAGCATGCTGCTATTACTTTCAAGCACATTCTGCTTCCTGTCTACGTTGGCGCTTACCGCCTGCAACAGAAACTCTATCAAGTTGTAGTTAACGCCCGCACAGGAGAAGTGCAAGGCGAGCGGCCCTACAGCTGGATCAAAATTACGCTGTTTACCATCTTTGTACTTTCGCTACTCTACTCAATTTGGTGGGCAGTGCAAAAGCCTTGAACACTTAGTTGCGCATTTTCTGGCCTGTGAAAAGGCTATGTCACTGAAACGTGGTCATTGCTACGAGATCAAGGGTGGTTGTATATTTGCAACAAATTTAGCCTGCAACTCATCGTATTTTGCCTGGTCTTTTGCGGCCTGCACCTTATCTCCAAGCTGCAGGTGAACTTGCGCTCTCAGTTGATAGGAATAGCGGCTATGGGAATTGTTGGTAATGGCTATGTTTAAGCAATCAAGAGCCTCGGAAGCTTGATCGTTTTTGAGATACGCATTGGCCAAACTGTACTGACTAAAGGCCTGCAACGGCTGCAACCTGGCAGCACTAAGCCCCTCATCGAGCGCTTCTTCAAGGCGTCCTAGACCTGCCAAGGCAAGACTGTGCAGAGCGCGCGAGGAGGTTGAGGTCGGACATCTTTCAATTGCCTTACTACTCGCCTCAAGCATTTTCTCCCATTCCCCCTGGCGCCAAAAAACGTACGATTGAGCGTCTCGAGCCATACTTGAGGAAGGCTGCCTCCCTGCGGTTATTTGGCATTCGGCTGTGGCTGAATCAAGATGACCAGCATCAGCCAAAACAAAGGCTCTTAGTAAATGACAATTCTCAGCATTAGGCTCAAGAGCTATGGCCCTTGCAATAGAATCCAGGGCAAGAGCCCCTTCACTCAACTCGAAATAAGCACAAGCCTGCAAGGTAATAAATTCATACGCTAAAGGTTCTTTGTCAGTTACTTGAGCACAGAATTCCAAAACCTCAGCATACTCATTGCGCCAACAGTGTAACTGCGCCAGGCACAGGGCATCGTATGAGCCTGGCTTGACTCTACCATTTAACTCCGCGATTAACGCCTCCGCCTCGCTCAATCGACCGGTCATCATATAGCAGCCAACAGACAATATGCGCGCCTCTGATACATACTTACCGAACCGTTGGAGGCGTTTAGTATCGTCTAGGCAGCCCTCGTAATTCTGCTGGCCCAACCTGGCGCTTGCACGATTAAGGTAGGCGTCATGCCAACTTGGTGCCAGCCCAATGGCCTGGCTAGCGTCCATCTCTGCTTCTTCAAACTTAGATAGCTGGCACCTAACGCCAGACCTGTCTATCAAGTTTTGCACTGAAATTGGATTTAGCCTCAACGCCTTAGTCATTTCGCTCTCGGCCTCTTCAAATCTTTTGGCGCGAAACAACACATATGACTTGGCAGTTAACAGACCCTGGCTGGTTGGAAAATAAGAAAGGCCGTGATCGCAGATTGCATTGCTGGCATCCACTCGATTACAAAATAGCAGCCGGGTTGCAGCCCAAGCCAGACACTCCGGATAAAAGAAGACGGGAAAGAAAGGCGCCATTAGAGCAATTATCATTCCGTCTCGCAGATTTAGCCAAACACAAACAATCCCAGCAGGAATAATTACCAGTGCAAAAAACAATCGCAACCGACGCTCAGCATTGATGGAGTAAAACCGTTTCATCACAGGCTAATCACCTAACCAATTCATCACAAACTGCCCAGCCGGCGAACAGGTGCGATACCCTTACTGTCTTCAACTCAATGTCCATTTAACTTCTTCTCTATTTGATAATCTTTTTCGGCTAGATCATACCGACCCGATCTACCGTATACCCACGATCGCAGCCCGTAGGAAGAAGCCTTGGGCTCGAGTTTTATCAAGGCATTGCAGTCGGCTAAGGCTTGTGGAAACTTCTTTAAATTCGCAAATGCCACCGCTCTACCGAAAGTACAGTCGCCAGACAATTCACTATCCAAAGCCATCGCCTTAGTAAAACTTCCTATGGCCCTTTGGTCCTCCTTGCGCGCGAGATAAAAATGTCCTTCGCGACGCAGGCTCTGAGCAGATTCCGAGCCTGTCTCGTTCGGTTCAAGAATGATTCGTCTGGATGGATAGTCGAAGGTAACAGTTTTGAACCGACTAAGAAAGTCATTGCCTAAAATAATCCCTGATGCCGCCAACGGGGCCTCTCCCGCTGGATAGACATCGAAGATGGGCGCTTCAAAATTACCAACACCTACACTCACAGTCTTGAGCCGAACACTTTCGCTGCTCAATTCACCAAGCCAAGGACCAGATATTTTCTCTTTATAGTTTAGTTTTCTAGGCAAAATAGGCTGCAATAGAGAGTCTGCCGACATACTAAAAGGACAACCTGTATCTAGTAGTGCACTAACTTCCAATTTTCCGTCAAGCCTAACTCTGCAGTGCGGATGGTGTTCATGTATTGTCATAGGCAGGACAACTGTATTCTTTGATTTATTTTGCTCGAAAGAATTTGCCAATATTACTTGCTTATTTCGGTAGTCCACTGTCACCACAAAATTCTCTAAGATGTTGCCACCCAGAAATCCGCTTATAGTCCTATGACCAACAAGTCCATCATCGACATTCATGGCCACATTTGATAGGGTCAAGTCACCGAGTTTTAAATCTCTAGCTCGAAAGGTAGCATAGTTATACTCATTTCCATTAGCACTGGTGCCTCGCAACCGAGTTTTATTTATTTCGGCGACTCCAGGCATAGCTTGCTTCCAAATATCTGAGTGCCCGCACCCCGTATCAAGCATTAACCGCAAAGAATTTCCGTTTACCTGCGCTGGCACGTAAAAATGGCCACCTGTATCGTAGTCAAAGGGCAGCACAACAGGCCTGCTTCTGATCTGATCAGCGATTCGGTCTTGAGGCCTTCTCTCAACGGCTGAAAGCTTGTTGAAATCAATCAAGGGGCTGCAACCTTGCATGCGAAGTCGTTCTCCAGGCCTGGCAAGCTCGTTGGCTTTCCGCCAATCAGCTATAGCCAGCTCGTGCTTCCCAAGCCGCTCATACACTTTCGCTCGTGCATTCCAACTGTATGCATCTTTCGTATCGAGCCCTAAAATCTTCGTTCGCAGCTCAAGCGCCTTGTCGTAGGAACCAAGTTCTTCGTACGAGTCGGCGGCAGTGAAACAAGCAGCTCCGGAATTCGGATCTAACTTCATGGCAGTGCGGCAATCGGCTATGGCATTTTGCAATTGCCCGAGTCGATAATACACGGAACCACGCTGTTCATAAGTCTTTGCCGAACGGGGATCAATATGAGCGGCTGCTGTCAGATCCAAAATCTGCTTTTGATACTGACCCAGGTGCTGGTACATATGGGCACGCCTTAAATAGATCGATGCCTGTGGAGCGACTTTGATGGCAGCCGTGTAGTCTGCCACTGCTTTCTCATACTTATTTTGACCACCGTAGGCGTGCCCGCGTTCGATGTAAGGTTCTGCCTTTGAAGTTAGCCTCAATGCTTTATTGCAGTCATTGATGGCATTCTGGTACTGCTCCAAATTTCTATAGGCAGTAGCCCGATATAAATAGTATCTGTAATTCTTCGAATCTAGCGCGATCGCCTTGCTGCACTCTTCAATTTCTCTGCGGTAACTTTCAAGCCCCTCATAAGCCAAGCCTCTCAGCGCAAAAGCTAACGCCAATCTTGGTTGCAACGAGATGGCCTTGGTACTGTCATTAAGTGCATCATGATAGCGCTGAGTTCCTACATAAATTCCCGCCCTGTTGGCGTAGGCTAGAGCATTCTTCGGCTGTTTCTTAATCAGCGTATTTAAGCAAGCTAGTGCAGCATCAGTCTTATGCTGCTCAAGCAAAGCTTGGGCTTCCTTCAAGAGATCAGTCGACGGGGCAGCTGCTGCAATGTTCGGCTGTGAAAGCGCAAAGACTACAACTACGGCGAGATGCGTCGCTTTGGTCAAAATGTGATTTTCAAACCGCAGCATGCAGCACCACTCATAATCTTTGCCGACATGCTACTGATTGTCCCACAATGCAGCGGGTAGAATAACAACATGCAAACAGAACCAGAAAAAAAAGTACCAAAGATGTTTGGCTTGCGCTACCACCAGCTAGTTGCAATTCTCTTGAGCCTAATCGCCTCAACACAACTGTATTCATGGATAAATCCAATCAACATTGGAGAGCAAGACATAAGACCGTATCTTTGCCTGTTCATAGCCCTTCTTGGTCCAGCTTATTGCCTTATCTACAAAAAGGAAGCAATAGACTTAAAATCGATATGGTCACGCAAGTGGAAAGTTCGCTGTGATTCCGAGGAAGTGATGAGTTCACAAAGAAAGCCTGTCAGACTAATAGCCGCTGCGTCACTTACAGTAACAGCAACTATCTGCTCTATCATTTTTCTCCAGCAGCGCCAAAACTGGTCATTTGGCCAAACTCCAGAAGACGTTATACCAAACTCAAAACCGGCATCAGAGTATTTCCTGTCTCTTATACACATCTCCGAGCCCACGAGACCGTACTAGATCTCGTATGCCGTC
>CAJXZK010000026.1 GCA_913063055.1 uncultured bacterium
TTCTCGCCAAAATAAGGTGAGAAGAATAGACCCAGTGGCTCAAACTAGCCAGGTTGTCTTTGGGAATATAAGAGAGGCGCTCAGCGCATTGATTGGTGGTAACGGTTGTCTTTGAATGAATTCTGCTGATCCGGATTGCAAGGATAAAGAGATTGGATCAACTAAGAAAGGTGGCAATTTCTTTGTATTGCATACTTTTATCTGCCTTGCTCCCCTTGCCTTCTTGTTGTTCTCACTCTTGTGGTATCCATACTTAATTTCTGGTGGGCTGGCAATGCGTATCGTCGCGGCTGGCTTGCTTTCTAAGGGCGAATTACCCTATGTAGACTTTTGGGATTGGTCGCAGCCTATTGTCTTTGAATTGCTAAAGTGGCTCACTTTGCTCTGTACCTCTCTTGCTTCACTGGGCGTTGCTGTAATTCCGGCTTCATTTATTCCGCTCTGCATCTTTGCTTTGATTCTGGGCTCCTTGCTTTTGCTCGCAGCCGTCGCCGGGCAAGCCCTTAACTCTATAGATTCGGCCGAATCGCGAGAGCAAATTCAAGATTTTGCTCTCGCCTCTGGCTTTTCCTTAGCTCTGACAGCACTCATTGCTCGCTTCGACTTCGGTGAATTGCAGTATGTTCTCATGCTTGCTATGGCTCCCTGGCTTTATTCGCGATGGCTTGCCCATTCATTTGCCCATTTGCAAACAGCTGCAGTCGAGATTAAACGCTCTGCCAAACTCGCCTCTCGCTTACTGGCGCTATTGACTGGCTGCTGTGCTGGTGTTGTCGCTTGCTTTGATTTGCCTTACGTGTTTGTGTTTATTATTGTGGAATTAGCCCTAGTGTTGCAATCGCAGCGTTGGCGCAGTCTGATTTCGCTGCAGTGGCTCACATTCGTATCTATTATTGCCCTTAATTTCGTTTATTTAGCTGCTTTGCCAGAGCCTGTACACACCGCGTTTTGGCAGTGGACCATGCCTTTGAAGTGGCTTAACTATTCGATTATTGACCCTGAAATTGTGGCTCCATTGTCTTCACCCAATCGAGTCGATATTGTTTATTGCTTAGTGATGGCTGGCATTATTGCCTTTTCGTTGAGTAAGAAATACAGTTGTTTTGCTCCTCTAACTGCCCTAATGCTTTCAGGCCTTGGCTTGTACATGCTTGAAGGCCAGGGCTTTTCCCACGACTTCACCCTGGCAATTTTTGCCGTCACCAGTGTGTTAGTTAGTGCTGTTCTAATCGCCGTTAGGCAGATCTCAAATTGGTTAACTCGGCGCCGAGCTGAGGCAAGTTTGCCTGCGAGGTTGCCGTCACCGCTTTTGGTTCAATCGATAATTGCGGTGTTGGCAGTCGCCACTGCAACGATTGTCTGGCAGTCTATTGAGCATGATCGTTCTAAATTGCAAGACTATTTGAGTGCCAATATCACAAAGGGCAATCTGCCACTAGATATAGCACTAGAGAGAACTTCGAAAGTAAATGACAGTGTCACCTTGTTGAGTCCATATATAGAACCAGCCTATCCGCTGCTGCTATTCTCTGGTAGAAAACCGGGGGGCTATTTGCTCTGGTCTAGGCCACTCTGGATTTTTAAATGGATCAGTGACAATTCTAGCTTTACTGGACCAATGAAGGATTTTCAGGCACACACCTGGTCGAATATAGAGTCGGAGATTGCCCAGCATCGAACAGATTTGTTCATTGCTTCCGATGACAAAGTTCTCAATACATTTGATAGAGAGAAGTTTTTCCGTGCCTTGCGCAAGGGCTATCTGGAAGTTGATACAACTGGCGATTACTTCAGCCTGGGCAATCATCAACCCCACGAATTCTGCGGTTCTAACCCGCAGTTCCGATTTTTTGTCAAACGAAGTGAGCGAGGCCAATGAATGCTCACTGCTAGTGTGGATCAAACTAAGTCGCCTAAAGGCAATCTCTTCTTCTTGCTTTTGATTGCTTTGGCTTTTGTCATTTTGATCTTGAACAAGGCCTATTTTTGGTCTGGTCATCCACTCCTTACTTATCCTGATCAATCGGCTTACTTTGCCATGGCCGAAATGATTACACAGGGTAAATTGCCATACATTGATTTTTTCGAGTGGAATCCGCCGCTGATTATGTATCTCAATTTGATACCTGTATTCGGCTCTCGACTTTTGCATATTCCTGCTGCCCTGGCCATGAATTTCTCAGTGTTGGTTTTAAGTGCAGTTAGCTCTCTAATTGCTTTGCGCGTTGCTTACAAATATTCGAGTAGGCAGAATTTTCTTGTTCTTTTGCCTATGATATTCGCCGCTGCATATTTCAGCCAGGAGCTATTGATTAATAGTGGCGAGCGCGAACATTTGTTTGTTCTTTGCTATCTGCCGTTTTTTGTTTTGCGTAGCATTGTCTGGAAAAGTGATACCAATAGCGAACCACCAATTTCTAAGTTTGATGCATTACAGTGCGGTATATTGGCCGGAATAGGAATGGCTCTGAAACCGCAATTTGTTGCTTCTGCCGCCATTGTAGAGCTGTTCTTTTTCTTTCAGTTTAGGAGCCTTAAGAGCCTTGCTCGTCCTGAAATCAATGCTGTCTTATCTGTCTTTGCTGCTTATCTCTTGTGTTGTCTGATGCTGCCGCCGGCTGTTTGGGATGTTTATTTTCACCAGGTAGTGCCGCTTTACCTAAGTGGTCTTAGTTATTCCAGCGAAACGCTAATGCCTATGCTGCGCACCAACGGAGACTTTTATATTCCGTTTTTGCATCTGATTTTGACTCTGTCGGCAGCTATTGCCCTATCTCGTCACAGTCACTTGATTGCGCCATTGGCTGTCTTTTCTCTTAGTTTTGTCTTCCATTATATTTATGGTGCGCAGTCATGGCCTTACCGCTTTTTACCAATGACAGCAGCGCTGTTTATGCTCGATGGCTTGATCTTAGGTATAGCTTTGGCCGGCATTTTCAGGCGCCTCAAGCAAGAGCGTTTCACCCTGCCTGTTCTTGCTTTTGCCATGCTTGTTGTCGCTCTGTCGCTTACTGGGCAAGTTATTAACATTGAACGAGAGTGTTACAAGGGCGCTACCCTATTTGATATGAGCCCCCTGGGCTATCAGGGAAAATGTCTGAAGTCAGATTTAGATCCACTTTTCTTTTTCATTGTCGATAAGACTAGACCTAGCGATAGTGCATTCTTTATGGGAACTGGTATCGGTCCTGGGTATCCTGCTATTTTGCAAAGTGGCAGACAGCAGGGTAGTCGCTACATTTTTTGCTTACTGCCATTTCTCGATTATTGTGTTAACCAAACTCACGCTAAGCGCTGGCAAGATATGAGCGACCTGGTAATTGCTAACTATGGCAAAGACATTGCTAGCAAGAAACCCGCAATGATTATTGTGCAGAAGAGAGTGGTGCTCGATTTACTCGTTCAGCAAAACTTCTTTCTTCGCTATATGAGCGACTACGAGATCTCTGGCGAGACCAATTTGCATGAGATTTGGGTGCGTACTAAAAAGTAGTTCTTTTTAGTGCCCAACGTCTCTTAGTGATTCTCCGTTGCCAGTCTGCGCTCTTCTACTTCGGCAATCATTGCCGCTCTGGTTGTCTTGTGCCACTTTTGTTCCCGTTCTGGTTCGTATCCGAAAAAGGCCCATGGTGCGCGCTTGCGTAAGTTCACACCTATGTAGTCGAAGTCATCGGATGGAAGATAAACTTGGGTGTATTTGCCGCTGTTATCGCAAATTACAAGGGCATTTGATTTGTCTGCCGGAACTCCATATACGTGGTTTCGAGTAACTTGCGGATAGATCCAAACTAGTTCTCTGACGCTTCTTATTTCGAGACCAGACAGTTTGCTGGTTATAAGCCAGTTTGGGGTCAGCCACAGCATAGAGCATCTAAATACGTTTTCGCCCTTACTAAGCTCTTCTTCTATTTCGGACAAGACCGTTGGCGCATCGCCAAAGCGATTGAGCGATTTAAGATTTGGATTCTGAAACTTGTCGAGCAGGCGGGATAGTGCTATTAGTGTGAGTGCTGTTCCGGCGATGAGTAGTGGTATGAAGAACAGAAGAACAAAATAGCCACCCCAGTTAAATCTTGTTGCATCAATTAGTAAGGGCAATAATTGTGTTCTAAGTTTTGGATCTTGTTTGAGCTTAGCGACCACATTCTCTAGTTCTTCTGGGGTATTTATTAGAGCTCCAGCAATGCTCGGATCTTTTGAGCTTTTGGCTCTTCTGATCAACACAAATTTATCTGCAAGCTGCATCAGCTGAATTTCGTTGATGACTGAAGTGGACACTGTCTTTTGAGCGGCTCGGTCAAAGACTTCACTTCTCTCCTGCCAGACGGGATCGCTAACTCTTGAGCCTCTAGTGCAAATATAGTAGCGAAGGAGTCTAGATGGACTTTGTATTTTAATCACTTGCTCTGGTGTCATAGCAACAGGCCCAAGGATTTCATTGAGGTTGGTGCGGGCCGTTAGGACGAGGAACGCGCAACTTAATACGGTCACGCATACTCCTGCTACCAACATATTGATGTTGCCGCGCCGTAATTCTTTTGTGATTGTGCTCTCTTGCAAAGCGATTACTCCAGAACTTTTGTTATATTCCCTGTAACTAGAGCCTTCTAAGTCGAATGAAAAAATGATTATAGCGCTCTTGCGATCTTATTCGTCCCATGGTAATGTCGTCATATGAACAAGCAAATGACACTATCATTAAGCACTTATCGGCGCCACTCATATCGAGGCTAGGCGTTGGTCGTCGTGCGTGTGTTGTTCAAATAGATTTATTTTTTAGAATATCCGCTTATGACGACTGTCTGGCTTTAGTTGTGTGCCGTTAGGCAAATACATGTGGCGCTAAATATGGTGCCGCTATAGAGGAGCGCGAATTCGCGTTTCTTATTACACGAACTCGTATTCGTGATTACTGACGCGCTCATGTGTATGGGAATTCACATGCTCGTGAACGTGAACATCCATCGGCGGATGGCAGAGGGGTCGATTGCGCCTGCCTGTAGAGCAGGACTGTAACAAGCACGTAGGTTCAAATCCTACTCCGCCGAAATTTTATAATCTCAGTAGTGCTAAACTAGCGCTTCACCTGCAATCTTGCATTTGGGAGAAGCATATCGTGTCCTTGAATCTTAAAGATCTGATTCAGAATATTCTGACTGAGCATCATGTTCTTTTGCGAAGAGAATTGCCGCGCCTTGAGTTGCTACTGGGTGAAATAATCTCTGAATTTGGTGCTCAGAATCAGAAGTTGTGTGAAGCATTTGAGACCTTCAAGAAAGTGAAGGCGAAAATTGAGATTCATCTCGGTGACGAAGAGCAGTTTCTCTTTCCCGCTTGCCTTAAACTCGAAAATGGAGAAGCGGCTGATCAAATAGGTGATGAAGTGAAGGCAGGGCCTAATCTGCTAGACCGCTTAGTCGAGATGGAAAGTGAGCATGAGAATTCTGGTAAGGCTTTTGAGGCGATACTGATTGTGGTGAATTCTATTGCGGTCGATGAAGAGCGAGCTGATGGACTTTGTCATCAGTTTATTACCGGTCTTGCTGCAGTCATCGCCGATCTAAAAGTGCACGTGCAGAAGGAAAATGACCAGGTTCATCCGCGCGCAAGACAGTTGCTGTCTATAGTTTATCCCTAGACCTTGTAGCCGCTTGTTCTATTTTTGAGTGAACGCTTTGCCTGCCATTTCAAAGCCTTCTCTAATCCAATGACTTAGCGTGCCAGTTAGAGTTAAGTAGCATAGGGCGCCTAGCATCAGAAACGTTACTAGGCACGGCCAGAATAGCCCGCAGAACCCGAAGTATTCGTCGATGATGCCCTTGCTGAAAGAGTCACCCTGTTGCAGTTGTGGTTCTTCTTCTGTCATGGTTGCACCTCGTTTTTTAATTATAGGCCAAGCCGCAGTGAAGCTGCAACTAGAGGGATATTGCGGGATTAGTGTTGGCTTTGCTTTTGGGGTAGTTCTCCTTTTTTCTCTGTATTGCTGAAAATTCGGAACAGGTAGGAATCGAACCTACTAGGCTCTATGCCCGACTCTCTAGCAAAGAGTTTGCCCCCATGGGCCACTGTTCCAAAATGGAGGAGACGGTATGGACTCGCACCTACAACCCTGTCGGGCACTTGTTTTCAAGACAAGCTCCTCATCTAGCCGGATCGTCTCCATAAATTGGCACCAGTGACGGAATTCGAATCCGCATTACTCCCGTGACAGGGGAGCGTCCTAAACCATTAGACGACACCGGTATAAAGTGTACTGATGGATTTGCACCATCGCATGACTGGTTTGCAATCAGTTGCCTTGCTATCTTGGCTAAGTACACAGAGCTGGCTATAAACGCAATGAAAAAATGGTGGCCGAGGATTGAATCGAACAATCGCTACAACTCTTATCGGGAGCTTGTTTTACCACTAAACTACACGGCCATTTAATCCGGCTATTTAATTCGCTGACTGAAATTAGTTGGGGGTTCATTTTTAAGCACTCCTGGCATAACACACCTATGAAAGAACGCGAAATATTTTGTGAATGTAATTTTGCAAAACAAATTGCATCTTCGAAAAATGGTTCCACTAGCTGGATTTGCACCAACATCGCTCCAGTTATGAGCTGAATGTCTTACTGTTAGACGATAGTGGAAAATGGCTGCGCTACCTGGGTTCGAACCAGGGACAATCCACTTAACGGGCGGACGCTCTACCAACTGAGCTATAGCGCACCACACGCACGGCAAGAATCGAACTTGCTTTAAACGCTTTAGAAGAACGTTGCCCATCCAGTAGACCACGTGCGCGTATATCGCTGCGATTAGCGCAGCAATAGCCTCTGCTGGTGCAGCAGAGAAATGGAGCCCAAGGCGTGGTAATGCTCCCGCTACCTGTCGCTTACAAGGCGACCGCTCTGCTTTTGAGCTACATGGGCAAATATTCAATTGAAAAATGGTGGAGTCTGAGGGCTTTGCACCCTCCACTTTCGGGTGCAAACCGAGAGTTTTGCTGACTAAACTAAGACCCCAGGCATTAGGCGCTGGTGGACCTCGCTCGGGCAGTGCTGGTTGTAAAAATAACATGGTGATTTGATCTCATAATAGGTGTGACAAAACGAATGACAGGGCAATTGCCTCTATCACTATTCCGTTTCATAATCCCTATCATGCAGTTCACTTTATTCACCTGAGAATGGAGCGGAATAAGAGAATCGAACTCTTTTAGCTAGCTTGGAAGGCTAGAGCACAACCAATGTGCCAATCCCGCGAATCGAAAATTGTGCAACGAATTGCACGACCGTTTTTTCAATATACCACGAGCAAAAGAAAACGCAATAGCGATTTTCAATTCTTCATGCTTTTCTCTTCGGTCGGCTTTCTGCCTGTGCTGTAAGTGGGTTGTCTGGCCATGAATGCTTGGGATAGCGGGCTTTGAGATCTTTTTTTACTTCACCGTAGGTGTTTTTCCAGAAGCTAGCGAGATCTGGTGTAATTTGCTGCACTCTATAGTTTGGTGCCAGCAGATGCATGAGTACCGGCTGCCTTGACCTTGCTATTCTAGGTGTTTCAGTCATGCCAAACAGTTCTTGGATGCGCACAGCTAGTACTGGAGCTTTGCCATTCTCGTAGAATAGTTTGATTTGATTACCGCTAGGCACCGCTATTTGCGCTGGTGCTTCTTGCTCGATTGCAATTAGCTGCTCATGGTTTAACTGTGACTGCAAAATCGAAATGAAAGAGTGTGATTTTAATTCGGCCAGACTGCTGGCACCCATGCACCAAAGCGGCAACAACTCTCGCCAGGGTTCGTTAGAAAACTGCGGCAGCTCAAGCTCTGGCATGTTTTCGCGCAGGCAGTCTATACGTGCGAGATATTGCTTTGATTGATCGTCTACTAGTGCAGCAAGATCAATGTTTGCCGCGCTAAGGGCCTTGGCCAGTATTTCTCCAGGGTCAATATCTGTCGGGAGTGCAGAAACTGTTTCTTCAATTATTAGGTCGCAGAAGCGAGTGCATTTTGAAGCCACCACTTTCTCTCGCGTGCTATCGTAAGAGACGTCGATGCTAGTTGATAGATGCGACTTAGGCAGCCAGCTTTTATCGATGGCAGATGCTTGCCTCACTGTGGCATCAGATTGGCCGGTTTCAAGCAGTTCAACAGCAACAAATAATTCGGCAGCTGTTACTGCTGAGTCAATAGCTAGTCTAACGCCGCGACCGCCAACCATAATTGCTGTTTTGCCACCAGGTTCTCGGCGTCTGCATATGCGATCGACGAATGCTACCATAATGGCACGCATTACTGCTTCTTCAGCCTTCTTCTCGTCTAACTTGTTGGCTTTGTTAGCCTGGTCTTTGCCTGTGCTTTCTCTTTGATTATTCGTTTTTTCTGAATCGATAGATTTGAATTCACTTACTAGTTTTGTCAATTGTTCGGCGGCACGTAGAATTTGCTTAGCAGGATTTACCATCAACTCGCCAGCAAATGAATGTTTGTGCCCGTGTTCAGCAAATTCGTTTAGTGCCCATACTCGATCCATTACATCAGATTCTGACTTGTGCTTGGCTCCTGTATTTTCTGTCGAGCGCTTCAGTGGATCTCTTTCAGAAAGCAGCGCTGCGCACAATGCGGTGTCTTTGATTTGACCAGACTCAGCTCCTTCAACAAGCAACCTAGCCAGTCTTGGTTGCAGTGGTAGTTGAGCCATCTTGCGGCCCAGTTCTGTCAGCCTGCCATTTTCTAGGGCATCAAGGCGATCTAGTAATTCGAGAGCGCGGCTAAGGCTAGCGGGTGGTGGTGCCTGGAACCAGGCGAAAGATTGCAGATCTTTTTCGCCCCAAGCGAGCAGCTGCAGTGCGCATTCTGACAAATCAACCCTTTCTATTTCAGGAGGACTAAATGCTGCCATAGATTTATGCTCGCGTTCAGTCCAGAGCCTGAGACAGTCACCGCCGGCAGTGCGACCGGCTCGGCCAGCTCTTTGCTCTGCCGATGCTTGCGAAATTCTTTCTAGTCCGAGACGATTAAGACCAAGTCTTGGGTCTAGCCTGTTTACCCGGGCCATGCCGCTGTCGACAACGGCTGTAATACCATCTATCGTCAGAGATGTTTCGGCGATATTGGTGGCGAGCACCACTTTGCGCTGACTTGATACATTCAGTACTCGCTGCTGTTCTTCAAGCGGCAAGTCGCCATATAGAGGGAGCAGCAAGAGATTCTCGCGCTCGGCAATTGCTTCTAACAGCTCCTGGGTTTTGCGAATTTCACCTACCCCTGGTAGAAAGGCAAGTATATGTCCATCGCTCTTTGCCAGCATTTTCTTGACACCATCGCACACTGTCTGTTCAATGTTCGTTGCTGCTGGCTGTGATGCCAGGTATTCTATGTTGACCGGATAAGTGCGGCCGGGGCTTTGTAGCACTGGACAGTTCGATAGATAACGGCTAACTGGTTCGGCATCGAGGGTGGCCGACATCACTATTATTTTTAAGTCTGGGCGCAGTTCAGTGCGTACTTGCTGCACTAGGGCCAGAGCTAGGTCGCTGTCAAGATTGCGCTCGTGAAATTCATCGAAGATCACTACCGCTATGTTTTCCAGCATCGGGTCTTTTTGCAACCGTCTAAGAAAAACACCTTCTGTGCAAATAACTATGCGAGTGCGCGCCGATACTTTACTCTCGTGACGAACTTGATAGCCAATTTCTTCTCCAAGTTTGGTGCCGCGTTCGTCTGAAATACGAGTTGCCGCGGCTCTAGCTGCGACTCTCCGCGGCTGTAGCACTATTATTTGTCCTGGGCGAATCGATTTGCTGCCATTGCCTTGCTCGGCTTCTTGATTGCTGCTATTGAGTTCGGCTAAACCTGCATCAAGCACGGCTGGGGGCACGCGAGTAGTTTTGCCGGCGCCAGGAGCTGCTATAAGTACCAAACCGGTGTCAGAGTTGGCGAGGTTTGAGATCACCTCTGGTAAGACATCGTCGATAGGTAAGTGCTTAATTGGGGTTTCCTCTAGAATTGCTCTTGGTTTATTGTAGTGGGCTTATTGCAATGTGAGTCCTTGACTTAGTTAGCTATCTTGGCTATTGATCCTATCAGGTATGCGTTTAAACTTGTATGAGCACAGAGATGGAAAAAATGTGTGTTGACTTTGATTCTTGCTCACAGTTGTTCCTTTCAGCAGCAAGCTCGTCACCGTTCGGTCCCTTATGCGAGGAGAATCCTCACTCCACTCTATATGAATTGAAAGCTCGCTTTTAGCCGTCGGACTCAAACTAGTCCGTGAAATTTTTCATCAGTAAGAATCTTTACGGCATTGCCTCTCTCTAAGTTCGTATGCTGTTGCTGCAGTTTCTTGCGAACGTCAGCTTGTTCACCTTCGTTTGCTAGCTGCAGCTTGCGCTTAAGGCGTTCTATTGCGAGCTTGCGGTTGCTTCCTTGTGACCGTTCATCTCGACTGGCCGCTACAAGCCCGGTGGGAATATGAGTGGCTCTCACTGCTGATTCTGTCTTGTTCACATGTTGCCCTCCTGGGCCGGAGGCGCGGCAGGTCTCTATACGCAGATCTTTTAAGTGGAAGTTCAGCGATAGTGGTGGCTCTAACAGTTGTACGCTAACAAACCAGTTTTTGCGTCGATGGTTCGGCCTGTATGGGCTAGTGCCAATCCATTTTACTGTTCCGATCCAATCATTTAGCCATGTTGGCACTTCCTCAGCTGCAATGGCAAATAGAATCGATTGGAAAGTTTCGCTTCTTTTGCCGTCCACCTTTTCGATTAGTTGCAGTTCTGTTTGCTTCAGTCGCGCTTCTGTAGAAATTAGTTTTGCCACTTTCGCCACCACCAAGCAGCACTCATCGGGGCCTAAGCCCGCGCTAATTTGTAACCAAATCATCTTCTTATTGCTCCAGTTTTGTAAGTAATGACCGGGGCGAAGGTTGCAATCACTTTGATTAGACCAGCGTCCACCAGGTCACTGACAACAACGTCTATATCTTTGTAGGCCTGGGGCGCTTCTTCGTAGAGTAGTGCGCGGTCTTCGCAGATTACTCGTCCACCAATCTCGGTACGTTTCAAGCTTTCTTTTGTATGGCGCCCCTCTAGTTTGCCCCGGCATTCAGAGCGCTTCCATTTGCGACCAGCACCATGGGCCAGGGTGGCTAGATTTTCAGTCTGTTCGCCGCTGGCAATAACTAGATAGCTGAGAGTACCGCGCGACCCAGGAATCATTACCGCTCCTTGATCTGATGGGGCGGCACCTTTGCGGTGCAGCCAGATGCTTGTGTCTGTTGTTTCTGATTTATCTGCTGTTGCTGGATTGTCTATTGTGGCGGTAGCTGCAAGCACACAGTTATGGCAAACATCAAGAATCTGCCTGCCCTTAGTCGCCAGAGTAGTCATGAATTTACTGGCAATGATTTCTCTGTTTAGTCTGGCCCATTTAACAGCATTGTTGTGTTGCTGTAGGTAATTTTCTCCTTCTTTTGAGCTAGCTTTGAGCGCACCGTTGCCGAAATGTTTTTGGTGTCCTCTGAGGATGTGCTCACCCAATCCGCGGGAGCCGCTATGAACTAAAACATAGAGGGCGTCTTTGCTGAGGTCCATAGCTTCGAAGATCGATGGTTCAACTATTGACTGCAGGCGCTGTAGCTCGGCAAAATGATTGCCTCCACCAATAGTGCCCAATGAGGCATCGAAATTTGACGGTGCTAGGCCATTTGCGGCAAGCATTTCGTCGTATTCGCCTTGGTTTTTGCTTTGTTCAAGGTTGCTTAGCTTTTTTGTCCAGCTGTCGAGCTTGCACTGAGATTTATGTAGCTTAGTTTGCCAGAAGCCCATGCCGCAGCCGATGTCGTTGCCGACCAGGTGCGGATAAATGAGCCCCTGGCAGGCACAGCACCTATAGGTGTGTCTTTACCTGGGTGGAGATCGGGCATGCCCACTGTCTCACTCATGCCAGGCAGCATAGCTGTCTGATTGAGCTGTTCAATAGCGGTGCCTTCAATCCAGTTTTGGGCCGAAGCAATTATTTTCGTTTTCATATATGGCCTTTTCTTTCTAGTTCTATTTCGAGTCTCTTTTATTGCTCGACCTAGTTTTGTCTGTTTCCATTTGTGGTTGCCAATCAATCAAGAAAAGCAACTGCTTCAGAGTTTGCTTCAGTATTCATTAAGACCCGGTGCCAGTCATCGAGCACGATTGTGGCGTGATCGGGATGGCGTACAGTTCCTTTGACAAATACACCAGCGTTTCTTACCATCTGCCACCAGTAGAGGTTCTTTGCTGATTTGTCTCGACTGATTAGTCTTTTGTACTGAGGCTCTGTCAATCCTTGCGGATAGCGACTACTTACCATCACTGGTTCGCCCTGGGTACGATAGGCGTATTGAGCGATGTGGGGTTTGCTGCCTCTGCCGCGCACAAGGGGCTCTTGTGAGCGTACAAGGTTGGCTGGCACCACTAGTGATGTCGGTATGAAGAACCATTCTCCTTGGCGTCTGAACGCTTTGGTCTTGCGACGATTGCGTTTTTCTTCGCTGAGGCCCACTTCCTTGTTCAGTATTTCTTTGGGCTTAAGCGAGGCTTTGGCTGCGGCTACGGTAGAAACACCTTCTACCGAAGCAACAAAGAGATGACGCTCATCTCTACCGCAGAGGAAGTGATCTTTGTTGACAGCATCGCCTTCACTGTCTAGCTGCCTAGATAGCAGAAGCAGATGCTTGTCTTTAGGACGCACTTCAATTATTGACAGTTCAAGATTGGTCAGCAGGTCTTTGCGCACTGATATCTCGAAAATTTCTTCTCCTTTTTTGTCGATGATATTTAAGCGCGCCGGTGCTCGCTGGGTCAGATTACGGTTGCGAAAAATCTCTTCTACTGCAAGTGTGATTGAGACTTTTGCGCCAATTTTGTCGAACGATCTTTGCAAGTTGGCAAACATATATTTCTCCAATTGCTCGCAGCAAAGTGACTCGCTGCAAGCGAGTTAAAGGGATGCGTTTCGATGCGCAGGCGTGATTGAATGTAACTGCACGCAATCGAATGTAATTGCCTGCAATTGAATTCGATATTGGTTTGCAACACCAGTCAAAGCAAGTCACAGCAAGGCTAAGCCAAGTCACAGCAAGACAAAGACAAGCCTACTTTGGCGTTAAGTGTTTAGTGTATGCGTCGTGACATACCGCAGCGGCGATATTTCAAAGCATTTGTATTAAACAAAAATCTGCAGAATTTGTGGTTCCGTAAGATCATTTGTCCCAAGTACAAAGCAGGGGCTGTGGGCCCTTAGAGAGATCTACTGCTGTGCGACGTACTTCGGGAATGCATGACATTTACCTCAAGAGATGAGAGGAAACTTGGAACTAGATTCACCAAAATAATATGGCGACCTTGAAACCATTCTATCAAGCAAAGTGATTGTGTCAAGGGTCGACTTAATCATAACTCCACTAGCTTATCGCTGTGTTGTTATTCAGAAGCTTTGCTTGAGACTGAAGTCTTTGACAGTCAGTTCGTTTTAATTGGCGCGTTATTTTGCTGAGTCAATCTGCTTAGTTGGAGTTATTCCAGCCATAGCCAATTTGCGTTTAATTTCGGGCATAGCTGCTCTTGCAGCAGCGATACCAGCATCGATACCACGTTTGCCGTCAGACTTTTTGAAAGAAACGAGGTTGATACCAGTGGTATCAGGATGAATCAAAATATCTGCATTTTTGCCGCTTGGTCCATCAAAGGTTGCTAGTTGAATTCTCAGGGCCTGACGCGCCATCGAACCTAGTTTGCGGAAGTCTTTAATTGGTCTATCTTTTAGATATTCGTCAATGTCTACGGCGATAACTACATCAGCGCCCATTTCACGGGCGTGGTTAACAGGAACGTTATTGATCACTCCGCCATCACAGTAGAGATGATCGCCTATTTGAACTGGCTTTCTAAGCTCTGGCACAGCCGTGCTGGCTGTTAGGGCAACGCCAAGATCGCCTTCTGTTAAACGACAGCTTTTGCCACTCACAACGTCGGTGACAACGGCGGCATAAGGAATGTTGAATTGTTCGATTTTCTTGTCGCCCACGGCTTTGTCTGCGTAATTTCTGAACTTCCAGCCATAGTAGAGGCCGTCGTATGGGCGGTAACCAAACATTCTCAAAGTCAGCGCTGTTGGCTCAAGCAACAAGCGCAAAATTGGCATGGGCGCAAATTCTTTTGTGAATGTATTTTTCTCAAATACCTGAGCGATATCTTCGATAGGCATGCCTGATGCATAGAAGCCGCCAACCACCGAACCGATGCTTGTGCCCGCAATCAAGTCAATTGGAATATTTTCCTCAAGTAAAACTTTGAGAACGCCTACGTGGGCTGAGCCTCTTGAGCCGCCACCGCCAAGAGCCAGACCGACCCGTGGTCGTTTGGAGTCTTTCGCCTCTTTGGCATCTGTAGAATCAAGTGCCAGTGCGCCGTTGGCCGCAAAGCAGCCACTCAGTGCTAGTGAAATTAAAGTGGCAAAAGTCTTGCGCATGCGTAGGGCCCTCTAGGTATAGTGCAAGAATAACCTAGAGGGCACTATGTTTTCCTGAGTTTGCTCTGATGTAAAGAGGGTGCTGTCGCCTATTTCGCTGTGATCTCCACCGCCAATCCATCTACCCATTGCTTGTTCTCATCGGTGTAATAGTGATAAGCACGGCTAGCTGGGCCAGTGTAGGTGCCAGGTACTGCAGCAATTAGGCTCAATGGAATATCGACCTTTGCTTCAGCATCTAGCGTGCGCCAGTAGAGCACTACTTCGCGACCACGCACTTCGTAAGCATCAATCTTGCCTTTCTTCACTAGCTCTTTCAATTGATCGTGCCGTGGTTCAAGGCCGCCAGGTAGGCCGATGATGGCCACAGGTGTTGGCACCACGGCCTTCTCTTTGTTGGTGACAGTAACGTTTGCTTCTGTGGCATTACCTTCGGTCAGTTTGTTCTGAGCGAGCGAAACTTTCAAATCAAGTTTGCAGTGGTCTGAACTGGCTGGCTTGATAGCGTTGTAGTTGACCGCTATCGAGTATGGCATTGGTGCGCCGCCTTCCATGCGTAGCTCTAGTTTGTGGTCACCGGGTGTGAGTAGCTCACTGAGGTCAGGAAGCTTAATAGCACCGGTGGTGGCAGGGGTAAAGTCTGCCCAATCACCAATTGATTGTCCGTCAACATAAAGGCGCACCTTGCCTGGTGCTTTTGGTTTGGCACGCAATTTGTCGTAGGTAACAATGGCGCGCAGTGCCAGCACTGTTGATTGAGTAGAACCATAGCGTCCGGCCTTGCAGGAGTCGGCCAAGAACTTCACTGATTTTTCCACGTTGCCGGCATAGGCCGGTTCGCGCATCCATGCCAATGTCGTTAGAGCCGCGCCTTCAACAGCCAGGGCTTCGCCTTCGCTGCCCACAATCGAACTCTTAACCTCTCCAATGCTGCCGTCTGCTTTTTGCTTAGCCGCTAGCTTATCCATGAGCTTTTTAGCTTCGGCCCTATTGTCTGAGAGATAGAGAGCATTGGCGGCAAGTGCCAGCACATAGCTATTTTGGCTTGAGGCAGCGGCACTCTTGAGTGAGTCAATTTCGGGCTTGAGATCGGCAGCCGGTTGTCCGGTTTCAAGCAGCGACCATAAGATGTATGCGTTCGAGCAGTCTTTGTCTTCAATCCAGGTGTGCAGTGCTCGACGTTTGCGAGAGAAGCCGCCCTTGCCGTCTTTTTGTTTGAAGAGCCAGGCCCGAGTGGAAGCCACCATGTTCTTATCAACTTCGCGCACTTGAGCCATATCGCTGAAATGCATCAAACCAAAGGCTGTGAGCGCTTCGTGGCCTGGATTTTCGCCAAACCATTCGTAGCCTTTGTCTGGGCACCAGAAGCCAACCAACATCTTGTAACCGGTATCAAGCTTTTTGCGCGAGGCTTCCACCAGTTTGGGGTCGACTCCTGTGTGAGAGAGGAAATATTGCTGTGCCATGGTCAAAGGATAGCTAGTGGAGCAGGTCTGCTCAAAGCAGCCGCAGGGGTCTTGAATCAGCCTTTGCAGCGCTTCTGTCATATTGGCTAGTGGCGTTGGGTAGACTGCTGAATTGGAGGCGATACTACCGGCGATAACTTCTTTGGGGATGGTGATAGTGTGCACCACCGATTTGCCCGGCTCAATCATGCCACCAAAACATTTTTCAATGGGGAAGCCTTTGGGTTTGACGCTTAGGGTTCTGGTTATTTTGTCTTGGAAAAGACCAGACTTAGCATTGAGAACTAAAGGGAAGGTACCCACGCCAAAAGCTGTCTCGCCAGATTTTGTGGCGCCTAGTTGCAGGGCCTCTACATCAATTGGTTGGATGTAGCGCACTCTGCCTCCGGCGCCAAGGGCGGAGCCATTTTTGACGAGGGGTAGCAGTTTGAATTTTGCTTTTGAGTTTGCGCCCGTTTCACCATTTAAGTCGATAGAGATATCAGGGCTGACGAGTTCGTTGCTGGTGGCATTGATCATGCTTACCGGTAACATAATGTGGTCGCCAGCGGTTACTTCTAATGGCATCTTAAGCTCGGCATAGAACGGTTGCACTGACTCAACACCGATATTGCTGGCACCAATCGAGCCACTACCGCTGTAGGCATCAGCGAAGACTCTAAATGTACTGACACTATCATTCAGACCAAAACTAACGGTTGCTTCACCTGTCTTGGCGTCAGTTTTAACGCCGCTATTCCAGAATAGAGTCTCAGTAAAGTCGACGCGATCGGTGGGGTTTCTGTCTTTGCGTACTTCATAAGCAAATTCACGCACCATAACTAGATCGTTCTGAGCCATGCGCATATCAGCAACTTCGTTTTCGAACATGGCGTCTGCGCCAGCCATAATTCTTCCTCGGCGATTCATTACTTCAGCCTTGCCGATGGCTGCTTGCAGTTGATTACGAGTAGCGTCAGACTCTACCATCGCTTTCTTCTCAGATGCGCTCACGCTTGGCGGTGGTGGCAGCATTTTATTTGCGGCCACACTCGATAAATCTTGGGGAGCGTCTGCTAATGGCTTGTCGTTTCCAGCATGTTCGTCATTTCTTGCCTGTGGTGCCATAGGGGCTACTGGCATAGCAGCGCCATTCTTGGCTCCGCCCATCCCTGCCTGCTGTGGTGCTGGGGCTGCTAGTGGCATAGCGCCCTTTTGTATAACTCCACCTATGCCCGGCGCACCAAAGGCCATGCCGCGAACCGCAAGCTGCATCATTCCATCTTCTTTCATGGCGCGCATCACTTCATGTTGCGCTTGTATCTTTAGCGCAACGACCCGACGCGCTTTGTCGCCATGCTCTTCAGCGAATTTAGTCAGGTTCATCAAGGCAAAGCGCCTCCAGCCCTGCGTGCCTAAGAGCAGGTCAGTGGCTAGTGCGGCTTTTGAGTTAGTGTCGTCGAGGTAAACATGAGCATCTGCCAGGTCCGAGACCTCCGGTTCTAGAAATGCCATAACCGGCAGTCTTGGTGCTTGTTCGCGCTTTTCGATCATTTCAAGCACACTGTCGTCAGTTACAGTTACACCAACAACTGCTGCAACTGGTTTGTCGTTTTCATCAGTGGCTTTGACCGTAAGCTTGGCTTTGTCTCCGGGAATATAGTTCTTCTTGTCAGCTTTGATGCTAATCTTTAGTGGGTGCTGTGGTGCGCGGAAGAGCAAGCGCTCAGCCAGGGGCACATCTTTGTCACTCCATATGGTGGCAGTCAAAACTCCTTCAACGTCATCAGGCACGGTAAATGTTACTGGCAATAGAGAGCCAGGTTTTACATCGTTGCGCTTGCTTAAATCGACATGACACTCTGATATAACAGTCTCACGCTTGGCCAGGGTGACACTGAATTTTTGGCTGCTAGAGCCCACGACTACGGTGACTGGCTGACCTTTGGCGAAGGTGTCTTGCTCAGCGCGAATTAATGCACCAGCGGCTTTTGCTTGCGGTAGCGGAAAAGTTGTCTTTATTCCGGCTGGTTCATTGATTGCCAGGAAATATTCTTTGTTAGCATCAGGTGTAAATTGAATGCGTCCCCGACCTTCGTGCTCGGTGGCAAATTCTGCCACCGTTACATTGCTGATGCTGCCGTTGCTTCCTTTGGCAATGAGCTTTCCTGCCAGGTCTGCTGGTTTTCCATTGGGAAGAGTGGCTTGAATATAGAGTCGATTGGGGTAGCCAGCGATTAGATCGCCGCCTTCTGGATACATTTTTAGATCCACTGTTTGCAGCAGAATTGGAATAGTCTTGGAGGCCGTCTCGACCACGCCACCATCTGCAATAATGAGCGCTAGAGTGCCTTCTCCCCGTGGAATGTCGTGGGGTAAATCTAAACTGACAGAGCAAAGACCACTGCTATCAACTTTGGCGGTGCCACCACTAATGGCGACTCCGTCGACAACTGCAGTAACTGATACTTTCGCACCAGCAGGCACTCCGCCTTCTGCTCGTTTGACATCTAGTGTGGCATTGACTTTCTCACCAGGGCCATAGCCGTCGCGCAAGAATGTAATTTGTGATTTTAGCCGTGGTGCGCGGTAGGCTCTAATATCGAATTTTCTTTCGGCTGGTGCATGACCATTCCAGGGATAGGTCGCCTTGAGCAGATACTGCCCACCTGCCTGACCTTCCGGAACCTTCCAGCTAAAGCCCCAACTGCTATCTTGGGTGCTAACGTTGCCCCGTGCCACCACATCACCTTTTGGTCCGGTAACTTCTATGGTGGCATTAACACCCTGGGTGTCTGAAATTGGTTTGTGACCATTGGCGCTCAATAAGATTCCCCGCACATAGACATTTTCGCCAGCTCTATAAATAGGTTTGTCAGTGCTAACGTAGGTCAAGTAACGGTCTTTGCCACCGAGTACATCGGTTGTAGCCTGACTTTTGTGCATAGTTATTTGCTCCGCCGTGCCTTTTTCTGCTTTAGGTAGATTGGCGAGCCCGTCGCCTTGCGGGCTGGCATAACTTCTATTGAGAAATAGCGAGCCTATTACTGCGATTGTGACACCACCGAAAATCCATTGGCGAGACATAGTCAGCGCTCCTTTGAACTAGACTCACCGATTATGGCAGCGGCCAAATTGGCAAATAAGACGGTAAAGGCGGATAAAACTTCAGGGTAAACCGCAGGGTAGATTCAGATTACAAAGAAAAACAAAGCCGACGTCTGGTGGGACGTCGGCTGCTTTATTTTAGTGCGGGCTATGCTCGCTTAATCGTTTTTAAGCCTTGCTTTCGGACATTTTTAGAACGACAACTGTACAAGGTGCAGCATCAACGATTTCATCAGCAATGCTGCCGAACCACAAGCGGCTGAAACCATGGCGGGCATGGCTGGGAACAATGGCTTCGTCTGCGCCATACTTCTTACATGCGCTGGCAATCGCCTGGGCTACTTCACCTTCGAGAATTTCAGCGGTGGCATCGATATTGAGCTTGGTTTTGAGGTCTTTGGCCATTTGCTCAAGAACGCCCTTCTCTTCAGCTCTTTCTATAGCGACAGTATCGGGAATTCCGGGAGTAGAGACGTCGGCAAAACCTGGAACGATAACGTGCACAAGGTGAATTTGGGTTTCGCTGCTATATTTTTGCGCTGCAATCTCATCGAGAGCGCTTTTGGCGCTTTCTTCGCCATCAATTGCCACAACGATCTTCATAATATTCCCCTAGGTAATGACTTTACTTGGACGCGATTGAGTCTACCACTCTATCGATGTCTTTGAAAATCTCCCAGGAGCTTTTGGATTCGACTTGGCTCATATTGTCTCCCGTAGGCCAAAAGGCGTGGTCGTCTTCTAGCTGGAGCAGGCCGAAATACCTGTGGGCCAATACGTATTGGTTGTTTACTTTTTTAAGCATGACTAACACCCGCCCGGGGTGGAAAGAAGGTTGGTTTCAGGTATAGCGATATTTGAGGGCCAGGTTTTTGGGCATGTGCCCCTTGATGTCAGAACCGCTCGCCAGGTTGATTGTGGCGTAGTGAACGTTGCTGCCGCCCACTGAGCAGGCGTTAGCGGCCGGGAGGTCCATTCGCAGCAGGTTGGCAAAGGCAATTACATCACAGCTATTAACCAGCGCTCTTTTGCTTTCTCCGCCGCCACGGCCGATGACGAAGATTAGCAATGCTGAGAAAAGCGCAATTCCAAGAATTTGCTTCATTAGTAACAGGGCCTCGTGGGGAGCTGCAGGATGCACGTCATCCCATCATAGAAGTACCCGTTTGCCCGTCTTCTTACTATTAGGATTGCTTAAGATTGTCAAGTGTGGGCTCTGTGTTCCGTTTCAAGCCATTATGGGCAGGGAATAGCACTGGATGAGACATAGACAGGGGTTTAGCCTTGGCCGATAGCGCAGCAAATGACAAAGGCAAAGAGCGTGATGTGCCTCTAGCGCAGCAAGGTCTAGAACAGAGCGCGCTGGATAAGACGGACGCGCATGATTCTCGCATGCTGGTGTCTCTGACTTAAGAACTATCGAGTCGCAGCGAACCAATGCAAGTAATGGCTCTTTGCAGGATCGCCAGCGATTGATGGCTGGGCAAGATGAAAGTATTGAGATTGTTGGTTTCGAATCGAGCGCATCGAGGCATTCAAAGCTGAGAGAAAAAGACCTGCTCGCACCTGCTGCAAAGCCGGTCGATAGTTCGAAGTCGCTCCCTCAATCTGTGTCCAATGACGATGGACCGGAAAGGCCAATCATCGAGTATCAGCCAGAGCAAGTCGGACCTATGGCTTTTTCTTTGGGTTTGGCCTATGAAGAGAATCGGACTTTCAGTCAGAAAATGACAGATTTTGCCATTGCTGCAAGCGGAAGGTTGCTCGATCCTGAAGACCAGAAAGCATACGCTCAGCAGCAGATAGACAAAGTTCTGGGAATTGGCGAGGGTCTTAACATCGCCAAGGACAGTACTAAGCTCGCAGCGGTTACTGCCTGGAATGCGCTAACTGATGGTTCAGTGGCTAGTTTCCTTGCTAAACCGCACGCCATAAATGATCCTATATTCAAAGCTGTTGGTGGCACATTTGATGCTATGGCACAAGATCCGAACCTGGTCAATAAGGTTTTAGTTGCGCTTGAAAGTCAGATAGTGCGTGAGAACGATAAATACAGTGCCATGGAACCACGTGAGAAAGGTCGTTTTATCGGCGAAGTTATGTTTGCCATGTTTAATCCTGAGGGGAGCTCAGAGGCTGGCGAGGCTTCCTTGAAGATGGCTGATGGGTTAGCCTCACGCGTGGATAGGGCCGAGGGTTATCTGGGTGATTTGCGGGGTGAAGTAAAGGCCGGTGCTGGTGGTCGCTGGGATGTTCTCAATGAGAGAGCTTCTCCAGATGTTGTTCAGCAGGTTGGTAGAATGTCCTGCGTGTCGGCTTGTGGTGAAATGCTGACGGAGGGCGCTATTAAGCAAAAGGATTTGCTGAATCAATTGGGTGCACCTGTGGCTACGAAATATCTTGCAAGAGTTCTTGGACCGATGTGGGATGGCGGTCCCGTCGATGAAGCTGCCTTAGAGGTTCTCTTGCATCGTGGTAGTTGGGTTGCTGATTTGAGAGAGCGGATGGGCCTGCGTTACGCGAGGCTTGAGCCTGCGCATGCTGTTATTGTTGATGGGGTGGATAATTCTGGGAACATTATGATTCGTGATCCAGCTCAGGCAACGAGATATGAGATGACTCGTTATGAATTTATGGAGGCTTGGACTGGAGTCGCCGTTTT
Organism: uncultured bacterium; assembly: GCA_913063055.1. Taxonomy (GTDB): domain Bacteria; phylum Cyanobacteriota; class Vampirovibrionia; order Obscuribacterales; family Obscuribacteraceae. The sequence goes on from CAJXZK010000026.1 coordinate 21,712, forward strand.
TAGGAAGTAGGATCTAATGCTGAGGATTGCAAGAATGCTGACAATGCAACCGTTGTTGTTGAGAGCCCAAGGTGAAGGAGCTGATGGGTTTCAGAGTTACCTAGTATCTTTTGAAACAGGAGAGGGCGAGGTCGAGTATGTTTTCACTGTGGATGATCGTGATATCCCGGTGGTGAGAGCGGCTGACGAATATACTGATGCTACTCTTTGTGATCCATTTGCCCCGAATCTATACAAAGCAATCCTCAATTTTCATAGTGCAAGGAGAACAGCTGCTTCCGCTATCTCTTGATCACCCAGAGTAGGCTGTTTGGGAGAGTATTTCAATAGTGCAGCTTCCACCGAGAATTAGTTGGCAACCATTGTCAGTTCGTGCAACTGGCGCGGCTCTCTATCATGTGAGTTTCTATTCTCGGGAATAATGAATTGTCTAGCTAGTTCTCGATGGGCCAACAAATCATGATTGAAAATACAGAGGAAACCAAGAAACTGCTGACGCCACCTGAGAGCTCTGAGCTAACAGATGCTAGTTCTACTACCGCTAAGTTGAAGAATCTGTCTGAGCGCTATAAGCTGCTCAATGAGCTCGGTGTGGGCGGCATGGGAACAGTATTTCGGGCTGTTGAGCGTGAGTCTAAGGCCACCTATGCAGTTAAGGTTATGCACAGGCACCTCAAGGCCGACAGCGCCAATGTCATGCGCTTTGAGCGCGAGGCTCAATTGGCCAGCAGTCTGCAGCATCCCAACATTGTTGAAGTTTTTGATTTTGGACTGACTGAAGCATCTGAGCCATACATGGTGATGGAATATCTTCAGGGCGAAAACTTGGACGACATGATAGAAGCTAGTGGGCGGCTGCCTATCGAAAAGTTCGCACCGATATTTTCACAAGTTTGCGCCGGGCTGAGTTATGCCCATGAGTCAAACATCGTGCACCGCGATATCAAGCCAAGCAATATCATGTTGATTGCGGGCACTGTGCCACCACAAGTCAAGATTGTCGACTTTGGCATCGCTAAATCTTGTGCCACCACTGGAATGCTCTGTCCAACTAGTGTGGCAGTGTTGCAATCGATGGACTGGGCCAGCGACAAGCCCAACGAAGAAGTGGCAGCTTTGCTACAGACTTTGACTCAACCAGGTGAGATTTTCGGTAGCCCGCTTTATATGAGCCCCGAGCAGTGCAATGGTCAAGAAGCTGATTGCCGCTCGGAAGTTTATTCGCTGGGTTGTATGGTCTTTGAGATTCTTACTGGCACAGCACCACTGAGAGGCAGGGATGCCATGGAGACTATGCTGAAAAAGTTGCGGGACAAGCCGCCGCTAATGGGTTCTGTAGCCAAAGATATTAGGTTCTCTGATGAACTTGAGGCCATTGTGCAGCGCTGTTTAGAGCGTGATCCAGACAAGCGCTACCAAACCGTTGCCGAGTTGGGTGCGGCCTGGAAAGCGATTGATAGTATGAATTGAGAACTGCTTGTATGTGTTAGCCCCCGAGCTCTTGAATCAACGCGTCAAATGCAATAGGTTCGGTCACGTTAGTTGTAATTGCCCTCGTCTTTTTCGCTTCCTTAATGCCGTCGCCGCCCCAATCGAAGGTATAGCCGCCATAGTCTTCAGAATAGGCTATTTCAAAGGGATAGGCTCGTCTCAATTCAATTACAAAGCTGACTTTGTCACTGAATTTTGGCCAGCTCCGTTTGACCTTGCGCAGGCAGGTTGTGCACAGGCCCCGGCACCAATTGTCGCCTGAGAGTGGTGAGACGCCAAATGAAGTGACGAGTACACTACCAGTGGTGTGATAGACATTGCATCTCATGGCAAACAAAGGGTTCTTCCACAGTTTCAACAGATAGCCCAGAGGCAGCATTCCGCCACCTGGCAGATAAGGCCAGACGCAGTAACTGAATGCAGGCTGGCAGAAAAAGTATTCTGGCTTTTGCAGGATTGCATCTTCGTTATCTAGAATTAGTTGAAAGAAGGTCTGAAACTCTGCGAAATCATGAGCAGAAGCTTCAGCGTCAATGGTCGGCCGAGTGCCGGTCGAAATTATAGTCATGATTATTCCTTTGCTTTAGCATCATTTGTGTAAGCGCCAGCAAGCTATTGTTCAAATCGGCGCTTTTTTAGAGTAGCACGTAGCGGCAAACTGCGGAGAAAAAGCGGCCTAATCTCCGCAAATTGTGCGGCGATTACAGTGGGCAGCTCAAATAACTTATCTCCAGGCTTCTGTACTGTGAATCATGATGATCCATTACTCAGTCGCTAAGTCCCTCACCACTTTCTTCAAGCCATCAGTTACCCGCGCCAGGCAATCGTAGTTAATTTTGTCGGCGGTATCTTCAGCGGTGTGATAGTGCGGATAGCGATAGGGAGCCGTATCGGTCACCATGATGCCCGGATATCCCAGTCGCCAAAAACTTAGTTGATCCGAAAAATCGACACCAGACAGGTCGGCTGGTGCTGCCAGGGTTTGCGTGGGAAACTTCGCCGCCGCAATGAAGTAATCGGCGCATTTTGTCAGCAGAGTTCGTGAGTCTAGCTTGCCAATGAATGTGAGAAAGTTTCCGGTCTTCGGATAAAGCATTGCTAGCGCTTCTACAGGGAAGCGCTGAGAATCAGGCTTTTCACTGTAATAGCCGATGGTCTCTAAGGAAAGCATTGCTACGATATTGTCTGCGTGTTCTTTGCAGGCTTTGGCATAGCGATAGCTGCCCATGTCGTCACTGCGAAAGAACGGAGGTTCTTCATTGCTGAAAGCGACAAAGCGAATGGTGCGTGGAAACTTCTCTTTAGCCAGTGCCTTGGCAATTTCTAGCAGGGCGGCAACACCACTGCCGTTGTCGTTGGCGCCAGGGCAATCTTGCACGCCGTCATAGTGGGCACCGATGACGATGATCTCCGAAGCTTTGCTCGTTCCCGCAATCTCCGCGAGAATATTGGCTGTGCTCTGAGTGGCGTGGGTTGCTCCCCACAGTCCATCATTGAAGTATCCACTGACCGAAAATGTCTGACGCGCCGGCTTCAATCCAGCCGCGCTGAAATTTTCTTCAATGTAGGTTGCCGCTCTCTCTAAACCACCGGGATTTTTAGTGAGACTGCGCGCACCAATGTCGCTAGAAAGTTTTTCTATATGGCCGCGCAAATGGCTTGCTAGTTGCTTCTGAGCTGTCGTTAAGGGCTCGATTGTTCCACCATAAGACGGCAGCGTAAAATACGCGATCAGGCCGCCCGCTAAGGCTGCGAGCCCGGCAATTGTGACCGTAAGCTTTTTTCTGGTGAGGATATTCTTCATGAGCACGGCCGATTGTAGCACGGGTTCTTTTGCTGCCTTTGCTGTCTTTACTGTCTTTACTGTCTTTACTACTTTTGCAGCGTCTACTGCTTTTGCTAGCTTTGCTACTTTGGCTAGCTCAATTGGCAATTTACTTTGTCCTGAGCGCGATTGCGGTACAATCTCGATGCATGGCTAGCAACCTTGCAGCAATGACTTACCAGCGCGGACAAATAAAAGCTTGAGACTTGCAATAACTATACTTGTAGCCTTTCTGCTCTGCTTCTGGGTTGGCGGAATGAATTCCCTATCGGCCCTGCGTGACGCAGATACCTGTTGGCTTCTGGCACTGGGAAAAATTATTGCCGAGCAAGGTTTGCCCGCAACTGACCCTTTCTCTTACACTTATTTCTTTATGACGCAGCAAGGCATTGCTGAGCCGTATGTTGTTCACCAGTGGCTCTCGGAGTTATTTCTCTACTGGACATATCAAACCGGTGGTCTTGGTGCTCTAATTCTTCTGGTGTCAATTATCACGGCCGCTACATTTGTTGCCTTGCCCAGCTGGTTCTTGCGGAATGACAAAGTTGATGCCGGATTGGTGGTGCTGATCGGTAGTCTCGCTCAGCTGGCGTGCGCCTTTCACTTTTTTGCCAGACCTGAGATTTTTTCATACCTGCTATTTGCTGTGGCACTACATGTGGTTTTACTCATTATTGAAACCACGGCGACAAAGTCAAGACTGATACTAATTGCAACTTACGCAGCCCTGACAGCTCTCTGGTGCAACCTGCATACATCATTTGTGCTGGCGATTGCTTTAGCCTTGGTGCCTCTCTTGTATCTAAGCATCGGTCGCGCCGTGTACAAAGCTCAACCTGCTGAATGCGGCGCAGCCTTCGCTGCTAAGGTTAACGATAGAGTTGGCGAGAGAATTATCCCGCAACTAGTTGCTCTTCCTGTTCTTGCGGTGCTTGCCAGTCTGGTCAATCCTGCTGGCTTTAAGCTCTGGACTTACCTGCCCAAGCTCTTCTTTATGAACATCGCCGTGAATGAATCACGGTCGCTGAACATTTTTGATCTTGGCCGAATCGAGTTACTTCCTTTCTTTGCCTTGTTTGTTATCTATTTGATATGTTTCGTCAAGAGTTTATCAAAGCTTGAACTTGGGGCTGTCGGCCTGCGCGCAATTCTTGCCTGTCTTGCTCTGGTGCTTGTCTCCGCCCGTATTAGGTTGATTGTCTATGGCCTTATTATTGTTGTCTTTGAGTTGCCGCAAATGTTGGCGGTGCTACTCAAGCCGCAGTCGAAAGTGCAATCCAACTTCATCCATTACTTTGCCATAGTCGCTGGCATCGCTGGTTCGCTTTTTGTCTCTTTGAGGCTGCAGCCACCACAACTACCGCAGATTATGCCTGGTTTCGCCCCGCCCTTTGCCGCCATCAATTATTTAAATGCTAATCCCCAACCGGGCCCCGGCCTCAATGAGCCCCGCTTCGGCGACATGATGATCTGGTATCTGAAGCCGCCAGTGCCGGTCTTCATTGACACGCGTTTTGATATGTATGGCGAGAAATTATTCAAGCAGTACGCAGTTTTGACAAACTGTGGCGAGGGCTGGCAGAAGTCGCTGCAAGATTTCAGTATTGAATGGGTGTTTCTGCCCCCAGACCGGCCGCTAGTAAAAGCACTGAGTGTAGACCCTGCCTGGCAGACTGCCTTTAAGGATGAGAGAGCGGTTATTTTGGTAAAGCTCAAGCCTGCCGCAACTAAGTAGGCAAGTCGGTAAGCGGGTAAGCAGGTAAGTATCCTGCTCATGTAATGAATTCAGGATTGATGCTCACAAGCTTCTTATGCTGAGGTCGATTCATGATTTAGTTGAAGCACTTCGTGCCTCGCTTGAAAGACTAGCTAAATCAAGTGATGCTGATTAAATGATATATTGATGTTCGTAGCGATTTTCTTCTGGTATTGAAAATGAAACAAAGCAAGAGATTATTATTCTCGGTAAACCTCGCCGGCATCACTCTGTTCACAACTTTGTTCGTAAGTCTATTCACTACTTTGGTTGCAACTTTTATTGCCAGTCCGATCACGACCTTGCCCTGTTTGGCGGCAGGTGAGGTCTATCCTGTAGACGTTCCAAAAAAGTATCCAGTATCTTTTGCTGCCTACAAGAAAATACTTCCAAAAGCTTGGCACAATGCTGCTTGGGTTTATAAGCTGGAAGGCACGGCTGAGCCAGTGCGAATCATCGATTTTAGTGGACGCAAATTTGTTCTCGGGCATGTTTGCAAGCCCCATGATTGCGCCGATAATCAACTAACATTTCTTGTTGCCGTCGACGGCAGCGCCGCTTATGCCCAGGCTAATAGTCTTGATTTGACTCAGGGTAAAGATGTGATAGTTGGTAATCCTGACGCTGCGGCCAAAAAGATTCTTGCTAAAGGATTGGATTAGGATTAGGTTTGGATTAGGTTTCTACTTCTACTTAAATTTGAGATTGCCAGTTTCAAGAAGTCTGTCTGGTTGTTCAAAAACAATGGGTGGAAGAGTTGGCTGCGCTTTTATGGCGCGCTTCTTGAAGGTTGCCGCGCGTTGCGCCAGGTGGTGCGTGATCAAAAGCTCGTAAGTCGCACCGGTCAAAGACGAATCGGCAACAGCGTTTTGCTCAAGACAATCGAGATACTTTGAAAATTCTGGCTTAGACAATTGCTCTCCAGCGGTGTCGTCCAGATATTTCAAGAGTGCGCGCACGGCTAGAGCATTTGGATCTGTTGCCAGTCCATTTTGAAATGCCATTTGTGCGTCTGTGGTTGGCACTCCCGACATTGTTGTTCTGGGCTTTTGGCACTGTGCCAATAGTTCGTTTTTTGCAGATGCGGGATCAATCATCGCAACTCGGCAGAGAAAACCGACTCCAAAATCATGATTGTTCAGGTGAGCTAGCAGTATGGGCTTCACTTTGGCGACAGGAAAACTAACAAGACTCAGGGCTGCAGCGGCTCGCACTGAGGCTGCTTTGTCGCTGAGCAATTTGTCTAACTGTGGTATCGCCTCAGTGTCTTGCGATAGACCGGCAGAAAGGGCAGCGGCCTTGCGCACCGTATCTGATGCATCATTCATTAAAGCAAGGCGCTGCTTGGCCATGACTTTTGTTGAGGAAGGAGAAGCCGAGTAATCCGAACTTAATATTATTGCAGCAGCGCGTATTTCTGCTTGCGGTGAAGCCAGCCAGGATGGCAGTTTAGCGCTGATGGTTTCTGCCATTTTAGGCTCATGTTGGGAAGCGCCCAATGCCAAAATAGCAGCGGCGCAAATATCTGGTTTATGTTTGCCGTCGGCTATTTTGATCAAAAATGGAACGGCGGATTTCGCGGAGACATTATCTTTGATTGTCCATGGTCCCCAACTGCACATTGGCTTGTCTGCCACAGTCCAGAGATAACGCATGCGATAGTCCTCGCGTGTGTATGGACTCATGGTTCCGAGCGACTCTATGAATGTCTTGAGAAATTCATCGCCGCTCAGAGCCAATGGCGGCTCGTGCTTGCTATCGAAAAGTGAGTTGAGCACCTGCGCGCGCGGATAATCACCTGTTCCGCTTGAACTGTTATTCTCACATGAAAGGTCGAGTAGCGTTAAAGCTGCATACTGTGATACTTCAGCTTGCTTGCTAGCTATTTGCTTTGTCAGTTCATTCCAAACTGCTTTTGTTGACGTGATGCCAGGTGCGATTGGTGTCTCGTCTGCGGCGCGGAAGAATCCCTCCCACGGACGCAAGGTGTAGTTAGCGGAGGCCTGCATGAGAGACCCTTTTCCATTTGTTTGTTGGGCAAATAAGATGTAACTGTGACCTGGTTCTAGTTTGAAATGGGCATGGTTTTCTGGGCCAGCATCTAGCCACATGGTTGGCTTGCCAGCTGTTGGTACATCGGTGCGATAGTAAAAATCAACTGTGTCTGTTGGTGCTTTGCCCTTGAGGGTGGAAATCAGCTTTAACTTTGCTCGATAGACTTGCCAGAAATTAGACTTGAGAGCATTGCTGTCGGCGGCTTTCGCTGGCTCTATAGAGATTACCTTGGCCTTTAGCACTAATGCCGAAGCGCCTGTCATCTTGTCGATGGTCATTGGATAAGGCATTATCATGGCTTTGGCTTGCTCGCAGTGCGGATTGCTTAAAAGAATGACAAGACATGTCAGAGAGACAAGCAGTCGTTTAGTTCTGGCCCGACATTTGGGCGAATGCCTTTCGGTCTTAATTTCCATCTGCGTCTCCGTCACCGGCACCGTTACTTGTCGCTTCTGTGGATAACCCATGGTTTCAGCAGGATTTCAACCAGAGTTCAAACGAGAGTTCAATTCATTCTACCCTGGGTTCAGTCTTTTGCTTTCTTGTCCTTCTGCGCCTTACGAAGTGCTCTAACATAGTCCGGAACCTTCTTAATAAATTGCATGGGCTCTATGTATTCGCCTTTGTCGCTAATGACGATGTAGCGGGTCTGCACTGACTTTGTATTTCCCGTTGAACCGGCGTAACCGATGACGCGACCGCGTTCGACTTCTTGGCCAGGTAGGACGCTGTAGGCGTTGAGGTGACAAACTAATGTGCGCACGTTGGGATATGGATGGTACACCTCAACCGTGACTCCAAGCTCATCATCTCGCCAGCCAGCTCTTGTGACCACACCGTCTAGAAGGTTGTAGACACGGTCATTAAGTTCCGCGCCTAATTCAAGGCCGTTGCGAAAGCTTTTCTTGCCGTTTGGATCAGTGTAATTGCCGGCTCTTGCTTTTATTTCACCGCGCCCTGCTGGAGTGTATTGGATGTCGTCTTTCATTGGCGAAACCAAGACTTTAGGAGCGTAGTAGCCCTTGAATTTCTCGGCCGGTGTTGGTGTAGCAACGACTACATGGGTAGTTGGAGTTGGAGTATTTAGCACTGCTAAGGTCTTAGGCGGCCGCGTTTTCTGAACAAAATAGGCGATGCCACCGCCGATAGCTCCCACGCAAGTCACTGCGATTAAGGTGTTGCGAATAGGGTATGTTCGAGTGGTTGTCATTGAGCTAGGATATCACTTGGCGTAGTTCTGTGTTTTCCGTTTCGCTCAAAATTCATTGTCTTTTTGGATAATAAAGGATTCAACCGTGGTCAAGATTTCAAAGTTTCTAGTTGCCTTAGGTATCAGCGTCGCTTCACTAGGTTTTGCCGTTGCTGCCAATGCTGATACGGTCGACGCGCGCTGTGATGTTTTTCCGAAGGGCGATGATAAGGCTACCTTCTCTGGCCTTTGCTCATTTTCACAGCGGCAAGGATATATAACTATCGACCTGAAAAATGGCACGACCTATGAGCTGAGCCCTTCTGGCGATAAGCCTGGAAACTACGTCGATAAAGATGGCAAGCCAGCCTACAGAGAGTCAGGCTTGGGCAAGCGTGGGCAAATCTACAGGCTTTCGAAGCAGTCACTTTATGTTTACTGGGATACCGCTCCTTTCAACAAGAATGGTAGTAAGGGCGGTGCCATAAAACCGGCCGCAGGCAAAGTCTCGACTGCAAAGCCTTAGTCGAAGTTGAGAGAGAAGTTGAGGATTATTGAGCTTAAGTGGGCTTATAGTAACAGCGATATCCATGGTGTCAACGGAGTCCTAAGTAGTTGATTGGCTCGGCCAGGAGCGACCATTGGAAAAGAGTCTCGATGCGATAAAGAAGAATTTGCTGCTTTTGTTCGGCCTTCAGTTCTGCTTTAGCATTTTCATTTATTTCTCATTTGTGTTTGTAGTAGGGCAGGGCGTTTTACCTTTTTCACAGCCTATTGTTGACACTTTTCGTATGCCAGTTTTCGTTCCTATTCTTTCCGTATCGCTGGTTCTTTTTTGGGTTATTTGCTTTCTCATCTTTTTGAAGAGCTTTGAAGAAACACGCCAGCTAAGCAAGAATGCAAACCGCGCAGAACCATGGATGGCAACAATCGGTCCTGGAGCCTTTTTCTCGCCTAGCTTGTGCTTTATGTGGAAGAAGGATGCTACTGGCAAGATAGCGGAAGGTACTGAGCGTATGCTCTTTTGCTTGCCTGCTAGCAGCAACCTTGGAACTAGCTTGTCGGTACCGCTCAGTCAGCTTAGTCCGAAGGATGTATCGGCATTCTCTGATGCATCGGGCAAAGTGCGTCTGATTCGCACAGAAGATAACGTTTATCTGCCGATTTTTTCATATCCCCCACAGCTTGCGAAGATGCTCTTGAGCGCGTCACAGCAAGTTTTGCTGCCGCCCAAGTGAATTGCTGAGACTGCTGCACCGGTGAATTATGGGGCAGTAGCTATTAAGAAGCTGCTGTATATTATAAACTGCTTGGATTTGCGTCTATAGCGGATGAACTTTAACGGGTTGTGGCCATGAAATGCTGGATTATTGCAATTGTTCTTGCGACTGCTGCGGTTGCCGTACCGACTTGTGCCGAATCCTCAGCCAAATCTTCAACTAGGTCGGCGCCTAAATCTGCCGCTAAATCTCCCGCCAACTCTTCAGCGCATATGACGGCCACACCGCAATCGCGGCCAGTTCTAAAGACCACAATGCCGGCAGAAAATAAGCCCATTCGGGATAAATGGGCGGTTGTAATTGGCATTGACAAGTTCAAAGACAAGCGCATTCCCTCACTGCAATACTCGTCGAAAGATGCTCGAGATTTCGCTGATTTTCTTGTCAAAGAAGGAAATTTTGCGCCAGATCATGTCTTGCTATTAACCAATGAAGAGGCCACAGAAAACGCCATTCAAAGGGCTGTGGGCGACGACTGGTTGCCACGGCGTGTGCTTGAAGACGACGTCGTGCTTGTCTTCGCCTCAACCCATGGCAGCCCCAAAGAAATGGATGTAGCCGGTGAGAACTTTCTGGTTACTTACGACACTGATGTAGACAACCTCTTCTCCTCGGCCATTGAGTTGCAGGATTTGGCCACGACCATACGCCGAAGAACCATGTGCGATCGTGTCATTGTTCTTCTCGACGCTTGTAATAGCGGTGCTGCAGAGGCTGGTGGCAAAGGTCTCGTGCGCTCCAAGAATTTTGATGTTGGTAGTATCGCCGGCGAAGGCACGATTGTTATTTCTTCCAGCAAAGCCAATGAGAGATCATGGGAATCAAAACGCTATCAGAATGGCGTATTCACTCACAATCTTATGGCGGCCCTCAAGTGCAAGGGCCCTCAGACAAAGCTTTCAGAGGCTTACGACGCACTGCGCGATCTTGTGGAACAAGAAGTGCAGTTCGACCGACGTGTGCCTCAAAGCCCAGAGATGAAGATGCGCTGGAATGGTACTGAACTGGCCATGCTGGCACCACCAGCGAGACCACGTAAAACTGAGTCTTATAGCAAAGAGGCGTCAGCGGCTGAGGCCGCTGCTAATCCTGCTGCAACAGCCGTTAAGCAGCAAGCCCGCGTTAGCGTGGATCCAGTTGTCACTGCTCCAGTGAGTACACAATCTGGTACCACTAACAGCACTACCAGCTCCGCTCAATCTACCAGTCAATTGGTCACTCCCTCGAACAAACCGGCTGTGGCCACCAGTCCTGTCCCGGCAGCAAAAGCCATAGGCATAGCGCCCTTTGGTGCGGTTTTCGAGAAAATCGTCACCTACTCCTCTCAGGGTGTTCTATGGGGCGTGATCAACAGTCCTGACGAGCTTATAGACTTGCCTTTCACCCTTGGGGACAAAATAGAGTCTGAACTGTCTAAAAAGGTCGGTGCAAGTGTTGGCGTCATCAGTCAGCATAAGACTGGCGATGAGCTGAGAAAGAGATTCCCAGCATTAGAGAAAGTTCGCTACTTGAATCTGAGCACCTGGAATGAAGACAATTTTAAAGCCGTTGGTGCTGCTGTATCTATGCGCTACTTGCTGACTGGCGTTGTAGACGAGATTATGTGGCGGCCAACCAAGTGGTCAAACCGCTACACCTTCGTTGTGTCAGCCCAGATAATTGATTTGCAAACCGGTAAGGTTGCAGCTAGAGTAGATAGGCTGACAATCGGCAAGGCACCTTGGACTTCTGATACCGGCGGCGGCAAGAAATATTTTGAAAATGAAGTGGTGCCTGATGCTGCTAAGCAACTAGTAACTGCGCTTGCTAAACAAATGAATGGTAAGTGGTAGGCCTCAATTACTCAAGATCTTTGTAGCGCACGATGGGCAAGCCTTCACTATTAGCCTTATGCAGGGCACAGTCTGCAGAAGCAAGCAAGTTATTCAGATTCGTGCAGTCTTCTGGAATTCCTGCTATGGCGCACATTACCACTAGCATCTTGCCTTCCATACCGGCCAATGGTCTGGCTCCGAGTACTTTCTGTATCTTCTTAGCCATTGTGGTGGCACCACTCAAATTTGTGTTCGGTAAGTACAGGGCAATGGTTTGTGCTTCGTAATGGCCGGCGCCGTCGGTTTGACGTTTGCAATTGAAAATTTGCAGCGCTGCATCTGCTAGAGTTTGCCTGCTGACCAAGTTTATCCGCACTCCCTGCGGAGTCGGCTCAATCTGACGCAAGTCAACGAGAAGCAGAGACATTGAGCCACGGTTTCTGAAACTGCGAAAGAATTCTTCTTCAAGAAAATAGAGAAAGGCAGGGGCGGTAAGCAGCCCAGTGTCTCTGTTGCGAAGACTGAGCATTACCGAGCGCACTGCCGCAGCATCAATCTTCTTCTCTTTTAATGCCCGTTTGCTTTTGAGCGGCGCTTTATTTGAGATACAAATCAAATTGCGGCTCATCAAGTAGTTCAAGCAGCGCAACAGTATGTATTTGGGGAAGAAGTTGAGACTTTCAAAGTCGGCTAAAGTCTTGCGCCCATCCATCTGTTGATAGAGCAGCTTCAAGGTATCTAAGTTTATTGAAGTCTTGTCGCCCAAGGCCGTTTGAAATTGCTCTTGTGTAAGC
>CAJXZK010000027.1 GCA_913063055.1 uncultured bacterium
GCAGAAGACGGCATACGAGATCTAGTACGGTCTCGTGGGCTCGGAGATGTGTATAAGAGACAGCTATACTGGGGTACAGTATATCAAATTTAGACAGGCGCCTGCTTTCGCGGACTTCCGTAGTTTTTCTGAATACTAGACGAAGTTATTGATAAACGGTTATCATTTTCGTTTGTTCGACCGGGCAAATTGTTTGGCTGGTTAGTTTATTCGGACAGGGTGAAAACAGATGGTTAACGTAGATAAGTTAAATAGAGTGCCAGTGACAGTTTTGACTGGTTTCTTAGGCTCAGGGAAGACCACACTCTTAAACAGAATATTGACTGAGAACCATGGTAAGCGTATCGCCGTAATCGAAAACGAGTTTGGCGAAATCGGTATCGATGATGCCCTGGTTGTTCAAGCTGATGAAGAAATTTTTGAGATGAACAACGGTTGTATTTGTTGCACCGTGCGTGGTGACCTGATTCGCATACTTGGTAATCTGATGCGCCGGCGAGATAAATTTGACTATATTTTAGTAGAAACAACTGGTTTGGCTGATCCTGCACCTGTAGCTCAAACTTTTTTTGTTGACGATGAGATTCAAGAGTCACTAGAGCTTGATGGCATTATTACTTTGATTGATGCAAAGCATGTTGCTATGCATATTGATTCGAGTACCGAGTGCAAAGAGCAGATTGCTTTTGCTGATGTCATTCTTCTCAACAAGACTGATTTAGTTAGCGAAGAAGAGTTGAATCAGTTAGAGGAGAAAATGCGTTCAATGAACGTCATGGCTAAAATTTATCGCACACAGAACGCTGAGCTAGATATGGATAAGATTCTTAGTGTGCGGGGTTTTGATCTTGAGCGAGCTCTTGCTGTTAAGCCCACATTTTTAAATCCAGAGTATCCCTTTGAGTGGGTTGGTCTATATGACCTTAAGGGGCCATCGACTCTCTACTTAGAAGAAGGCCCAGATCCTTCTATGAACATGCTCTTGTTGCCAGTGGCTAACGAGCATATTTGTAAGCCTGATTTGATGGTGATCGAATCGTTGCTAGAAGTCGCCGTGGTCAAATTTTCTCAGGATAAGCTTGAGGTGGGCGCTGGAGCTATCATCGATACGGTCGCTACGTCGTATCAATTGAATCTTGATAGTGAAGGTAGCAAGCTCTTTCAAGTTGTGGTTCCGGCTGGTCGTTATGCGTTTTTCACTCAGCATAAGCCTGAAGAGTTTGCTATGTCATTATCTTTTGAAGACCAGCCTTTGGTGCCAATTTGTGCTCAAGTGTATGACGCTGGGCACACCCATGACAGCGAGGTAAGTTCGGTTGGTATAACCTGTGACGGCGATCTTGACGAAAAGAAGTTCAACGAATGGCTAGGGCTGCTATTGCGTGAGAAAGGCACAGATATCTTTAGGATGAAAGGCATTCTTAGTATCGCTAAGCAGTCTCAGCGTTTTGTTTTTCAGGGCGTGCACATGCTTTTTGATGGTCGGCCAGACAAAGAATGGGGAGAGGAAACGCGCAATAACCAACTTGTTTTTATTGGTCGTAATCTCAACCGCGCAGAGCTAACGGAGGGTTTCTATTCATGCCTGGTAAACAGTCAATTGCTCAGAAAATAAAAGATCTAGAACTGGCTTGGCAGCTTGATTGCGGTGACTATGTCACTAATTTATGTTGGTCTCAAGATGGTTCTCTGCTTGCCTGTGGCGACGCTGAAGGTAAGGTTTCGGTTGTTGATGTTGATGGAAAAGTGGTCTCGCGCTGGATGGCCCATAGTCTTGGCACGCTTAAAGTTGGTTGGTCTCCTACTGGAAAGTATTTAGCTAGTGCTGGTCAAGACTGCAAAGCTCGCATCTATGAGGCTGGCAATCGTACCTTTGAGCAAGTAGCTGAAATGGATCATGGCTCTAGTTGGGTGGAGCATCTTGCTTGGAATGCTAAGCGTGATGTCTTATTGACTGCTGCAGGAAAGGATCTGCGTCTGTGGGATGCTGCAGGCAGCCTCGTGCAAGAGTTTGTGCGACACGGTAGCACCATTGCCGGTATCGCCTGGAATCCGGCTATGGCAAATCTATTTGCCACCAGTAGTTATGGTGGGCTTAGACTGTGGTCAGATTCGGAGGTTAAAGCCAAGCGTTTCTTTGAATGGAAGGGTTCAGTTCTTGATATTGCCTATAGTCCAAACGGCAAGACTGTTGCTGGCGGCTGTCAGGACGGCGCCGCTCATATTTGGTTGCTGCCGAGTGGTGATGACCTTTTTATGAATGGTTACGCGACAAAGGTGCGAGAACTGGCTTGGGATAGTACTTCGCGCTATTTGGCCACAGGTGGCAGTGAAGTGGTGGTAATCTGGGATTTTAGCGGGAAAGGCCCTAGTGGTAGTAAGCCTTTGATGTTAGAAGGCCATCAGGCCTTTATTTCGAACTTGGCTTTTGCCCCAAGTGACATGCGCTTGGCCAGTTCGGGCCTCGATGGTAATTTGATTATTTGGAATATTGCAGGCAAGAGCAAGAGCGAACCCCTTGCTCTATTTGCTGGTGATAGCGAAATCAGTTCGATAGCGTGGCAGCCGCAGGCCACTAGCATTGCCATTGGTTGTGCATCAGGTAAATTGATTTTGCTTGACTTAAAAAGCATTTGAAATTCACGGTCGTTAATGATAATGTATTATCACTGATTCGGGGCGGCTGTATTGGCTGTCCTTAACTAAATTGATTGATTGAATTTCGTAGTAGAGCAGCTGAATATGCTTTACAGGTTGTGGCGAGGAAAACTAGATGAGATATACAGCCTCTAAGGCAAAACGCTGTCGAGCTGTCGGTGTTAATTTGTTTGGTAACACTAAGTTTGATGATTTGAGACCCTATCCACCAGGTCAACATGGTCAAAAGAAGAAGAAAGTCTCTGACTATGGAACACAGCTCTTAGAGAAGCAAAAGATTCGCTGGTCTTATGGATTGTCAGAGAAGCAATTTGTGGCTCTTTACGAGGAGGCTACAAGAGCTAAAGCTGCCACTGGCACCGTTCTCTTGCAACTGCTCGAGAGGCGTTTAGACAACATAGTTTTTCGCTCTGGTCTTTTTGCAAGTCGAGATTTAGCTAGGCAGATAGTCAATCATGGTCATGTTTTGGTAAATGGAAAAAAGCTTGATGTAGCATCCGCCAGGCTAAGCCCTGGTGATGTGATTACTTTCCGCGAGAAGAGTAAAAAGTTCATTCAAACAATCACGCTCGAAAACATGCAAGTTAAGCCAGATTGGGTTGAAGTGCTGAAGAACGAACTGTCTATAAAATTGTTGCAAGTTCCTGATAGAGATCAACTAGATCAGAGTTTCAGAGAGAATTTAGTGGTCGAGTATTATTCGCGCTAATCGGTGCTAAGCAGCGCTAATCCGTGCTGATAAGCTGGAGGGGTTGTCTTGATCTCTAAAGGTGCAGAGTATTCTTTGCGTGTTGTTGTGCTGCTTTCCAGAAATAAGGGAAGGAGGCTTGTTGCTTCGGAGATTTCTGAGCAAACAAAGATATCGATAGCTTATATTCCGAAGGTTGTAAAACCGCTTATAGCTGCTGGTTTTATCACTAGCAATCGCGGTGTTAATGGTGGCTATGCTTTGAAAAGATCAAGCAAGCTCA
The DNA here is from genome assembly GCA_913063055.1 of uncultured bacterium. Lineage (GTDB taxonomy): Bacteria > Cyanobacteriota > Vampirovibrionia > Obscuribacterales > Obscuribacteraceae. The sequence goes on from CAJXZK010000027.1 coordinate 3,630, forward strand.
TCACTATTTTGGACATTCTCAATGTCGTTGGTAATGCTCAAGATGAGTATGTTGAGCGAACAGAGTTGAGTGAAAACTTCGGTTCGCTCTGCAAAAAGCTTGAGCAGTTAGATGCTCACATTCTAGATTTTTGCGCTAAAACCACTGTTGCTCAACTTTCGGCTAGTTAGCAACATTCCACTCGCTAGGCAGCATGTCAATATATTTAGCCCACGATTTAGGTCCGAGTTTCATTTCTTTGTCAGTGAGTAGGCACTGATTAAGTTCGTTTTCGATCCATTCTTTATCCATGTGAATGCCTATGAATACGCACTCCTGGCGTCTATCACCGTACTCTCCTTGGCACTCCTCTTCGATTTCAGCGCGAAAATCTTCTTCTTCTGGCCACTCCGCTTTATTGATGCAAGCCCACCATTGATGAGCTGGTTGTAGGCGGCATGATCCCCCTGCGTGCGACCAATCTAAGGCGAAATCCATGCGGCTGGCTAACCAGAAGAAACCTTTTGAGCGAATGACACCATCCCATTCTTTGTCTAGGAACGCTCTGAAGCGCTCTGGGTGTATTGGACGGCGTGCTTTATAGACAAAGCTGGAGATGCCATATTCTTCAGTTTCTGGAATGTGTTCGCCGCGCATTTCTTTCATCCAGCCCGGAGCTTCTGAAGCTTTTTCGAAATTGAACAACTTGGTGTTTAGAATGTCACTGGACTTTATTTTTCCAAATTCACTCTCAATTATCTTTGCTTCTGGATTGAGATGAGCAATGATTTTATGAAGCTCCTGCAGCTTCTCTGGCTCAAGAAGATCTATTTTGTTGAGGACGATGACATTGGCAAATTCAATTTGATCAACAAGCAGGTCAGATATGCTGCGGTCGTCGTCTTCATTGATACCGAGGTTGCGGTCTTTTAACTCGACGCCCTCTTCATAGTCGCGTAGGAAGTTGAAGCCATCAACCACAGTAACCATTGTGTCTAGTGTGGCAATCTTGCCCAAGCTCTCACCGCTCTCGTCTTCAAACGAGAAGGTCTCAGCAACAGGGAGAGGCTCTGAGATGCCGGTTGATTCTACTAATAGGTACTCAAATTTTCCTTGCTTAGCGAGTTTGGAGATTTCTATTAAGAGATCCTCGCGCAAATTACAGCAAATACACCCATTGGACATCTCTACTAATTTTTCTTCGACGCGATTGAGGCTGGCACCACCGTGTTTAATGAGCTTTGCGTCAATATTTACTTCGCTCATGTCGTTGACGATGACTGCTACCCGCAGGCCCTCGCGGTTGTTTAGTACGTGATTGAGCAAAGTGGTTTTGCCGGCGCCGAGAAAACCAGATAAAACTGTTACTGGCAGTGTTTTCATTTGATTGAACCTATTTTTTTGTTTCTTTAAACTCTGAGTGGCAGCGGCATCCAGGGCAATACTTGTTCAGCACGAGCCGCTCTGGATTGTTGCGTTTGTTCTTTGTTGTCACGTAGAAGTGGTTGCATTCCATCAGGCCGCAAGCCATCTTAATTATTATCCTGTCTGACTTTTTCATATTTCTAAGTATTTGTCCTTTGCAGCAAGACAAAGTCCCTGTCTCGATACGGGGACTTTGGAGCTAAAATTTTGGCGAGGCCAGTGATAATAGATTATCATTAAGGGGAAGTCAACCCTCTTTGAGCTTGAACAATTATCTGGATGTTGTAATCTTGCTAAGTAAGCAAACAGGTGGTTATGGAGCGCAATACACAGCAACGGCAGGCCATCCTTAAGGCGTTTGAGATTGCTGAGCGCCCCTTAGCGGTTCAAGAGATTCTTGACCTGGCTCAGGGGGATTGCCCGGGCTTAGGCGTTGCTACGATCTATAGAAATCTAAAGGCGCTGGTAGGCGACAAAAAACTCATAGTTGTTGATATGCCTGGCGGCGTTGCTTTGTATGAGTTACCGGGTGGTCACCATCATCACCACTTCTCTTGTAATGGTTGTCAGAAAGTTTTTGATGTAGACGGCTGTGGCCTCAATGTAAAGAACCTGGTGCCGAATGGATTTACCCTCAAACGGCATGAAGTTCTGTTGTACGGATTTTGTGATTCTTGCTCGCGCTAACAAAAATATTGACTTATTGATAATGATAACCTATTATCATTAAAGCGATGAACGCTGCAAGAGAAACTTGGAAATTGATCTGGCTCTGATCTTTTGCCGGTGAGGGTGGCACCAGGCTCTCGGTTGCCATCCTTGACTCTTGTGGCTTTGCTTAGGCTTAGTTTGCATGCGTGGGGTTCCATGAAAAAGTTACCGGTGACTGTATTGTCTGGCTTTCTTGGTGCAGGCAAAACGACTTTGCTCAACCATATTCTCTCTAATAGAGATGGGCTCAAGGTCGCTGTGATAGTGAATGACATGAGTGAGGTCAATATTGACGCGCAGCTAGTTAAGCAAGGTGCAAGCCTTAGTCGCGTTGATGAGAAATTGGTTGAGATGTCGAATGGCTGTATCTGCTGCACTCTGCGAGAAGATCTGCTCGTTGAGATCAATCGCTTAGCTAGCGAAGGTCGCTTTGATTACTTATTGGTTGAGTCTACCGGAATATCAGAGCCGATGCCGGTAGCTGAAACGTTTGTCTTTACCGATGCTAATGGTGTTTCGCTTTCAGAAGTAGCTCACCTCGATACCATGGTCACAGTGGTAGATGCTATGAATTTCCTTGATGATTACATGGAGAGCGCTGCTTTAGTATCGCGTGGTCTCGAGTTGAACAATGCAGATCCTCGGACCATAAGCGATTTGCTTATTAGCCAGGTTGAATTTGCTAATGTGATTATTGTCAATAAAACGGATCTGATTTCGAAGAATGATCTAAATAGGTTGACTAAAATTTTGCAGCATCTAAACCCCGAAGCTCGCATTGTGCGTTCGAAATTTGGTCTCGTAGACCTGAGTAAAATTCTCAATACAGGTCTCTTCCAGTTTGATCGTGCGGCCGAGGCTCCAGGCTGGCTTAAGGAATTGCGTGGTAGCCATACTCCTGAGACTGTTGAATACGGTATCACTAATTTTGTATACAATGCTCGCCGTCCTATGCACCCGGAGCGCTTGCGTGCATTTCTCGACGCTGACTGGGATGGTGTTATCCGTTCAAAAGGTTTTCTTTGGGTAGCTACCCGTATGGACTACTCAATTGAGTGGTCGCAAGCTGGTGGTGCCTGTCGTATTGAGCCTGGGGCAATGTTCTTTGCTGCTATGGATAAGGAACGTTGGCCGCAAGATTCATTGCTTTTACGCGATATTCACGATAGCTGGGAAGAGCCCTTTGGTGATCGTCGCCAGCAGTTGGTTTTGATTGGTATTGGTATGGATCAGGAATGGCTAACTAAAGAACTGGATGCTTGTTTGCTCACTAATGAGGAAATGATTGCCGGGGTTGATGCTTGGAAGAATCTGCCCGACTCGTTCCCTGATTGGAATATCAAATTTTTGAGTGATGTGGCGCAAGAGCATATGGCTATAAGTCATTTAGCGGCAGCAAAATAAATAGAGGTGAATATGGCAGGAAAGGTACAGAGAACTGAGCCTCGTGCGCTTATGCCGAAGCGGGTAAAAGTTGATCCTATTGCATCGAACAAGATTGATCGGGTTGACTATAAAGACGTCAATTTTTTGCGTAAGTTTTTGTCGGAAAATGGCAAAATTTTGCCAGCTCGCATTACTGGTTGCAGTCGCAAAAATCAGCGTATGGTGACAAAAGCAATTAAGCGAGCCCGCGAGATTGGTTTCCTTCCGTTTGCTGGCACGGGTACATAGTTGTGAGTAAACAGACTCTTGATGCGCCAAAGACTGAAGACGCAAAGGCTCTTGCGGCGTTTGATTCTGCTCGCCAGTTAATGCTTGCCAATAAATTTGATCAGGCTCTGGCTGGTTTTGCCCAGGTGCTAGAGTCTTGGCCAGAGCTTTCTGAAACTAACTATTATCGTGGCTGGATATATTTTCTCAAGAAAGAATATCAATTGGCGATAGATGAGTTTACTATTCGTCTTTTGAAACAGCCAAATTGTGCGCTAGCTATGTATTTCCGTGGTCTTTGCTACGAAGGGTTGAATGATCATTTTGAGGCTTTGTGTGACTACACTAATGCTCTTGATGAAGACGAAGACTTTGTCATTGCCTATTATGCTCGTGGTCAGCTGCGGGCTGCTCTAATGGATTTCAATGGAGCTGTTGATGATTACAATGAGGCTATTGAAATAGAGCCTGGTTTTGCTGATGCTTGGTACAGCAGAGCGCTCATTTTTGAAGAATTCGAGCAGTTCGGCGAAGCTATTCGTGACTATGATCAAGCAATTCAGGTTGATCCTGCTCATGCTGATGCTTTGTGTTCAAGAGGTATGTTGTTTAAGCGCTTAGGTGAAGGAGCTTTTGCTTTGGCCGATTTCAATAAATGTCTTGAGTCAGATCCGTCTATGGTAGAAGCTTGGGTCGAAAAAGCCCGCGTTTTGAAATCGTGTGGTAGCCTGCCTCAGGCACTAGCTTGTATAACTAAGGCAATAGATTGCGAGAGTGACCCTGAGTTTTTGCAAGAACGTGCTGTTATCTATATGGAGCTTGGGCAGCCAGATTTGGCTTACAAAGACTTTAGTCGCTATATTGCTGAACTCAATCGAGAAGACAAAGAGCTTTCTGGTGGCTCAATTGAGCACTAGCTATCTGTCGGTTTCAGACCAGAGCTTTGCCACTTGTTTAATGCATATCCAATGCTGGTGTTGGGGCTGTGATATTAGGCGAGAACAAGGTAATTTGTTGCTAGAGCAAAATTTCAAACGGGTTCAACCTCCTAGTGGTGTGCGCGGAAGTTCTTGTTATTTTTCTGATTTAGAAAGTGGTAAGTCAGTTCTGCTATGGGGTTTTGGAGCTGCTATTGGTTCTCTAGACCGTAAAGGTCGAGGCGCCAATATTGGAGTTTATATCAACCGCTATCGGTTTTACCCTGTTGCTATTAGGTTGCCCTCGTTGAAAGAAAGGATATGGGCACCTGATCAACTTCGCCCTGTAAAGCTGAAAGGAGAGCGTTCTTGGCAGAGTTCGTTAGGCCTTTTGTATGATTTAGCTAGTTGGATTGCTGCTTATGAGGCTAGTGTTGAATCTTCGCTAGGCAAGGAATATCGTGTAAGTTGTTTGCAAGAGATGCCGGAGCGTGAGTTGTGCCTGCTTTCGGGTATGCCTGCGGCTTGGCGCAGTGTGGCGCAGGGTATAGCTGACTTGCGCCACTAGTATTGATTGGCGATGAGGTGTGGTGTGTTTGATCGATTGAGTGGCACTGGTAGTTCAAAGAAGACGCGAATTGTAAAAGACTGGATTCGTGAGTTTGCTCTGGTGCCAGATGAATTTAGTATTTTGGTGACTGAGCTAAAGTGCACAGAGCCTGGTTGCCCGCCTCTTGAGACGGTGGTTGCTTTGCTTGGTCCTAATGCTGTAAGTTGTCAGCAAAAAGTGCATTTGGCTATTGAAGAGATTACTGAAGAGCAGGCTAAGGTTCTTGCTGAAAAGTTGCAGAGGCAAATGCTCAGTGATACCTTTGGCGGCACGGAAGTAGACGAGTGTGATGAGCATTAGGCTTTTAGCGCGGAAGTAAAGAAATTGTTCTTGCTTATCTCTGGAATAGCGAATCAAGGCTTGGTATTACCTCTGCTTTGTTGCTGATCAGTAAGGTGCCTACGAGAATGCTTAGGACGGCCACCAGCGAACCTATTGCTTTGAGCCAAATTCTAGATGAAGCCGCGCGATAGTAGCCTTCGCTGGCTATGGTAGCGAGTATGATGCTCGAAGCCAGCATGCCTGTTATGAAGCTGCTCAACATCATTAAGCTGGCTGCTAAATTGTTGCTGCCGGCTACTGACGTAAGCAGAATCACTTGCGTGCCTGTTTCTGCTCCAATTCCGTGAAGAGCACCTATCGCTAGCGCGCACTGCCAATTACATAGTTGAGTTGGCTTATGTGGGTGAGAAATTTGCCGGTGGACTAGAAGTGTTCGCTCAAGCCTTTCTTTGCCTGCCAGAATTAGATCTAGTAGCAATCTGCCTCTGCTTGGAATGGCTAAGCTATTGTTGTTTTGAGCTTTTCTAAAGAGGCAATATAGCATCCAGCTGCCAAGAAAAATAAGAGATGCACCAACTAGTTTTTCTATCAGTGGGTCTATCCAACTCGGTAGTATTGCCGAGAATAGCAGTGCGCAAAGCCCTAGGATTGCTACAACTGCAGCGTGGCCTGAAGCATAGGAAATAGCAATCAGACATGACTGAATCTTTGCAACAGAATGGTTCTTGTCTTTCGGCTTTTGAGTAGAGCTAGCATCGCCGGCGTTTGAGCCAACTAAGTCTGCAATCGCAGCTATGTGATCAAAATCTAGGCCGTGCCTTAAGCCCAGCCCGAGAGCCGTGAAGCAAAGCAAGTCTATGGCCATTTGGAATTGTTTCTCCTCGCTTGCCTTCTTAATGATAATAGATTATCATCTGTGATGATACACCTCTGAGCTTTTGCCGTATCTGGTTTTCAGTCGTGCTTCGTTCGAAAAGGCTGGCTTTTTAGTGGATGTTTTTAGATCCGCGTTTTCTCTCGTGATTTATCGAGAGGGAAACGTACCGATTGATGGCATAGGCAGACTGCTTGAGCGCTATTGCGTCAGGTTGGCAGTAAGGCGGGAGAAGAAAAATGCTTGATTGGGTGATTGTCGGTGGTGGCATACATGGTACTTATGCAAGCAACCAGATCTTAAAGGCTGGAAGAGCTAACCCCGAGAAGGTTTTAGTGATAGATCCTCATGATCGGCCTCTTGCTGTTTGGAAGCTTTGTACCGAGAATACGGGAATGGAGTTTTTGCGCTCGCCGGCTGAGCATAACCTTGATGCTGGCTCAGGAGCGCTAAAGCGCTTTGCTAGAGAAAGAGCGAGCGGTGCGGCGGAGTTTTATTCGAAGTACAAGCGTCCATCGCTGCGATTGTTCAATGCTCATTGTGATCATGTAGTTGATTCTGGTAATCTCTCCACTATGCGTCACAACGCCAGTGCTCTCTCTCTGAGTAGGAAAGGTAAATCTTATATTGTCACTACTACAGAAGGTGAATTCGAGTCTAAGCGTGTCATCCTTGGTATTGGCATGGCTGATTGCCTTAGTATGCCGGCATGGGCTAAAGAACTGCACGCGGTATCACCAATTGTTCATGTGTTTTCGACAGACTTCGCAGCCGCTGCCGCGAGGGAATGGTCAAAGGTAGTCGTTGTCGGTGGCGGGATTAGCGCAATGCAAGTAGCTCTGTCACTGTCAAAGAAGCGGCCCGGTCAAGTTACAATGTTGCATTCTCGGGAGTTCAAGATCAAGCAGTTTGACGCAGACCCCTGTTGGCTAGGACCGAAGTGTTTGAATCTTCTTGCTCGTGAAGCTAACTTTGTTGAGCGCCGCAGAAGAGTAGATAGTGCTAGGCATTGGGGTTCGTTTCCAGAAGATGTTCGTCGCCAGGCTCATGGAGCGATGATAAGCAAAACCATTTCGTTTGTTGAGAATTCGGTGGTTTCTGCAAGTGGCGATAGCGGCTCAGTTCGCCTTACTCTTGAAGATCAAAGTTTAATTGAGGCCGACCTGGTGGTTTTGGCAACTGGTTTTGAGCGCTGTTTGCCTGGTGGTGCATTAGTTCGGCAAGCAATAGACGAGATGAATCTGCCTTGCGCACCCTGTGGTTTTCCCGTCTTGGATAAATATTTGCGTTGGTCTGATGGGCTCTTTGTTACCGGAGCATTAGCCGAATTAGTTATCGGCCCGGCCTCTCGCAACATTATCGGTGCGCGGATGGCGAGTGAGCGGATTATTAGCGCTGACATTCCCCGGCCGTATCGTCCGAGAGAATTGTCCTACTATTACTATAGAAGTCGCCGTACTGGCTGATTTGCTGATTTATTTGCTTCTTTTTCTCTGCGCAGAACAGGCTCGTAGCCGACGAAGATATACTCGATCATCTCCAGGGTTTCAGCACAGCAAGCGCAACAGTGGCGACCATAAACAGGCCTATCTGGATGGTGCCAGGCGACCATGAATTCAACTGCCTTGTTGAAACCGCTGACAATATCACCGTCGAAAGGGCCGCCTTTAAACTCGATTATCATTTATCTCTCCATTGAGTCGGTTGCGCTAGTTTTCTACCAGACTGCAGGGCTTCTCTGGTGCTCTCTTCTGACGTCTTCACAAATAAGTTGTCGCTGAGTTTCGTCAAGACCTGGGGTGTAAAGCACTGCGTAAAATCTGTTTGTAGCAGTTGGTTCTGCTCGTTCTACTAGTCGTTCGATAGTCGTGCGAATAGAACTTGAGTGATACATTGCAACCAGCCGAGTGCCTCGTTTGGCGTTGGAAAGCAATGCAAATAGCCCAGGCTCATTCTTTAGACCTTGTGAATTTAGAATTGGTCCCTGGAACTCCATGCGACCAATGACAATACTCATATTTGAGCCCTCTTTCTCTTGTTGATAATACATTATCATTAAGCGGCTTCAATTTCCAGTGAGTTGTATTCGCTATGATATTCAGGTTGTTCTTACGTCCTATTGTTGTTAAGTCCTCAGCCACTGATAGATAAACAAGCAGCCGTCTAGTATTGCGATTGAGGCAAAGGTGATTTTTAGTTTTTGCTCTCCAATAAGACGGCCAAGAATTGGAGCCAGGCTAGCGCCATAGACGCAGCCTAGAATCGTAAAGCAGGCGTAGTCCCATGGTATGCCGCCGAGAAAAATTTGATGTATGAGAGTTAAGTAAATAGAAGTGATGGCAAGCAACAATACGCCAGTGGCTATGCTGGTTCGACTGTTTATCCCAGCGGCTAGCATGAGAAAAGCAGCAACTACCTCGCCTTCGCCTACTGCCACCCAGCCGGATATCAAGCCGCCAATGAATGAAACCCCTAGAAGCGGCAGAGCCCATTTCAGATCAATAGTTTCGCTGCTGCTTTTTTGTTTTGCCAAGCTAGTAGAAATTATTAGTAATCCGAGAGCTATAGAAACAGGGCCGAACAGGCCTTTGATCAGAAGTGGGTTTGGGTGAATCAATAATGAGCTTATGCTTGCGCCAGCTAGCAATCCTGGTATGGCAAAGAACAGTGTTTTCTTGCAAATGGGTGTTTTACCCAGCCAGCCAATAGCACCTGCAGTCATACCAAATGACTGACTGGCAAGAGCAATTTTTAAGGCGACTACAGGTGGCAGATGGAAGGCAAAGATCATGACCGGGATAAAAACTAAGCCGCCACCAATGGCGCTGAGGTTTCCGATGATTGCTCCTACTAGTCCTGTAAGAATTAGTGGCCAGCGCATTTCCAGTAAGGCGATTGGATTGGGTGCTAGAGCAAAGTAGATCGCTAGCCAGAGCAAAGGGTAGGCTATCAGGAAAGCCTTTTTTGTTGATAGCCTTTTGTTCTGCGATTGACAATCGCTACTTTCGGCAATTTTTGTCATATCGCTTGTAATCAAGGTTAGCCTCTGGGTTTGTGCATTATTGATAATACATTATCAATAATGCACAAAAAACGCTAGGCGCTTTGATGTCGGTGGTAACATGAACACAAATGAGCAAAATTCATATGTGCGATATTTAGATGTTGGTTTCGGCTTTGTTTAATGAGTAATTTTGAAAACAAATCTTGGCAAGAGTTGAGGGAAAAGGTTCTAAGCGAACTCAACGCTGCTGCAGATCGTGAGAGTAAGCACACTAAGATTACTTACTGTAGCGGGTGCGGCTATGAGCCTAGGGCAACTGCTCTGGCTGCAGAAATCGGTACCGAGTTTGGTATTCGAAGTGAGCTTTATCAAACTACCGGTGGTTTGTTTGAAGTGGATTTTGGTGAAGAGCGAATATTCTCGAAAATCAAACTAGGTAGATTTCCTGAAGAGGGTGAGGTTGCAGAAATCCTCAAGGCGATACTGAGCAGATCTGAAAAGTAGCTTCGATGTTAGATCGGTTCGTTCTCTATATAAAATTGGCAGGGGAGAAATTTTAGTGAGCATTTCGGCTACCATTCAGGCTCTCTGTGATGAAGAAGCTGTCTCGTACAACCAGCAATCTGGTCATGGATTATTGTCGGCTGCTGAAGCTAAGGCTTGGCGGTCTGAGTTCTTGCGATCGGTTGTAGTTAGGCCCGCTTACAACTGTTTGGATGTAGGCGCTGGCACTGGTACTTTGACTCACATGCTAGCTTCAATGTTGTCTGATGAGGGCAAGATCGTTTCGCAAGATATTTCAGGACCGTCACTAGAGATAAGCAAGGCTAGCCTCCCTGCTGAGTTTTCCAAGCGTGTAGATTTCTTGACTGGTGATATTCATGATCAGTCGCTTTTCTCCTCTGCGTGCCATGCTTCCTTCGATTTAATAACAGCCAGGCAGTCTGCTGTTCTTTTGGTAGATCCAATCAAAGTCTTTTCGCGCTGGCGAGATTTGCTAAAGGTAGATGGTCGAGTGGTTATTCTTGATGCGCTTTGGACGCGTGAAAGTTGGAGCGGTCAATGGGAGCAATTAATTGATCAGCTTCCACTCTCGTGTTTGCAAAGTCTCTCCACTATTCCTTATTTGCTTCAGCACTCAGGTTTTGAGGTTGAGAGTGCGCGGTATTTGGATGAAGTCAATGAAGCTTTGGGTCTGCAAGGAGTTGTATGCCCTCGCTTTATCGTGGTGGCAAGGCGCCTATAACCATTTACATTGGCTCTGATCTGAACTAATTTGACTTCTCTCTATTGATAATAGATTATCAATAGAGAGAAGTTTGGTATTGTATGAAGAGTTTAGTTGCTCAGAACCCTTTTGCTTCTGAAGCAGAGGTTTGTCTAGAATCAAGAATAGAGAGACTCTGTTGGTCACAACAAGGTGCTGCTTTGTTGGCTAGCACGGCTAGTGGTGAGTTGATTCTCTTTGACGAGAATGGCAGTGTGTGTCACCGCTGGACTGGGCACGATGGCCGAATTATACAAATAGGTTTGAGTTGTAACAATGATTTTGTGGCGTCTGCAGGTGTCGACACGGCTACCAGGCTATGGAGTTTGGCTGATGTCGGTAAGGCTGTAGAGTTAGAAAGAGCTGGCTCTGTAGGCAAGCTGGCTTGGTCGCCTTGGTCGCGGGTGCTGTTAACCAGCCGCGACCAAGATATCAGCCTGTGGGCTCAGTCGGGGGCACTTGTGGAGCGCTTGAGTGAGCATACTCTTCCTGTCGTCGATCTTTGTTGGCATCCCGTTGAGCGCAATATTTTTGCTAGCTGTGCAAGTGATGGAATTTTTGTGTGGGAGTTGGGCTCAAGTAAATCTCTATATCATTTGAATGGACAAGGTGACCCTACATACCTGCGCTTTAATCGCTTGGGGAGTATTCTCGCCTATGCCTGCCGAGATTCTAGCGTGCGTGTATGGGTCGTCGGCTCTGGAATAGTTTTGCAGCTGAATGGCGCCGGTGAAATTAAGTCTCTCGATTGGAGCTGGGGCGGTCGCTGGTTGGCGATTTGTAGCGAATATAGTGCTTATGTGTGGAAGTTCGATGATCGCCGATTTGAGTCGGCACAACCGACTAAACTAAATGGCCCAACTGCTCCATTGACCACCATGGCCTTTCATCCTTTCGAGCACTTGCTTGCTTGTGGTGATCAGTCAGGTGCTGTCTATGTTTGGCGGACAGATTTGGGAAATAGAACTGCTCCTGTTGTCGTTGCTCGTGGTCAATCTGCTGTGACAGCACTGGCCTGGAATCCTTTCAAGAATCAGCTAGCTGTGAGTTTTTATGATGGTTCGCTTAGGTTCTGGTCTAGTGAGTTTAAATGAAGGAAGACTTGATGGGAGTTGAGAGCTTTATGTCGCCATATCTACTTACTTGTCCTGATATAGCTGATTCTAAGGCCAAGACTCTTTTTGGTTTGGCGTTAGAGCATATGTCGGCTGAGAGACTTGATTTGGCATTAGTATGCTTCGGCCGAATTCAAAAGCTTTATCCCTTTATCTCTGAGGCTGATTACTATCTTGGTTACATCTATTTTTTAAAGAATGAGTATAAGAGCGCTATTCATGAGTTCAGCATTCGTCTAGCAAAGAGCACTGAATGTGCTTTTACTTCTTATTTTCGTGGGCTTTGCCGTGCGGAGCTTGGTTTGCACCAGGAGGCTTTGCGCGATTTTTCAGATGCGATTGAATGCGACAAAGGTTTTTTCAGTGCTTATTTGTCACGGGGCGAGTTGCGTTCTGAGCTTCTTGATTTTGCTGGAGCGCTGGCAGATTTTAGCCGAGCAATTGAGCTTGACCCGGATTCTAGTGATGCTTGGTATGGTCGAGCTTTGGTCTATGATGACTACAATGAATGCAATTTGGCTTTGCGCGATTTCGATCAGTCAATTAGGCTAGAGCCGAGAAATGCTGACGCCATCTGTGGTCGTGGATTGCTGCTGCTGCGGTTGGGACACGATTCATTTGCTTTGAGTGACTTTGATAGATGTTTAGAGATAGACCCATCTATAATTGAGGCATGGCTTGAGAAAACACGCATCCTTCGCAGTGCGGGAAAGTACCATGACGCTCTTCGTTGCATAAATGATGCCATTAAGCAGGAGTCTTTGCCGGAGTTTTTGCAGGAGCGTGCTAGCCTAAACTTAGAGTTAGGAAATTCCGATAAGGCATATAGTGACTTTAGTCGCTTTGTTTCAGCGCGCCTTTCTGAAGAAAATCAATGATTTAGGCGATAGCATTTAGCAACTTTCTTGCCGCTACCAAATTGGAATCTTTCAACGGAGGCAAGCTGTCTTTGATACAATTGCGCCTCCCTTGGAGAGGCGATTAATGGTTCTCGTAGCTCGGCTGTTCGTGCATAATTTTCTACTGGCTAGTTTGATCTTTGCCAGCTCATATACTATTGCCAGTGCTCAGGCTGTTGGCAGCCATGTTGAATGTTCCCCGACTTCTATGCCAACCAGCTGGTGGCCTGGAACTGTCATTAAGGTAGATGCTGCTGGTAACTGCACAGTGAGGCTTGATCAAAGGGAAGGGTATGCCCCCAATGAAGAGTATTTTGTGCCAAAAAAATGGGTGCGAGCGGCTGCTGCTCCGGCTAAGGCCGAAGATGCCACTGCTGCAAACAATCCGATAAATAGTGCTCCTAGCGGAAACTTTAACGCTACCGCTGCGACGACTGGCAATGCCGCGCAAAGAGCTGGAGATTTTGCTGTTGGCGCAAGAGTGCGTGCCAACAGTATTCACACGCCTGGTGAGGCACACTGGCACAACGGCACAATTGCACGTATGATTTCTCCCGGATTGTATGCCGTGCATTTTGACCACAATGGTCTTACTCTTGTGGTTAAACAAGAGTGGATCAAGGCTGGTACTGGAGCACCAACTGCAGTGCCTAGTTCGGGTAATGGAGACATCGGCAATCCGAACCCTTCTGCTCCAGATGCCGCCCAGGGAAAGCCTCCGGTTGATCCGTCTAAGGGTAAAGGAGCGCCTCCAGATGGTTTGTATCAGTGCAATATGATTTCTGGTGGAATGTACATTCACATCGGTACCTTGGAAATTCGTGGTGGCACTTACAAAGGCTTAAACCAGGGAGCTGCCTCTCATCCGTTTAGCGTAGATGGTGCTGGAAACATGAGTTTGAGCCACGGATTGGCTGGTATGCCTGATGGCTTTACGCTAAAGAGTGTTAGTTATGTAGGCGCCGATCACGTCGGTCGTCCGTTGATTAAGATTCGATATATTGGTGCTTCTAACGCTCACGACACCATCGACGCTGTACGGGAGTAGTTTGAGCGAATCTAGTCTTGTTTAGCGACTGTTCAAATCTGTATTTACTAATTTGTATAGTTGAGCTGGTGCAATTTTTTATGAGCAAGAAGTCTTTGCTTGTAGACGTAGAGGTATTGTCTCTTTTCCTGGCAAACCGGGTTGGGAAGGCTGGGCAGAAGTAAATCCGCCCAGCCTTCTAATACTTTCAGAGCACGCTAAAGGCATCCTCGCGACGTTTTGTCGTCCATTTGTCAACTTCGACGAAGAAAGCTTCGACTGCGCCAGCAAGCTTTGTATTGGCGTCGGCCAGTGGCGGAGAAGAAAGCACAGTCGAAAGTTCTGCTGAAGCGTTGCGATAGGCCTGAAACGAATTGACAGAGCGCTCTCGATATTCGTCGTAAGCCATCAGAAGATCTGGTACTTTCTTCGCTCGACCATAGCGTTCCGCCGAAAACCAGATCGAAAGATTGATGGCAAAGGCAACCCGATAGTCGCATTGCATTTCGGCGAATAACTTTGTCAACCGAAAGTAGGCAGCGATTTTTTCTTTGCCTTCGGTTGGCTGCGCCGCCACAAAAGCAAGCTCAATGCCTTCAAGAACTGCTTCAAGCTGCACTCTGGCGATGCACACCGGACAGGTGTCTTCTTCTCCAGTAAACGCTTGAGGAATGAAATTGATCATGATTGTATTCTCCTGTTTCAAGGGCCACAGGAGCATTCCTATAGCCCTCTATTGGTTACATTTTGTGTAGGCGCCAAATCCGCTCAGCGGCAAGCTTGGCTCCGATGATGTTTCTTGCCGCTGGCCCAAGCTCTAGTTCAGCCAAAGCACCAGTGACAAAGATGCGTGGATGACCCCAACGCAGCAAAGGATCCACCAACGGATAACCGCCTTGATGAACCGGAAGATTGAGATTGAGAGCCGTGTAGTCGAGCCACGCTCCTCCAGGTCTGCTTTTTTCAAAACCGGTGGCGAGAATGACTCGGTCGCACTCAACCTTCTTGCCGTTGCTCAGATGAATAGTGGCTTTGCCGCTGTAAGAGCTTACCCGTTGAACAGACCCTAAGGTTTGCACCACTCGACCAGTTTCGATCGCGGTTGCTAGCTTTTCTTGAGCGTCTTGGGGCGCTGTGCCTTTGTGCCTAGCTTTATCAATGACACGCCTTCTTTCGTCGGGGTCGCTAATTTGGCTGAAGCCTTCCATGCATTCAGGACCCAACCAACATGGATCGAAATCCAGGTTGTTAGTCGGTATTACATTACGGCAGACAAGGATGACTGGCTGTTCGTAACGCCCTAGCTTGGTTGCCAGGTGTGCTGCTGTTATGCCACCGCCAACAATGGCTACTCGGTCGCGCCCGCTGTAGTCATTGAGATTGAAATCAGAGGCAAAGACGTGCTTCACCTCGATTCCCTTCGATCTCAGCTTGTATGCCCAAGCAGGCATCAACGGTGACTCTGATTGCCCGAGAGCAAGAATCACTCGTCTGGTCTCGAAGGTGCCGACATTGGTCTCAATGGCCAGACCCTCTGCAGTCTCGCGAATAGCAGAGGCTCGTGCCTGATGAAACATTCTCTTCAATCCAAATTGATTTACCAGGTAACTGATATGGTTGTTGAAGAGCTCGAGAGTCGGGCGCCGAGAATCACCCAAGGTCATCGTCCGGGGCTTGACGGAGGGCAGATTAGCGTAGTTGTCCAGGGCGTTGGGATGCAACCCTAGATGATGTTTACCCGGTGAACGCAAGAACACCATGCCGGTGTTCTTGGTGGTCTGTTTCCACAGAGAGCAGGGCTCCTCATGGGGGTCGAGCACAGCTACCTTGTCGAAGCGGTAACCGAGAGCCGTGGTGAGGAAGTTGGCAAGGAAGGTTCCGTGAATTCCTCCTCCGATGATAATCCAGTCGTACATAGGTTTGACCTTACTTAGTTGTGAATGATTGATCGAGCTTGGAACGTGATTGGTTACGCCTGGATGGCGCAGCCCTTGAACCCAGCCAGAAGCTCGTCGCGCTTGAGGTCTTTGCCGATGAAGACAATCTTGCTCAGGCGTTCGCCTTCTTTCCAGGCACTGCCGCTGGTGACTTCCACCACGCGATGAACGGTCTGAAGGATCGTTTTATTGGTCTCGCTGGCGATGCTGAGAATGCCCTTGCAGCGATAGAGCCGGTCGCCGTTGTTCTGAATCAGCTGGCCGAACCAGGTGTTGAAGCGGGCTTTGTCGATGTCACCGCTCAGGACGCAGCCAACTGATTGCACGTCGTCGTCGTGATGATGCGAGTGCAGATGCCCGTGATCGTGGTCGTGTGCATGATCGTGATTGTCATGCTGATGCCCGTGATCGTGGTCGTGTGCATGATCGTGATTGTCATGCTGATGCCCGTGATCGTGATCGCAGGTCTCGCCATTGTGGTCATGTCCGCAGCCTTCATGGTCGTGGCCGTGCTCGTCATGGTCTTCGCCGACTGCTTCGCTCGAGAAGGCGTGCTGATCGAGAATTGCAGCGAGTGCAATATTGCTACGCTCGGTTCTGTGAATGACAGCAAGGCCGTTCAAGCTGCGTAGCTTGGTGACAACCGCTTCGGCTTCATCGGTGGTGACAAGGTCAAGCTTGTTGAGAATGAGGATGTCGGCAAAAGCCACTTGCTCTTTGCATTCGATGTGCTCGATGTGTTCACCGATGTGCTTGGCGTCGATGGTCGTGACTACAGCATCGAGAGCGAATGCTTCGGCGATGTCTTCATTGACCATGAAGGTCTGAACAACCGGTGCGGGGTTGGCAACGCCAGTGGTCTCGATGATAACGTAGTCGAATTCACTGCGACGGGCAATCAGTTCCGTCAGTGTGCGCACCAGGTCTCCGTTGATGGTGCAGCACAGGCAGCCGTTGCTCATTTTGAAAATGGTCTGATTGCTTTCGACCAACAGAGCATCGTCGATGCTGACTTCACCGAATTCGTTCTCGATGATCGCTATGCGTTTCCCATGGGCACCGTTGAGCAGGTGATTGAGCAAGGTTGTTTTGCCCGAGCCGAGGAAACCAGTGACGATAGTCACCGGGATGCGAGTGGTTTGAGTGATCATAGTTTTCCTTTTGCTGTAAGTTGTGAACGGAAGTGCGGTAGCGCTTGCCCTGGCTTGATGCTAGGCAGAGGGCACTATTCGATCAGCAAGATCAGCGCCATCAGTGCCACACCAAGAAGGGTCATGGTGAAATAAGCAGCTTTCTGTTTGCTGGTGCCCTGCATGCGAATCTGCGGCAGAAGCCCAGTCGCTGCAAGATAGAGAATTGCACCGGCTGCAAACGGAGTAGCAATCGACGAGAAACCAGGCAGAGCGCTGCCCAGAGTGAATGCAAGCGCGACACCGACGACGTTGACCATGGCGGAGGCGAAGTTGAGCAACAAGGCTTTCTTTCTCGAGAAGCCAGCGTGCCTCATAACTGCATAGTCACCCAGTTCCATCGGCACTTCGTGCAAGAAGATAGCAATAGTGGTGGCAATGCCTGCAGGGATGCTGACGAGGAAGGCCGCACCGATGACGAGGCCGTCGAGGAAGTTCTCCAGCCCATCGCTGAGCATAACCAGATAGCCGAGAGGCTTGACGCATTCATCGTCTTTGTGGGTCCGCGTCAGCAGGGCAAGATCCAGGCCGAAAAGAGCGAGGAAACCTGCCAGCAACAGCGCGAAGATGGACAGCGAGGTGTGATCGTGACCGGCGTGCGCATCATGGTCGTGACCAGCGTGGTCGTGCTCGTCCTTGGCGGGGGCAGCATCGTGGTCGTGCTCGTCCTTGTGGGCGGCAGCGTCGTGGTCATGGTCGTGATCTGCGTGATCAACGTGCTCTGGTGCTTCGACTTTCACGGCAGTGTCAGTCGGCTTTGGTTGCACCACCTGAACAATGGCGGGCGGATTGTGCTTGGCGTTCTCGAGTGAGTGAGGCAAGAGGTGCAAGAGAGCGTTGCCGAGCATCGCACCAGCCGCCAGGCTGAGAAGCAGATTGATGACTTTCTTGAGTCTGTCTCCGGTGAGCGAGAATGTTGCCACACCGATGAATGAGACAGCGCTCACGGCCAGTGCCGCAAGCAAGGCGATTGCGAGGTTTTCCATTGGATAGTTCCTTGGTATGTTGAAATCAGCTCAAACAGCTTCTTGGGGCTTTTGTTGGCTCCAGGTCTGGCTGATTTGGTTTTAGAGAAAAGAAAAAGCGACTACTTTCGCTTATGGTTTCGCTGGCTCTAAATGCTGGTCTGCTTCAGGTAGAAGCGGAATTAGCAACCAACAAGCGAGGGTGGTGATAGCGCTGACCACAATAAGCGGTGCAAAGCCATCTTTGAAAACGAAGGTGTAGAGCGAAGCACCAACGTTGATTGAGATTTGTTCAGCAATGTTGTAAGCAGCCACTAGTATGGCGATGGTGGTGCTTTCAAACTTCTTCGGGCTAACATCGGCTGCTAGTCCGTATACCAGAAGGATAGCAAGCATCTCTGCGAATCCACGAAGAAGCTCCAAGCACACTGCTGAAATCTGTGAACCGAGCAGCAGATAGGCTAAGGTACTTGTTGTCCCAACAATTACTGCAATCTTGGCTTGCTTTCGAGGAGTGGCCTTCTTGTCTAAGACCTTCCTGTAGAAAATGGCTCCAGCAATCATACCTAGCGAGAACAAGGCTCCGAGTTGTCCGATGAACACTTGGTCAAAGCCTAGGTCTTTGGTCTGGTGGAAGTAGAGAGGTGTGCCAAATCCCGGGCTAAAGCTCCAGCAGCACATGAAAAGGGCGACATAGAGCAGCTTGCGAAACTTGGCTGGAGCTAAGGATGCGCGCAGTGCTTGCAGTGAGGGAACTGTTATTTTCGACTTTTCTTCTTGTACTAGAAACCAAGACGCTGCGGCGGTGATTAGGCAAGGTACGGCCGCAATAATTGCAGCGACTGATAGCGCCTGGCTTGGTAGTAGATGGCCACAGAGGTAACCACCTAAGAGAAATGAGCCAATGTTGGCGCTGTAATAGCTCACTGCTTGCAGAGACTGAAACTTGCGGGTTTCTGCATCCGGGCGACCGACCTCTAAGGTGAGGCCGCAGATAATGGCAGTGCCAGCCGCCATTCCTGTGGCTGTCAGAAAAAGCGCTGCTATCAGGAGGTTGAGCGATTGCGTTGCGGCTGATGCTAGGTAACAGATACTGCTCAGGCCGTAGAAAAGCGTGAGGTAAGACTTGCGTCTGTAACCAGCTAAGGGCAACGAGTCACTCAAGATGGCGAAGATTGGCTTGACCATCCAGGGAATCATCAAGATTGATAGCAGAGCTGCCACCTGCGCTGCGTTCATAGAAAGAGTCTTGAGCATGTAGTACTCAAGAGGCTGTGCCACCAGGCAGAAATGCTGGGCAACACCTTGAGTTAGGTAGGCAATAACTATGTAGACAAGAAAAGCTTCTTTCGAAATTGTAGGAGAGTTACCGGAAGTTTTTTCTGAGTTCGATTTCATACATGGCTATTTCTGTTAGATGGTTTCAAATATAGACTCGGTGGAGTCTTCGAAATCGCTAAATCGGTTGCTATTGGTTTGTTTGGTGTTTTGTCTTTTCGAAAAATTTATTGCTGATTGTGCCCTGAGCTTAGATTGTTTTGGGCGGTTCTGCAATGACGATTGAAGCCCCGTCGAACTAATCAATGCCTGAATTTCCTCGCAAGTAGTGCCTATTTTTGGGGTATGTACAGGTATTGTAATAAGGCGATATTCAAGAAATGACAATCGTTTTCATTTCTATTTTGTCTATTGGGGAAAAGAAGGCAAAGTCGCAATCAAAACCTTATTGATAGTTTATTATCATTAATTCGGAAGTGTTCACCTAGCGTCGATGTGCGAGGTTTTGCTTTAGTAATCAGTAGCTTCATAGTTGGTGCATTGACTGCGAAGTGGAGTTATATTGAGTTGATAGTAGTAGCCGCCAGCTAGAGTGGAACATCATATGTTTTCGATTTCGTCTTTTCGGCAATACTTAAAAATGGCAGCAGATTTTCTTGCCGTTGCTGCTCCTATCCTTTGCCTATTTGACTGCGTTGTTCTTCCTGTACTGACTGCGGTTCTTCCATTTTTGGGTTTGCAGCGCATCGTTCATGGTTTGAACGACCAACTAATTAGCATTATGGTATTGGCAATTTGTTTGCCTGTTTTGATTCCCGGGGTGATGAGACACCGTGACAAGCGAGTTCTTGTCTTGTTTTCTATGGCGGCTTGTTTGATGTTCTTTACCAATATTTTGGGTGAGAATATTGATTTAGCGCTGCATACGACATTGACTGTGCTGACAAGCGTCCTACTTCTGCGTGCTACCTGGCTAAATAGGCGCTTGCTTGCTTGTGGATGTGGTCACGGCCATAACCACTAAGCTCTCTTCTTCAAATCTGCCAGCATTGTCTCAGCCTTGCGATAATGCTCTTGCGCTTCACCATGCTGCGACATTTTAGTGAGGCAGCCACCCAGGCGCATTAAGCACTCTGCTACCAGTTTGTGCTCTTGGCCAAAGACCGATTCGCGGGCTGTGAGAGCGCCTTGATAGCAAACTCGTGCCTTCTTGAACAAGCAAGCTTCTTCGTAGATAGCCCCTAGTTTTAGTTGGGCATCGGCGTACAGTGTGTGTTTGGGCAGCTTGGCGTGGGGCTGTGAATAAAGCTCAGCTAGTTCTTCTAGCACCTTTTTCATTTTCGCTTTTTCGTTGAGCTTTTGATAGCTTGTGCTCAGCTCGTAAAGGCAAGCGGCTGTCAGGGCCGGGTCGGTGCTTTGGGCTCGCACCACAACGATGGCTTTGCTCAGCGCTTTTTCGGCCTGAGGATATTTCGCTAGACCGTTTAAGCAATTGCCTAAGGCAATATATTTGCGTGCTGTTTCTAAATCTTTCTCGCCGTATATGGCCAATGAAATTTTGAGAGACATGCGCAGATATTTTTCGGCCTCTTTAAGGCGCTTGAGCTGCATCAGAGCCAGCGCTAATTTGCTTGTCAGGCTGATTAGCCCTGCATCCATGTCACCGGCCAAAGAGCGGCGCATAGTGACCGCTTTAGTCAAGTGCTGGCAGGCGCTTTCGAAACTTCCTCTCTGCAGGTGCAGAGCACCGAGGTTGGCATAATTTGTGCAGAGATATTCATCGCAGTTTTCAGGTAGTGTTTCGTAGATGGCAATAGCACGTTTAATGGCCCCTTCGGCCTCAAGAAACTTGCCGTTATTGGTGAGGCACTTGGACAAGCCCCAGAGGCAGTCAGCAACAAAGCGATCTTTGGGCCCGGCCCAGCTTTCCGATACGTCCATGGAGCGACGGAAATATTTCTCTGATTCGTCGTAGCGCAGCAAATCTGACAGCAGCACTGCCAAAGACCATAACACTGAGGCGAGGCGCTCAGGGTGAGTGTGGGCGTGGAATGTTTCTAGTAATCGCAGGGCTTCAAGATAAGACTCTTCTGCTTTGGAGAGGTCACCAAGGCGGTACCGGCAATAGGCCAGTCGACTTAATGTGTCCGAAAGTCGGGCATCGCTTTCACCGAAGGAACGAGCGACAAATGCAGCTTGGGCATATTCGTTGGCAGCTCTAGCAAAATCTCCGTAGGTGCCACTTTCGCGAGCTTTGGCATAAACGGCGTCGAACTGACTTTCAGCAAACTGCGGTTCAGTTTGCGCGTCGATCTGTTCGTTCGCGTCTTTCATATCCAAGCTTTCCCCAGAGAGCCGTTCTAATATGATGACGCTTCAGCGAACTTTGTGCCATCAATTATTACTTTCCACGACTGGTTACTTTTCCTACTATGCAGGAGGTATTTTGATTTGAAGTCGCTGGCAAAGTTAAAGTGCCCTTGTCGGTCATCTTGGGATAGTGTGATTTTTTCTTCTCAGCTTTCTTTGGTTCTTCGCCTGGTTTGGCATAAGCCCCCCAATAACTGGCTGTAACGTCGCCTTTGTGGTGAAGCTGTTGTATTGAGTGCATTCGGTGAATAACGGTTGAGCCAAATGCTAGTAAAGCAAAGCTCCCGAAAAATATCATGTCTAGTGTAATGTGCATTCCATGCCTCTTTTCTGAATCAGAATATGAACTGGTGAAGCAAAATGGATTCCAAAAGTAAATTGCTATGTATGGTGTAACACTGTTCTTGGCAACTGTCTATAGTCGCTTTCGTGAGCTTACGCTAATAACATCTAGCGCAGCTAACGCGCATTTAATGTTTGTCCCATCGTATAATCGGCGATGAAGTAGCGCAGACTGTCGCGTCGGCTCGAAAGGCCGATGAGGAAAGTCCGGGCACCATAGGGCTGGTTGCTGGGTAATTCCCAGTGCGCGTGAGCGTGAGGATAGTGCCACAGAAATGAAAACCGCCGCAGCAATGCGGTAAGGGTGCAACGGTGCGGTAAGAGCGTCACCAGCAAGGTCGAGAGGCCTTGGCTAGGTAAACCCCGCTGAAGGTGCAAGGCGAAGGTATAACTTGAGGTTATGGTGGCCCGCCATCTCAAGTTGCTGATGCCGCTAGAGGGTGTAGGAGACTGCACTCCCAGATAGATGACAGTCGAACACAGAACCCGGCTTACGCGCTACTTCAATTTTTGACGAACGATAATTAGGCGAGAGAATCACTATCCACAGCACAAGCTCTGTTGGAAAGTTTGCCCTGACCAGTTAGTGCTTCGCAGACGACTATGGCTGGAATTCTTACCCATTGGCCTGTTTGTAGAAGATCTAGATCTCTAGCATCGAGATTAGCCAGGCGCAAAGCTTTCACCTCAGCTCGAATCTCGCGGTAAGAAGGTTCGTAGGTGGGGAACATGCGGTGGGTTTCTCGTAGCAAACATTCGACAATGGTGATAATGGTCTCGCCCATTTTCACCATATATTGAGCACTGCCGTCAGCATTTAGGGCAAATGAGCGTTTGTTGTGTGATTGGCCCCAGCGAAAAAAGACTATTTCGGAGTCATGAGAGGTTTCTGCTTCTCTCTTTATTGGGTTGTAGGCACTATTGCCACTGTCGACACAATTTGAATTGCGGATTGCGAGCCTGGTTAAGGCTACGTCTAGTTCAATCAAGCCAATGTTGCTAGATACCTGAGCTGGAGCCTGAGCTTTTGCTTTGTTGCTGGCGGCGGGAGCTATATGCAGATGGCGAACGTTCTGTGGTGCGCCAGAGTGCGCTTGTGCCGATTTTTGAGCATGCTGAATGTTTCTAGCATCTTGGGCAATTTGTATAGTCTGGGCAAGGGTAGCCATTGATTCTCCTAGTGCATGTCTAGCACTTTCTTCGAGCTTACTTAGACGGCCGCGGTTGAGCTTGGTTCCACTTATTTGACTTAATTAAGTACTTTTGGGGTATATGCCAAGAGGAGGCCATGGCCATGGCTTGAAATCGGTTCTTTCGGCGATTTCAGCTATGAAGCGCAAATTGAGGCGTAGGCAAGCATGTATTCGCCTAGGAAGAAAATGACCATTGGTCGCGAGCGAGAGGCAAAGCCTGCCTTGCGTGTTCCTATGGATACATCTAAATCGGCCAGTTCTGCAAATACTTCCAATAGTCTTGTTAGTAAAACTGGTAAAACGGCAAAAACTTTTACTTACAGCACTTCAACTGATTTTGTTCGTGCCGTCGAGACTGACAATAATGCGGTTGGTTTCGTAAAGCAACAAGAGCAGCGTTTGCCCACTGATTTTTCTTGGGACAAGCTAATGCCGGAGAAGTGGAAGGTCGAAGCGCTGCAGCTGCCGACTTTAAAAGACTGGTGGCATTGTCCTTCAGGTAAAACTATCCTGATTGGAGTAGCGCTTGGTCTAGTGATAGTGGCAGCCACAGCCGCGACAGAGAGGGTGACAGCCGAGGGCTATAGCGAAGAAGGCCGTAAGCTTTTGAGTACAAATCCGCAGCAAGCCATTCGCTACTTCAACCAAGCAGCCAGTGCTGAATCTTCGCGACTCTGGGCTGGTGCTCCCAGGCACATCGCTGCTTTAGAAGGATTGGCCACAGCTTATGAGCGGGCTGGATATAAAGACAGTGCTGTGGAGACTCTGGCGCAAGAGTGTCAGATGCTGAGCAAGGCCCCAATCAAAGATGATTTTCGTTTGGCTTCTGCTCTTGTTGTTTACGCTGATTGTTTAGAGCGCAATGATCGCAAGCTTGAGGCTGGCAATGTGCGCACTCAGATCAATAATTTACGCAATAGCAGTGATTGGGTTTTGATGGTTCTTTTAGTTTTGGCCAGCCTAGCTACTTTTGGCATTTATGCCGCCAATGCACTCTTGCAAGACAAGCTGCATTTGAGCAATTGGCGCGTCTATTTCTGGTTTACGGCTATGTGGTATTGCGGCTTTGTTTTTTGCGCCATGCATATAGGACTGGCTTTGCTGCCTGCTCTTGTCATTTCATTGCTGGCTGAGTATGCCGTGCTTCCTGCATTTATGGCTGGCTTAGTTGCTATCGGTCAGTCTTGCGCTCCGATTTGGAGTCATTGCATTACTTCGGCCACACAGCGTAGCGTGAAGTAGTGCCGAGTTCGGGCAATTCTTCAATTCTGTGCGCCGGTCAAAATTAGAGCTTGTTTTAGCTAAAGCGCTGGAACTGGTTTTATTTTGGTTATGTCGAAGTGTAGGTATGGTGCTAGTGGTAGCCGATCAAGTTGTTTTTTTAACTCGCCGTCGTCACTAGCTCGCATTTTCAAGAATGCGCGCCATTCTGGATCGTCGCTGTCGCTCATGTCAAAGTCGAGGAGCAAGCCCTCTCGCTTTAGTTCTTTCATGACTTGAGATTCGGCAGGTATTAGCGATTTATATTTTTCATCGACTGGGCTTTTGCGGCTGATTACAACTTGATAGCGACTTTTGCTGTCACTGCCGAAATTTGGAAAATCAGCCAGTGGCGGTAGCTTGATTGGTTGTTCTTCGAGTAAAGAGTTGATTCGCACAGTCAGCTGCGAGAGGAATTGTTCGCGCTCTTCGGCAGATATGCGGGCTGGTGACCAGGCAATAAATGGTTCTAAAGGCAGAATGCCATTGAACCAAAAAACTCCGTGTTGAATGGGCTGCAGCAGATTTTGCATCGCTGGATTCATGCCCCAACCGTCGTATGCACCTGGCCCGCCGCCGGTGGTCATAATTATCATTGCCCGCTTTTTGCTCTGGCCAATACCGTTCTCGTATAGTTTGGCACCACCATAGACTCTACCCATGGCTAGAACGCGGTCGCACCAGCCTTTTAGTATGGCTGGCATGCCGAACCACCAGAGCGGGAAAGAGAAGAGCACAGCATCGCACTGCTCTAGCTTTTGAATTTCACTTTCTAGGTCAGGTGCAAATCCGTTGTTTGCAGTGGCGTTCATCTCTTCTTGTTGCTGTTTTAAGTAGTTAGAGTCTTTGGTAGTGGTGAAGTTGCGACGGTCCGAAACTGGATCAAATTTCAGCGCATATAGGTCCGAAAAAATAACTGTGTGGCCATTCTTCTCTAGCTCGGCTTTTGCATGCTGACTCAGGGCGGAACAAAAACTATTAGGTTCATGATGGGCGTGCACAATCAAGACTTTCATTTCCAAGCTCCTAACTCTATAGTGTGCAGATAATAGACCAGTCGTCTAGTGTGTGTCAAGAAAATATTTGCTTAGAAGCTTCCTCTGCTAAGTCAACCCTTCTGCTCGCCCATGAGGCTTAGTACTTTAAGCTTTGCCGCTGAACCAACTGGCGAGGGAGTTAAACCAGCTTTTCTTGGCGCTAGCTTGTTGCCGCAGAAGCTGTAGTTCTGCTTCTAGCAGAGCTGTTTTGCTAGCTTGTGCCTGTAGGTCGGGAAGCAGTTTGATCTGTTCTGCCTGAGCCTCAAGAAGAGCTTCTAGGTAGCCATTCTTGTAAGTTGAAGCCTCAAGTTTGCTGGCCAGTTCGCTAATTAGTTGCATAGCCGATTCGTGGCCCAGTTCAGCATCATGATTGTGCTGTTTGGGGTCATTAATTTCGATGTGAATAACGTCGTCGGATTCGTTCACCGAAAAGTTTATTTGAACGTCTGCATCTGCCACCACTTCGCGATCGCTGTCTTGTTCAAGGTCAGGCTGATCAATTGTGCGGTCTGCCGAATTGGAATTATGGCTTTGTTGCTCAGTTTCTTTTGATTGAGAAAATAGTTGATCGGCTACTTTGTGCTCAGTTTTTGTCTGACTCGCATTTTTGCTCGTTGCTGTTTTGGCTTCAAAAAACTGGTCGAGACCCTCAGTGCTTATTCTGTTTTCATAGCGAGCGAGCTGATCGTTTAGTAGGCGACTAAACTCACTAGCGTATATAAACCAGCTATTCTTTCGGCTGCTTGGGTCGCTGTCTGGTCGCTGCTCGCCTTTGATTTGACCGCTTACCAGGCGCTCTTTAAGCAAGATTGGATCGGTGCGGAGAATTGAGGCTGCCCTTGCCAGTGGTACCAGAGGGTGCACAGTAATTTTTTCTTCAAAGACGTTATGCAACGGTCTCTTTTGTTCCGCAATTGGCTCTGAAACTTGCTTTGCTTGAGACATCGGTGCACCAGATATGGAGCTAACCTATCAAAGGCTAAGGCAATATTATAACTCTTCTTGCAATTTTCTCAAGAACTTCTTATCTTCTTTGTCCAGTTGCAAGTCAGCTCTTTCAAGCAAGTCTGGGCGATTCAAAAATGTCACTCTGAGCTGTTCTTGCCGTCTAAATTTGGCAATTAAGGCATGATTTCCTGAAAGCAAAACTTCAGGCACCATCATGCCGCGAAAGTCGGCTGGTTTGGTGTAATGTGGCCCTTCTAACAAGCCGTCGTTAAAAGATTCATGACTGAGGGAAATACTTTTCCCCAGTACCCCTGGTATCAATCTGCCCACAGCGTCGATTATGGTCAGGGCTGGTAGTTCCCCACCCGTCAATACAAAGTCTCCGATTGATATTTCGGCCGTGGCCAGGCTGCGAATGCGCTCGTCGAAACCTTCATAGTGGCCGCATAAAAAAGTGATATCTGTTTCTTTGCTCAGGTCTTCAGCCATGCGCTGGTTAAAGGTCTGGCCCTGTGGTGTCATTAAAATTACAGGGGAGCCTGTGGGGCGGGCAATACTTTCGACACAGGCGAAGAAAGGCTCTGGTTTGAGCACCATGCCAGCTCCGCCGCCATAAGGGGTATCGTCAACCTTGTGGTAACTGTCTGTGGCGAAATCTCTAGGGTTGTACGCCTGAACCGTGAGGCGGCCAGCTTTGACGCCTCTGCCGATGATACTGGTTTGGCAGTAACCGCTAACTAGCTCTGGAAAGAGCGTGACAACGTGGAAATTAAGTACTTGTTCTGACATGGTTCCAATTCTCGCATATTTATATACACACTTTCGCTAATACCCTTTCGTCGATGACGTATTGGCGCGGCGGGAGCACAATAAGAGTGTGGATGGTTATTGAAAATGGCTTTTGGGATTGGTTTAGGAGTTCCTGCGGGAAATTGGAGAGCAAATGATGGTACGTAATAATTCACGATCGGTCGGTAAGTCTGTCGCTAGCGAGCATATGAGTCGCGAAGAAACCCGCAAGTTTGTGGATATCCATCCTGCCGCTCAAGCTTCTTTACCCCGGAACATCGATAGAGGAATGTTTGGCCATGGTGTCAGTGATAAGCCTGAGCCCAGTACCAGTGGCGCTTACCAGGCCCACGTTAACCTGTCAGAGCAGTTTTTGAGCGGAGCTGGCGGTGAAAGATCGTCGACAGTGCTCAATTGGATGGACGAGCTTAAGGCTGAGTCTGAAGATTTCATCAACGGTCGACGCGATGATCTCTATGAAGATGAGATGAAGGCTAGTCTCTATCGCTCAGCTGTTTCGTATCTGGTAGACAAAATTTTCCAAGATTTGCGCTGGTTTGCCTTTGAGTACAACAAAGTTGCCGCTGGCACAGCTTTGCAAATTTCATCATCGATTCTTGGTGAAGTGACTGAAGTGACTCGGGTTAATAGAAAGCGTGAAGCTGAGGAGACAGCCACTTTCTTCCGTGCTAGATTGGCCAATCGTCGCCATAGTCTTGTCATTCGTGGTAGTGGCAGTCAGATCGAATTTTACATTGTGCCAGTATCACAGGTAATGGCGCTTAGTTTGGTCGAAACCGAGTTTGCTCCGGTTGGAGTTATGCAAATCAAAGTGAATGAGCAAGGCATGTCGTGGCGCTTGCGCGATTCACAATTTGCCCCAGACACCATTGAAGAGCTAAGCATGGGCATGTTTGCTCGTTTTGTTGAGACTACAAAAAAAGAATTGCTGGCTGAAGAACAGTAGTTACCTAACTAGCGGTGTTGTGCTGCGCAGACTTTGAATCTCAAATAGTCCTGGGCAACCATATTCTTCCAGGGGCGGCAAATGCAGGGTTCTCTTGTCTAAGAAGTGGTTATAGACACGGCCGTCGTCGGCGGCCTTGAGAGTCTCGGCGATGATAAATTTCTCCGCGTCTAGGCCGTTGAGACCAAGCGTCCTTGCCTGCAGACCAATGCTCCGGCCAATGGCATTGTTGTGCAAATCTTTCTTCGTGTCTAAGTACCAGGGCTGTGAGCCAGACGCATTAGAGAAGATCGCTTCTGCGTATTCGTTGGCGCGGAACAATAGGTCGGCCGGAACTTCACTTAGTTCGTAGGCCGCCAGTGCCGAGCCGTAGGCGTGTTGAAAGCTATTAACGAGCTGTTTGTAAACATGGATAGTTTTGCCGTTGCGAATATATGGGCTTGTCAGTTCATTGAAAGTGGCGGCGCTGCCTGGCTCTGTTGGTATCTGCTTGTGCCATGAAAGTGGAATTAGTCTGCTGCTGCCAAAGAGATGTTTTTCGGCAAAACTTACTCGCCATAAAATTGAGAAGACGTAGAGTCCGAGTGCAATTGTTGATAAAGAAAGAGCTATGAGTGCGGTATATTTTGGTCTGAGTTTTGGCGCATTTCTAATTGCTGGCGGTGTTGTCACTTTAGTCAAAGTCATGGTGTTGATAGGGCTTTCTCGGAGAATTCTTTCCCATAGTAGCAAGCGCAAGGGCTGGCTGCTCGAACACGGAAAATAGCGCTATCTCCTGCTCCGTTTGATTTTGCGGATTTAACTGACTTTGTTTCGGAATTCGACCTATCACTATTGCGCATAGTAGCAAGAGCTAAAAAGAAACACTATTGAGCAAAAGCGGCTTGGTGGCCGGTTCTGCATCAATAGTGTTCTAGTCGCCTATGGGCTTTTTCAAACAGCGGAGTTGAAAAGCAAACAAAGACAAGGCAAATTTTTGCCCTGCCTTTGCTTGTGGGTGGCGTTACTTTTTGCTGGGTGCTGCCGAAGCCTTGCCGCTGATTGATAGCACCGTGGTGTTGTCGTTGCACTGCTGCACGGTTGAGACGGTGTAACCATCTTTGACCAGAACAGCGATGCGTTCATCCAGCAGGTAGCGAGGACAAGTGCTGACGTCGATCTTGATGTCGACGTTTGCAGCACCAACCTGTTCGAGCAAGGCCGCTTCGACCTTGTCGTTGAGTTCTTTCACCTGGGCGCGCCTGGTGGCGCGGGCGGTGAGGGCGCCGCTGATGCGATAGCCGATGGCCAGGCCGAAGAGCGACACATAGAAGGCATCGAAGAAGCGGCCCATGTGATAGAGAACGGCAAAGCCTGCACCGATGGCGGCCAGGTGAAGCAGGGTTGTCCCGAGCTTGTTTGCCTTGGCCCACTCGCTCTTGGAGTGAAGGTCAAGGCCGATAGCCAGCAGTGTGAAGCCGGCAATGGCAAGTAGTAGTGTGATTGGGTCCATTTATTCTGGTTGGCCTTCTTGTTTTTGTTCTGGTTACGCTTTCTCGGCGATGGTGAGCAGCTTCTGGATTTCGGCTGCAACGGCATTGATGGCCTCACGCGGATCCTTGGGCAGATCGTTGTAGGCCATGGGCTTGCCGATCACGACTGTCGCACCGTAGGTGGTGAAGGTGCGGTCTTCCTTGACCTTGTTGCCGGCGGCGTCCACGACCTTCTCGAAGTCTTTGCGACGACGGAAATTCTTGAAGCCGATGGCGTTCATGAAGCGGTGGAAGCCCGTGGCGTCCTTGGGGTCGCGTTTGTAGTAAACCGCGACCGGCAACACGTAGAGGTCGTTGCCGCCTACTGCCGTTGCCGTGGCGCTGAGCACGCGAGTGGACCCGGTGCGGAAGTCTTCGTTGCGGAGCTTGTTGTTGAAGACCAACTTGCCCTGGGGGAAAACCAGCATGCGAGCGCCTTCGCTGACAGAAAGCATGCTCACTCCAGTGTCGACCACGGTCTGGCCGCCGCCGCTTTCCTGCGCCTTGCCGCCTTCAACCTGAATGCCGACAACGCCAGCCCAGGCCGCCAGAGTGCCACGAAGAATGCTGCGCAGTTCCTCGGCCTTGGCCATCTGTCGGTCTGTCTCTTATACACATCTC
>CAJXZK010000028.1 GCA_913063055.1 uncultured bacterium
TAATGATACGGCGACCACCGAGATCTACACCTCTCTATTCGTCGGCAGCGTCAGATGTGTATAAGAGACAGGTACCATCTCTACGCCTTGGCCGGAAAAACAGACGTTAACAATAATGAGACCAAACAACTGACTCTCTTTAATGCTAGTGCTGTTCCTATCAAAAAGCTCTTTATATTTGATGGTGGTGCTTCCGGCTACTACGGAGGTTACTATCCTGGTGGTAATAACAGCAGCAAAGTCAACGTTAAGCTCGAGTTAGCCAACAGCAAAGAGAATAACCTCGGCATGCCTATGCCCAAAGGCAAGGTCCGCGTTTACAAAAAAGACAAAGACGGCGCCATGCAATTTGTTGGCGAAGATTTGATCGACCATACACCAAAGGACGAGAAGGTAAGGCTTTATCTCGGCGACGCCTTTGATATTGTTGGTGAGCGCAAGCAGCTCTCTCAGCAGCAAGTATCTTCGAGAGTGCAGAAGTTCTCTTATGAGATTTCTATACGGAACCATAAAGAGTCTGCCGTTACTGTCAACTGTGTTGAGCACAGTGGTGGCGATTGGAAGATCACCTCATCTAGTCAGCCTTTTGTCAAAAAAGATTCTCATACCTTCGAATTTGCTGCTAAAGTGCCAGCCAATGGTGAAACCAAAGTTACTTACGAAATAGAGGTTCGTTACTAGGGCTCTCTATTAGAGCGCGCTACTAGAAAGCAGTAAGTGTGCTTCTGGAGTTGATGTTGCTATTCAGTGCTACCAAAAGGAGTTTTTCTTGTTTCCAAATTCTAAGGTTTCCTCAGTAGTAACTGCACTAACCCTCTCGCTCTTGGTCAACCTCATTGCCAGCCCTTTTGCTCTGGCGAAATCTACCGAGAAGTCTAGCGAGAAATCTAGTGCGAAAGCTGCCGGCAACGTTGATGTTGAACCGGCTCCAAGCTCAACTGTGATTAAGCCTGCAGCCGCTGATATGCCCGTTGTCTCGGCTTCGAAGGGTGTGGCTTTGACTATCTACAATCAAAATTTTGGTTTGGTTAAGGATATTCGCGACATCAAGTTAAATACTGGTGTCAATTTCCTTCGTTTTGAAGACGTAGCTGCTGCCATTGATCCGACTACCGTGAGCTTTTCTGCCTTGACCAACCCAAACAGTGTGGTTGTTCGTGAGCAAAATTATCAGTACGACTTGATGGATCAAAACACCATTCTTTCTCGTTCGATAGGAAAGCAAGTCAAATTTCGCCAATTTCTCAGTACGGGCGGTGTGCGTGAGGTCACTGGTACTCTGCTTTCTAGCCCTCAGGTAACTGTGGCAGATTCAAACGGCAACTTGTCTGAGCGCTCTCAATCTATCGTCATCCAGACTTCCTCTGGTGTCGTGGTTGGACCAGAAGGCGAGCTTGAGCTAGCCGAACTACCATCTGGTCTGGTTTCTAAACCATCATTGCTATGGAAGCTAGAAAGCGATAAAGAGGGAGTTGAAACAAGCGAGATTAGCTATCAAACCCAGGGGCTCAATTGGAAATGTGATTATGTGGCCGTGGCTAACGCTGACGATAGTCTCTGTGACTTGACTAGTTGGGTCACCCTCGACAATAAATCTGGTGCTACTTATCGCGACGCTGCTCTTAAGCTGATGGCTGGCGATGTCCATAAAGTTGCAGAACCTGCTGCCGATATGGCCGTAATGGGTGGAATGGCAGAGTCTTCAGTGGCTCAACCCCAGTTTCAGGAGCAGAGCTTCGCTGAGTATCATCTCTATTCACTGCAAGGCAAAACTGATCTCAATGACAATGAGACCAAGCAGCTGACGTTATTTAACGCCAGTAAAGTGCCTGTGAAAAAGCTATTTGTATTTGACAGCAATAATGCAGTAAGTCCCTATGGTGGCTCTAATGGCCAGCAGAGTCAAAAAGTAAACGTCAAATTGGAGCTGGCTAATAGCAAAGAGAATAATCTTGGCTTGCCTATGCCCAAAGGAAAAGTTCGAGTCTACAAAAAAGACCTAGACGGTGCACTGCAGTTTGTTGGAGAAGATCTAATTGATCACACTCCTCGCGATGAGAAAGTTAGAGTCTATCTAGGTGATGCTTTTGACGTTGTGGCCGATCGCAAACAAACAAGTCAGGTCCAGGTATCTGATCGCCTGCAACGATCGAGTTATTCAATTGAGTTTCGCAATCACAAAGAGACAGCAATTACTGTGACTGCTATTGAACATTCATATGGTGACTGGAAAGTGACTACGTCTAGTCAGCCTTTCGAAAAGAAAGACTCACATACTTTTGAGTTTGCTGTGAAAGTGCCTGCCAATGGCTCGGCTACAGTTACTTACACAATTGAGAATCGCTAAATCAGTAAGTCGCTCTATTTGCTTTCGAGCATGCTATCTAGTACTAGTTGGCCGGCGCCTATGATACCAGCCATGCCACCAAGTTCTGATTTATAGATCTCCAAGCTCTCACCAATTCTAGGTAAGCATCTATCAGTAACCATTTCGTGCAATAGACCAAAGTCGACACAGTCGGCCAGTCCACCAGTGACAATGAATGCATCTGGATCAAGTATGTGGGCTAGATTGACCATGCCGGCAGCAATATGCTCGTGCCAGGTTTCCATTGCTCGTTGAGCAACAATGTCACCACTGCGAGCAGCGTCTACGATGTCGTGAGTTGTAAGCTTGTCGCCCTTGCTACACAATGGCGTTTGGTTGCTGCTCAATCCGCTAAGAATATCTTTGGCAGTGGTGACCAGACCTCGGCCTGCGCCATAGGCCTCCCAACAGTCGAATAAGCCGCAGGTGCAAAGACGTTTGTTGCCCATGGCAATGCGGATATGACCAATTTCTCCACCACCCCAGTGGGCGCCACGATAAAGCTTGCCTTTTAAGATTAGTCCGCCACCGATTCCGGTGCCTAAGGTCACCACTGATACACAAGTGGTGTGCATCATGTGCCTGGCGCTGGCTTCACCATAGGCGGCAGCATTGGCATCGTTGTCTACCAGGGTTGGTAGCATGGTTTTCTCTTCTAGAACTTGCTTTAGCGGCGTGCCTGTCCAGCCGGGAAGGTTTCCTGTTGAACCAACGATTTCACCAGTATCGCAATTGACGATGCCAGCTGTAGCAATGCCGATTCCAGACAGTACAAATTCTTTTTGAAAACCAAGCACTAGATCGAGAACCGCTTGGACAATGTTTTCAGGACCACTAGGGGTTGGAACTTGCCTTGGCTCTGAGACCAATTGGCTATCCATAATTGCTGCAGCTCTTATCTTGGTACCGCCAAGGTCGACCCCAACTGCTGGCATTTTGTTCTTGACAAGATTGTCTAGTGCTGTACTTTCTAGTTCTTTCACTTGAAAGAGTCCCGATTTGAGGTGGTAGTAGCATTCTTGAAGTATTGATTCTTCAAGTATTATTCTCGAATGGCTTATTCTAGCAGCAGCCCTAGCTGTTGCTTACTATCTTGTACTAGAACAGGCTATTGTTTAGATACAAGCCGTAAATTATTGAATGCCACTCATCTGACCATGGTCAGGAGAACCCTTGAGGACAAGGCTCTTGAATGGAATTGGTTGGCCGTAAATTATGTCGAAACCAAAGCGGTTGATGCCTTGGATCATATTTCGTGACAGCAACACTTTGAAGTCTTGGGGTCCAATGGCTGCCGAAATCGATTTTGAGTAGGGCAGTTTTGAATCGAGGTTATAGCCATAGCCGCCACCGACTGTTAACCACTTGTTGATTTTCACGTCGCCCTGGATGTTGGCAGATTTATTCCCCTGCAAGAATTGGTCGTAGTAGAAGGGTGAACTACCACGCACTGCCGATTGGGTGTAGTTTGTGCTGAAAGTGAAGCGGTCTGCTTTAAACTGAATAGTTGGACCAATTTGTCCCATAATTCTGGCGTCGCCAGTGGAATATCCACCGAGAGCCACACCACCAAATACGTAGCCACGGGCTCCGTATTTCTCATTTCCGAGTGAGAAAAGTGGTTGCGATACAGCTGTGATTTGTTCTTGCACAACAAAGCCACTCTTCATCACTGTGTTTTTAGTTGTGCCACCGTAAAGAGCTGCCATGCCTGGAGTGGCATTGATCAGTTGGGGATTGTCTTGAGCCCAACCGGCTGAGGAGCGGAAGTTGAGGCTTGATAGGTAGGGAATATTCCCCATAGCATGGTTGTGCACAACTTCAGCAATTAGTCGAGCTCGTCTGAAGCCGTATAGACCGTCGTTTTGAAATCTATTGATACCGGCTTGGAATAGAGTTTTCTTGTTTAGTTGGCTCTTGAAGTCGGCTACAAGCAAATTAGAGACAGAACCATAGGCCAGGTGGGTGCTGAATTTATTATTGCTGTAACCAACTTGACCAGATAGACCGATGCCACTGCCGCCAGTTTGTCCTGAAGTAGTTCGGCCACCAAATTGCACCATTGGTGCCCAGTTGAACTTACCAGTCTTGCCCATAGAAGAGTTGAAGCTTGGACCAATATTGATGCCACCACTTTGAATATTGCTACTCAACATGGGGGTAACTGGAAACATAATATTGTTGTCTTGGCCCACAGTAGCCACAAACTTAGGAACGGGCACGGAGAAGCGAGCAAATTGCAAGCGGCCGCCCAAGACAGTGAGGTTACCGCTTTCTTTGTATTTTTCGTAGATCATCTTCCGGGCTTTGAAGACAAAGCTCGGCTTGTCTGTGAGGTAAGCGTCCGGATGCATGATCTTATCTGCAATATCGGTGACGGAACTTTGGGGACCGTACAGCATGTTTTTGCCAAGGTGGAATGGCGTTGGATTATCTAAGGTGCCATTCTTGAAGATCATGCCTCTGTTGGTACCGTAGGCACCCCTGGCGATAACCTGTGTGCCATTCAGCTCTGTATCAGGGCTGGTAATTAGATATTCATCAGAATTGACTTTGAACTTGAAGGCACTACCAGTGGTTACCTGGCCAGTACGTAAAATTTTGACGTGACCACGAGCGTCGATGGTCTGACTATTCTGATCATAGAGAATCATGTCGGCTTCTAACTTGGAGTTTTGTCCCCCAATGATGGCCACAGCGTTGCCGGTACCTAAGAAAGTGTTTTTCTCTTGGTCGTATTCAGTATCATCAGCAACAATCTGAATTGTGCCTTTTAGAGTTGTGTCTTCACTGACAGCACTATCCATCTCGCTAAGCTGTAGATCATCAGCTGTTGCTGACGCTTCGAGCATAGACGAGGCATCCGTCCGCTCTGGAACAATTTTATCCGGTGCACCAGAAATGGCGGAATCTGCTTGGGGCACTTCTGGGGTGAGTGCGGCTTCATTGGCTGGTTCAGCTTGAAGAGGTTGTTCTTCTGGAGTGGTTTCGGTTGTTGTGCTGTCTTTAGAGGAAGAAGAAGAGGTAGTAGTGGTAGTAGTTGTTGATGGCGCAGCAGCAGGCCTAGACGGAATGTCGTTCTGGTCAATCTTTGGTGTAAGTGGCAATAGCAAAGTGCCAGATGGTTTATCTGACTTGCTGGCTGCGGCCCAGGCCGGAATCAAAGCAGAGTTAGAAGCTATCAACAGAGAGAGGCTCACTGCTACGTACTTGAGATTCTGACTTCCGCTGCCTTTAGTCATAAAATTCCTATTGGTTGATCTCTTTTTCAATTCAGTTTCTTTTGTGCTTCTTGGGCTTCAGATGCTTTTGTACTGTAGATACTTTTTGTACTTCAGAACATTTTTGTACTTCAGTGCTTTTTGTCCTTCAGTGATTTCGCTCGTTCATCAGGTACTACATGCTCAGACGCACAAATTAGTCCTGACGTTCCTCGGCTATTGTCGCAGTAAAATCGATTCTCTTTATTACTTACTACCAATGATTAAGAATCCCCCACAACAAGGTTATAGCCTTATTTGTCTCTCTATGACAACCGGGATGTCAACTGGGTTTCGGCGGTTCAGCTGGGCAAATGCGCTAGATTGGGTAAAAGTTTCCAAAAAATCACAGTCACTATACTGGCTTGGCTTTTACCCCGCTGTCAAGATATGACTTGGTAAAACAATAAAAGCCACTAAGGAAGGCCATTGATAAATTAAGGTTGTTTAATTACCCAGTATCTCAGCTTCAGTTGAGGCCAAAGTTTGATTTTCTCGTCAGTATGTGAGTGAATGAGACACATTTAGTAGAGCTTATAGTTCATGAACCCATTTGTTTTTCACACTCCCACCAGAGTGTATTTCGGAGAAGATTCAGCCAGTTCGTGTGGAGATTTTCTGCGCGAACTAGGTGGCAAAAAAGTGCTTATGGTGGCCGACGCTTTTCTCGAGAAGAGTGGGGCGCTGAAGCCGCTGATCGAAAGCATTCGAGAATCAACCGGTAGCGCACCTATTCTGTTCACCGATGTGCCTTCTGATTCTGATATTGATTGTGTTAACAATGCCACTGCTATTGCCCGAACGCATCAATGTGACGCTTTCGTTGCTGTTGGTGGTGGATCTGTTATCGATACAGCCAAGGTGATTAATATTTGCCTTAGTTTTGGTGGTGAGGTCATGGATTATCAAGGCCTCAACATCATCGAACGTAAGCTCTATCCGCTTATTGCCGTTCCTACCACTGCCGGTACCGGTGCCGAAGTTTCTTTTGTCGCTATGGTGAAAGACCATGGCGAGGGTAAGAAGCTAATGTTTGGCAGCCGCTTTCTAGCTCCTGATGTGGCTATTCTCGACCCTTTGATGATTGTTTCTTTGCCTGCTAAGTTAACTGCTGCCACGGGCATCGATGCGATCACTCACGATATAGAATGCTACGTCGCCTCCGGGACCTATTCTGTATTTACTGACGCAATTTGTTTAGAGTCACTGCGTCTCTTGTTTGAGTTCTTGCCCCAAGCAACAGTTGATGGCGGCAATATAGAAGCCCGAGGCGCTACGCTGGTGGCTAGTTGTATGGCTGGTGTGGCGTTTACCAATTCTGGGGTGGGCATCACCCATGCCCTAGCCCATGCTGTGGGGGCGAAGTATGCCACTCATCATGGTATGACCAATGCCGTATTCCTTCCCCATGGCATGCGCTTCAACCTCGATACCGTTTATCCTCGCTATGCTCGAATTGCCCAGTTCTTAGGTTTTGCTGACGAAGAAAATAACGGAGATGAGCTAGCTTTAGCCAATCTTCTTGTGAACAAAGTCGAAGCTTTGCTTGAGAAACTCCAACTTCCCCTTACCCTAAGAGAATTGGGTGTGCCAGAGTTTAGCGATGAAAACCTTGCCGAATTGACCGATCTTGCTGCAGCTGATCCTGCGATAATGTTTAATCCGCGAGAGGCTTCTAGCGACGACCTCACCCAACTTTTGAAGAGGGCTTATTAATGGCTGTCTTTACTGACACAGATGAATTGCACAGAGTAATGAACGATCTCTGGACTGCAATCAAAAATGAAAAAGAAATGGCTGCCCAGCTTTTGTCATCGAGGCTGATAGTTACTTTCCACTATCGAGAGCCCGATGGTCGTCTTACCGTTGATTGCTCTGATGGTAAAGAGATGGTTATCACCGTGGGTGATTGCAACAAAAAGCCAGTAGTAGAAATGTTCATGAAATCAAGCGTTGCCCATGAATTTTGGTTGGGAAAAGTCAATGTTCCCTTAGCGCTTATTCAAGGCAAGATCGTTTCAAAAGGGCCAGTCAACAAAGCGTTGGCTTTGCTTCCTGCGATTAAACCAGCTTACGGCCTCTATCCATCAGTGATCGAAAAGAACGGCTTGAAAGTGTCGATCACTTAGAAGGGGCTCGAATTAGTGATGGAGCCCTCTGAACTTCCAAATCGTTCGGTGATCACGATCGGCGAATTGGTTGTTGATTGGATTGCCACCAAAAAGAGCGCTGATTGGGATGAACCCGATACATTCTTGCGCAGCGCTGGAGGCAATGCTGCCAATGTCGCTCATGCTTTAAGCCGCCTTGGCACAAATGCTCGATTGGTGGCCAAGGTAGGCGATGACTTGCATGCCAACTATCTTTTTTCTGGCTTGGCAGCTGCTGGTATTGATACCACTTTTGTCTCACGCACTTCTTCTTTTGCTACTGCCCAGTGCTATGTTCTAACTGATCAGTTTGACGAAAATCTTTTTTACAATTGGCCCAAACCCAATGCCTGCCATCAGCTTACCGTTGCCGATTTGAGTGACCAGTTGTTTGACGGGGCAGTGGCTCTTCATGCAACCGGTATTTCTCTGACGATGGAGCCGCGCAGTAGCGCTGTGCTAGAAGCGATGAAAAGGGCGCGCAAAGCTAATTTGCTTGTCTCTTTTGATGCTGGTTTTCCTACCGGAGAAGGCGCCAAGGCTCGGGACAAGGCGCTTGAAGCGATGGGCTTGGCCCACATGATCAAAGTCAATCTGCCTGAGCTCTACTATTGGCTTGGTGAGGTTGAACCATGCAGCGACACGGCACAGCTAACGCAGTATGCCCAAATGCTACGAAGTCAGACTGGTGCTCAGGTGGTGCTGCTTACACTAGGAGCCAATGGTTCCATAATCGCTTCCAGCGACAGCTATTTTGCCGCCCCGGTTAAGGTTGATACTTTAGCTGCTGTCGGGGCCGGCGATGCCTATGTTGCTTTCGTCCTTAGTCGCTTGGCCAGTGGAGCTAGTCTTGACCTAAATTGGCCACAAGCCCTTACTTCTGATTATTTTGATTGGGCCGATATTGCTCGCTCAGCCAACGCTGCCGGGGCGCTTGCTACGCGAACAATCAGTGCTTCGCTGGGTTTGCCAACGCTTAGTGAAATTGAGCAATTGTTGAAATAGACTAATTGTCGAGCAAGATAATTGGATGAGCTAGTTAGCGTAAAAGCACCAATGCAGCCGGACCTTGGCTCATTCTCTCTTGATTATTCCTGTTACACTGAAAAACATGGATATAGGCGACATTTTTTCAGCTTTTCATTGGCTCACTGTCATAGCTGTGGTAGCTCTGATTGTTTTTGGAGTAATCGTTGCTGTTGTTCTGGCCCAAGTTTTTAAGCGAGACTTTGATCAAGATTAATCAGGGCGAAATTATACGGTCGGCTGAAAACAAATATTCGCAAATAGCAAACATGTTGGTGACTTGCTCCACTGGTACTTTGCTCTTTAGGTCGTAGTAGTCTAAACAAAGTCCGCAAGCAAGTACTTCTATTCCTTTTTCTTTCAGTTCATTTAGTACCTTTATATATGGTCCATCAGGGTCCATCAACTTAACGCCACTATTGACCATTAATATCGCCCGTGGTTCGTGACCAGACTGCAGTAAAGTTTGCAAAAAGAGATTGAGCAGATTGGCGCTGAAGTCATGATCTGCTTTGGAGTTCTCAGAGCCGTGAGCTTCACCAAAGGTATTGCGACTGATGAGAATGATCGTTCCGGTTGCAGTTGAGGCGATAGTGTTGCCACCAGTCGCAATGGTGGAACTTACCTTTGCTTTGGTAGCGGTAGCATCATGATGATGTTCAGCCGACTCTTGTTCTTTAGAATTTGTGGTAGAGCGTTGCAACACCACTCTAAAGTGCTCGTCCGCGGCTTCGCATTTTACGGACAGCTTCTGAGAATTTCCTAGCCTAGTCAAATTCTGTACGTTTACTTCCGAGTCAACAAGAACTTCAATACAAGAAAGAGATGGATCGTCGATCAATTTCTTCGTTCTCAGCACTGGCTCGGGGCAAGTAAGACCCCTGAGATCAAGAGATTTTTTCATGTTTTGCCCTTCTAAGTGTTCTTAATTGGTCTAACTAATTAAGACATCGATATGACCTGGAATACCTTCTGTGAATTCTCCGATAACGGTAGCTTCGATTCCTGCTTCGCTCATCGCATTAATAAGGTTGGCGCTGTCATTTTCCGCTACAGCAAAGAGAAGACCTCCTGCTGTTTGTGGGTCGTAGAGTAAGTCGCTTATTTCAAGAGGGAGATCTTTTATATAAGATACGCTTGCTTCAAATGATTTTCGGTTGCCATAAGCACTGGCTGGTACCAGTCCTTGTTTAGCAAATTCTTGGGCCGAAGGGAAAAAACGCAGGGCCGAAATTACCATGCGAGCGGCAAGTTTGCTAGCT
This sequence comes from uncultured bacterium, assembly GCA_913063055.1. Lineage (GTDB taxonomy): Bacteria > Cyanobacteriota > Vampirovibrionia > Obscuribacterales > Obscuribacteraceae. Next base: position 10,067 of record CAJXZK010000028.1, read on the forward strand.
TTTGCCATCTCATGAATATGCCCTATCAAGCCAAAGCCTGTAACATCAGTACATGCATGAATATCTACTCGGCGTGCCGCTTCAAGGGCACGATCGTTTAGCGTGGTCAGCGCTGCAAATAACAAAGACTGCTCAGCTTTAGAGAGTAGACCGGCCTTAAGAGCTAGTAGGCTGACGCCAGTACCAAGTGCTTTTGTCATAACTATTCGGTCATTGGGGCGGGCACCACTATTGGTGAGTATATCTTTTGGATTAATCAATCCTGTCACTGCTAATCCGTATATAGTTTCACTACTCTGAATACTGTGACCACCAGTTAAGAGCGCCCCAGCCTTGGCGACTTGGTCAGCTCCGCCCCGCAATATCTCAGCTGCAATTGATAGGGGATAGTCGCAGGTAGGAAAAGCAAAAATTGCCTGCGCCATAAGCGGTTTGCCTCCCATCGCATATACATCAGACAGCGCATTATTAGCCGCTATCTGTCCATATAGATATGGATCGTCAACTAGGGGTGGGAAGAAATCGACGCTTTCAATAATTGCCATTTCATCATTCAATTTGTACACTGCGGCATCTTCAAAATTGTCAATACCGCTGAGCAGATTGGCATGCTTTATCTTCGGCAATCCAGCCAGTATCTGCTTTAGCTCAAACGCGCTAATTTTGGCCGAGCAACCTCCAGCTTTGACGTTGTTGGTAAGTTGGTTATTGTCGATCGGTTTTTCAGGATTGGTAGTCATATGGATTTACGAAGTATGTTCTTTCAATATCCGCATGGTATGTGGTTTTTGAAAAGTGGTGGTGCCGCCAGTGGTGATTCGTCAAAGACAAGAAAGCTTTTATATTAGTTTGTTTGTTTTCCACTGCTTATGGCTGTTTTTGCTCTTTAAAAACTACAGTGATAAGTGTAAATTGTATTCTGGAAATCGAAGGACACACTTAGCATAATCTGTGAGTTTGCGTCCGTCCAGTTTACTAGCCAGAACTAGTTTACTGGTATTGTGTCGCATCATTTAAAGTGTCGTCGTAAATTTTGGTTTTAATACTTTTTTGGAATTTACAAAAAGGAACGTGCATGCCTAAGAAAGTACTTGTGGCTCTTCCACCAGGTCTACTAGAACAAATCGACTTTGTCGCCCAAGTTGAGCACAGAACACGCTCAGATTTGATGCGCGAGGCTCTTCGCCGCTACATTGATGCCTTTAAGCGCAATCAAGGTCCACGTATGCAAGTAAGCAGCGTTGGTTCACAAAAGATCGCATTACTGACTGATGTTGAGTAATTCTCCCACTCTACCTGTTGACGTCCTGACGTATTAGGCTTACGCTCTTACCTGCAGTAGGTTCGCTCAGATAGTCATTAGGTCAAGCCCATGTATTTTTGGGACATTTGCTTTATTGAAGCCATTTTCGTCGGCATTGTTATGTTCGGCCTTGGTTTTCTCAAAGCACCTCGGTTTTTGATGAAGCGTAAGCTCGTTAAGGGTTTCCCTTGGGGCTATTACGCTGACCAAGTGCCGCAGGGTGATCCCAATCTCTTCCCGGGCAACAGTCACGACTTCCTCCATGACACCGGAACCAGTTTCGGTGGGCTTGAGGGCTTCGGCGATTACGGCGAATTTAGTGGTTTTGGCCAGCTCGGCGAGTATGGTAGTGCCTTCACGGGTGGAGATGGCGGCGGTGGCGGCGGCGGCGGTGATTAACGTCATCGAAGTTGTCTGTTGACTTGAGGCCGTTTTGCTCGAAATCCTGTAAAATTTAGAGTCTAAGATCAGGCTTTCGCCTTTTGAGGCTCAAGTGCCCACTATTTCTAATGTTCCATTGCAATTGGTCGTTGATGTACTACGAGTGCTCATCGTAGTAGTTGGTCTCGGCGTACTTCTCAATAAATCAGCCTTGAAACCGCGCTTAGTGACTACTCTCTTGGTCCTTTGCACCTTGCTGGTTGGCGTGGTCTTCTCTAGCAACGCTTCTAGTCGTGTCAAAGACGGTAAGGGCGCTGCCGTTATGGAGGCGGGCCAGTCTGAGTTTATGATGCGTATGGCCGCAGGCTTTAAGGCTTTCTCTAGCGGCCTACCTTTGGGCGGTTCGAAATCGGCTGATGATTTCTATAAAGCTGCAGCCAAGTCAATGGAAAGTGCAGTCGATCACGACCCCCAATCTTTGACTTTGCGTTTGAAGCAAGTGGTTCTAGCCGCTGAAACAGGAATGGGTTTTACCGATGAGCTAGCCGCCATGCGGGGCTACAAAGATGAGCGGGCTGGTAGATCTTACGATTTAATTGACGCTCTCTATCTCAAGAAGACACTCAAGGCTCCAGAGAGCGCCAGTGCCTTAGCCCTGATTGATGAACTGATTACCTCTGGTTTCTACCGAGAAGTCCTCAAGCTTGAAGTCTACAAAGTCAGCGGCCAGAAAAAAGTTTTTGACCAAGCGGCCACTGAATATAACGACAGTAGTCGGCTATTTGCTGCCCGTCTTGCTGGTTTAATGTTGATATTGGCTGCTTCTTGCTTTGTCGGCATCATTGTCCTGGCGGTGCAGTTATTTAAGTTGCCACGCAATCTTTCTGACGAAAATACTCTCGGTCAAATTAGAGCCCCAGCAGCCTATGGCTTTGCTAAGGTCTATGGCGTCTTGATTGGTTGGCTTGCCCTTGAGTCCTTCCTTTCTCCAGCTATTAGTCTCCTTATACCTTACCTAAAAGGTAGTGCCAAAGACCCGCTAATGCTGGCAGTGCTTACTATGACAATTTATCTAGTAACCAATTTGCCCGCATTGATTCTGGCCTGGTTTATTGCCATAAAGCCCACTGGTGTGGGTTTCTTGGAAGCAGTAAAATTGCGCTGGCACACACCGACCCGTGGCCCTGTTGGTCTTGTTTTGGCGGGGGTTTTGACCTGGTTTGCCTGTGTGCCAATGGTCCTACTCTCCTCCATTGTGGCGAAGAAGCTTCTCAGTGCCGAGGGCTCATCAAATCCAATTTTGACGATTATTATGGAAGCCGTCCGCTCTCATAATGCCATGGCTGCAGTTCTCTTTATTGTAGCGGTCGGTGTTTTACCCGCAATTTGCGAAGAGACGCTCTTCCGCGGTTTTCTCTATACCTCCTTGCGTTGGCGCTTCGGTGCTTTTCAGTCGATGCTGCTATCGGCTTTCTTGTTCTCAGCAGTGCATATGGACCCCGGTGCTTTCATTCCACTGTTTGTTCTTGGTTTTGCCTTTGCCTTTGTATTTGAGCGCACACGCAGCTTGATTCCATCGATGATTGCCCACTGCATGTGGAATACAGGAACATTCATATTCATGTTTTCTATCTTTGGCTAAGAGCTTTTAGTCTTCAAGCTTATGTTCTTGGGCTAACGGTGATTTGACCTGCTATAACGGGCATATAAGGGCTATCCTGGTACTTATTGCACGTGTGAACCAATGCTCCTCACCGACCGCTGTGGCATTACACTTACTTCCTTGCCGCACAAACGGCGACCAGGGCTGTTTCCGTTGTGCACAGCCATTTGTCTTGGTTGGGCTTTCGTGGCCATGTGGTTCACTGTCGCTATTGTTGCCCTAGCCGAATGGCCTGCCTGGGGCGTTCTAATTGGTCTTAGTAGCATCACTTTTGGCGCATTGTTGACTTTATTTGGCTTCGGCCTTATTCGCGATTCTCGCCGTGAGTATTTACTAGAGTTGACAGAGAGCGAAGTGGTCTTGGTGGTAACTGATAGAAAGGCGAAGAAAAAAGGCACCCAGATGCTTCTTCTTGCTGATGTTATCTATGCTGAGTATTATCCTTACAATGACTCTGCTTCGATCATATTTCACACTAACTATTCGCGCATGGAAGTGCCTTTGTGGCCCATGGGTGAGCGAGCCCAAGATGTGGTTGATTTTCTTGATGGCCGCGGTGTGAGAGTGATTAATGTGCAGTCAGATGACAGCATGCCTTCTGCCATTTAGCAATTGCCACTATATGTGGTGCAATTCCTGATTGATTTTAATTCCATGATCCATTTTCACTATATTACCTTTGAAGTTACTATTGGCACTTAATGCCAGTAGCGCCACAACTTAATGCAATCAATAGTGCTAAAATTTCGACCTTAAAACCTGATCTGCCAGGTGACGAGGAGAACATATGATTGAAGAGAAAGTGCTTGATAATCCACTTCTTGAGGGATTGGCGCTTGATCGGCATGTCGATTCGCTGTCTTTTGTAATATTTGGCGCGCACGGTGATTTAACCAAGCGAAAGCTAGTGCCAGCTATGTATGCTCTCTTCCTCCAGGGGCTCTTGCCCAGAGGGTTCGTACTACTTGGCACTTCACGGACAAAGATGACGGACGATGAATTTCGCAACTTAATGCGCGATTCTTTGATCAAGTTTGCTCCAGATTTGCCGTATGAAGAGGATTCTTGGTCAAGATTTGCCACATCGCTTTACTACCGTGCTACTGATTCCTCCACGGCTGAGGGCTACGAAGTAATCAAGAGTACTCTTTCTGAGCTAGATGCTAAGCACGGTACCAAAGGCCGTCATGTCTTTTATCTTTCTACTTCGCCCAGTCTCTACCTGCCAATCATTAAAGGCTTAGCAGCTTCAGGCCTGGTGACCAAAGCCAAAGTTAACGAAGCCTGGCCTCGCGTGGTCATTGAGAAACCGTTTGGTCACGACCTGGCATCATCGATAGCTCTTGACGAAAGTATCCATGAGGTAATGCGTGAGCATCAGGTTTATCGCATCGACCACTATCTGGGCAAAGAAACTGTTCAGAACATCATGGTCTTTCGCTTTGCCAACGGTATTTTTGAGCCACTCTGGAACCGTAATCATATAGATCATATTCAAATCACCAATGCTGAGACAATTGGCGTTGAAGGCCGTGGCGCTTACTATCAAGAAGCTGGCGCTTTGCGCGATATGGTTCAGAATCATTTGATGCAACTTTTGGCCCTCGTGCTGATGGAGCCCCCCATATCAATGGGAGCCGAGGCCACTCGTGATGAAAAAATCAAAGTACTGCGCTGTCTCAAACCGCTAAATCCTGCCACCATTGATAAACATGCAGTGCGTGGACAGTACGGTGAGGGTTTCATTGTCGGCTCTCACGTGCCTGGCTTTAGAGAAGAAGAGAGTGTCTCTGCCGATGCACCTACTCCCACTTTTGCCGCTCTAAAGCTCGAAGTTGACAACTGGCGTTGGGCTGGGGTGCCAATTTACATGCGTTCTGGTAAGCGTCTGGCGAAATCTATCACTGAGGTAGCTGTGCACTTCAAGAAAGCACCGCACCGTTTGTTCGAAGGTGATCAAGGTGAGGCCGATGCCGACGGTCGCCATGATAACGTTTTGGTTATGCAGATTCAGCCGGAAGAGGGCATCTCTCTTAAATTTGCCACCAAACAACCTGGGCCAACTACTATGGTGCGCTGGCTCAATATGGATTTCAAATACGGGACAGCCTTTGGCGCCCGCACCCCTACGGCCTATGAGCGCTTGATTCTCGATTGCTTAATCGGAGATCCATCTCTATACGCCCGCACCGATTTCGTTGAAGCCTCTTGGCAGTATATTGAGCCCTTGCTAGAGCACTGGGATAAAGAAAAGCCAGCTGATTTTCCCAATTATAAGGCCGGTTCATGGGGCCCAAAAGCCGCTGATGACCTAATTGCCTCCACCGGGCATGCCTGGAGAAAGTTATGAGTAATCTGCCGAGTGTACCTACCAGTGGTTTGCAAGATTTGCAAAACTCTCAAGACGATGGGCGCACCCTGTCATTTCTTTCTGGAAATTTGGCTCAGGTCGACGTGGCAAAAATTGAGCGCGAGCTCAGTCGCCTCTGGGATTCTGCTGGTAGAGCGGCTCAGGATAATCCCGCTGAGGCCAGTAGCGACAGCAAAAATAGTTGGACCCCTGTAATTCGAGCCTGCGCTCTTAATGTCGTCTTGCTCTGTGATGAGGGCAAGAATGAGCGCGAATTTGAGAACTTATTAGCTGAGATTACCGTGCGCCATCCTTGTCGGGCCATCCTGGCAGTTATTGCTCTAGCTCAAGTTGAGAAAGTAGAAGCCTGGGTGACGGCGCACTGCCATTTCTTGCCGGGGCGACTTGATAAGCAGATGTGTTGTGAGCAAATCACTGTAAAGTGGTCTGGTCAATCTTTTAAGTCTGAAGGTTTGGCCAGTGTCGTTACTCCACTGGTAATTCCGGAATTGCCATCATGGTTATTTGCTGGTAGCAAACATCTTACTCGCGCCGTTGTTGAGCCGTTCTTAGCGTACTTAGACCACTTACTGATTGATAGCCGCTTTAGTGACGAAGAAAGCTCTAGTGTCTGTGAGGAGCGCCTCGCTGCTCTTAAGTCAAAGTGGCAGATCGCCATTGACCTGGCTGACCGAGCAGTTGTAGTTGATCTTGCCTGGTTGACATTATCGGCCTGGAGGAAGGCAATCGCTCTTGCCTTTGATGATACTGATGTTTCAATCAAACCTAGTCGATTGCAAGCTGTAAAGGCTATTACCATTAGCTATGGTGGTGACGCCAAAGGCTTTAGTCAGGCTCTTTTGCTGGCTAGTTGGTTGACGTCGCGTATTAAACTTGAACCTGCTACAGCCAGTCTCTCCAACAGCAGTTGGCAGGCTCACTACAGTAAGCCAGGTTCTACAGAAACTACACAGGTCAATCTAGTAAATGTGGCCGGTTCTTTTACTGGTATCAAGAGTTTCGAGATGACTTTCAATGATGGTAGCGATAAGCTCAATGTCGATTTTGTCAGTGGCGCTTTGAAAGTTAGCAATGCTGGAAATTATGAGTATATGGAGCTGCCCTGGTCTAGTGCTCGTGATAAAGAAGGTTCTGTAGAGCCAGTCTTTAATGAGTTAGTTGACTTTGCCTTTGAGCACTATGCTAAAGACGGGGTATTTTTGGCTGCCGCTCAGCACGCTGTGAAGTTGCTTGGAAATTGCCAATGTTGAGTGCGCTAAAGACTATCGTTTTGCACAATCAGACGATTAACGTCGCTGTAGATCAGGCTCATCTATTTGCCGCTTTGGCAGAGCGAATTACTGAACTTGCTCGTCAGTCTATTGCCCAGGATGGTCTGTTTTCAATGGCACTTTCGGGCGGTAGCACGCCAAAGGGGCTTTATCGTCAAATGGCGTTGCTGTCAGAACAACAGTTTCCCTGGAATATGACCTATCTTTTTCTTGGTGATGAGCGCTGTGTGCCTCATAGTGACAATGACAGCAACTATAAAATGATCAGTGACAACCTGCTTTCACATATTTCTATTCCGTCCACAAACGTCTTCCCTACGATCAATCAAGATAAAGATCCTGAGCAATCGGCCAAAGTTTATGAGCAAACTCTGCGGCGCTTTTTTAAACCAAAAGATAAGACGCAACAAGAATTTCCGCACTTCTCGTTGGCTCTGATGGGCTTGGGCGAAGACGGTCATACGGCCTCATTATTTCCTGGTAGCGAGGCTCTTAATGAAGAGAGCCGTCTTTGTGTTGCCAATAAAGTGAAAACTGATGCCCTTGATACTACCCGCTTGACCCTAACAAGGCCGGTCTTTGCCCATGCGAAGAAGGTATTTTTCTTGGCCTCCGGTGATAGTAAAACTGAAATTTTTAACGATGTTGTATCCCATCCTGAAAAAGGCTATCCCTCACAGCTTGTGATTGGTGATTGTCTGCCAGGAGTCGTGGAATGGTTTGTAGATGAGCCTTGTGCAAGGCTAATTTTAAAGGAGTAGCAATGGCTAGTGATGACAAAAAGGGCGACAGCAGTTTGAGTGCTATCGGTTTAGTAGGCCTCGGTGTCATGGGCGAAAACCTTGCTCTCAATATCGAGAGAAATGGCTTTAAGATTTCAATTTTCAATCGTAGCCATGCCAAGGTAGTTGATTTCGTTGAAGGCCGTGGAAAGGGCAAAAATGTTGTCGGCTGCCCTGATGAGAAGAGTTTCGTCGAGTCGATCGCCAAGCCTAGAAAGATCATTTTGTTGGTCAAAGCCGGAGAAGCGGTTGATCAAACAATTGACAAATTGAAGCCCTACTTAGAGAAGGGCGACATCATTATTGACGGTGGTAATTCGCACTTTACCGATACCATGAAGAGAGAAAAAGCCTTGGCCGCAGAAGGTTTGCAGTTCGTAGGCTCTGGTGTATCTGGTGGTGAGGAAGGGGCTCTTTGGGGGCCGTCACTCATGCCTGGTGGTAATCCTGATGCTTACAAGCAAGTACAACCAATCTGGGAAGCAATCTCAGCAAAAGTTGACGGCAGCCCATGCGTAACTTATTTAGGACCAGACGGCGCCGGTCACTTTGTTAAAATGGTGCATAACGGTATCGAATATGGTGATATGCAGCTGATCGCTGAAATCTACGATGTACTGAGACGGGTGCTCAATATGCCGGCGCAGGAGATGGCCGAAGTCTTCACTAACTGGAATAAAGGTCTGCTTGATTCTTTCTTAATCGAGATTACTGCTCAAATACTAGCGGTGGTTGATCCTGAAACCAAGAAACCGCTGGTTGACCTGATTCTCGACAAAGCTGGACAAAAAGGTACTGGTAAATGGACATCAGAAGCCGCCCTTGACCTGGGCGTTCCAGTGCCAACAATTGATGCTGCCTTGACTGGACGTGTGCTTTCATCGATGAAAGAGGAGCGCAAACTAGCATCTACAGTGTTTGCATCGGTCACCAGTGAGCTAGCTAAAGTGCCACCAGCCGATAAGAGCTTGATTGGTCATTTAGAGAAGGCCCTCTATGCCAGCAAAATTTGTAGCTATGCTCAAGGTATGGCTTTAATTAAAGCTGGATCGGACAAATACAATTGGGGCGTTAATCTCTCCGAGTGTGCTCGTATCTGGAGAGGCGGCTGTATTATCCGCGCCCAGCTACTTGAGCGAATCCGTACAGCTTTTGATCGCAACAACAGCTTGCCTAACTTGTTAATCGATCCTGATTTTGCTGTTTGGATGGCTAATTCGCATGAGTCGTTGCGGGCAGTGGTACAAGAAGCTGTCAAACGTGGTATTCCGGTTCCGGCTCTAACGGCGAGTTTGTCGTATTTCGACAGCTATCGCAGTGCCCAGCTTCCGCAAAATCTTACTCAAGCCCAGCGAGATTTCTTCGGTGCTCATACCTATGAGCGGGTGGATAAACCAGAAGTTGGATTTGTGCACAGTGAATGGATGGAATTGATTAAGCAGCCAATTAACTCAAAATAATTGGCCACCTTTTCGCTTACTGCCATCAATGTCGGTACTTTCAATCTCGGAGAGGCCGACAAAATCATCACCCTTTTCACTAGAGAAAAGGGTATGCATAGGGCCGTTGCTAAAGGCGCGCGCAAGCCCGGGGCAAAAATTGCTGGCAAAGCTGAGCTTTTAAATGTCAATAAACTGCTTCTGGCTAAGGGCAAGAATTTAGACATCATTACTCAGAGCGAAAGCATTGAGACTTATCCCAATTTGCGTCACGACCTGAAGCGGCTCACCTATGCTCTGTATTACGCAGAGCTGACTCAGGTATTTGGCCAGGAGTTGACGGAGGAATGCTCGCGGTATTTTGACCGACTTACCCTTTCTATAGGCCTGATGGCAGCTAGTGGGCGAGATCCAGCCTTGCTCTGTCTCGAATTTGAATTTGCCTTACTTGAGATGCTCGGAATTAGGCCTGAGCTTAACAATTGCGTCTATTGTCGTGACAGTCTCAATGAGCGCAATATTAGCGCTTTCAATCATGAGCTGGGGGGCCTGGTCTGCCAAAAATGCTTCTATAAGATTCGTGCCATGGCTTCCCAGTCTGGTCCAGTGGCAGCAGAGGTTCATGAAGAACCATCTCTGGCTATGAATCAGCGAGCTGAAGCAATTGAGAATCAGCGCAGCAATATTTACGTAACACCCTTGGTCTGGAAAAGGATGGTTTTAGCTCGCATTGCTTCTACCAGTATCAATATTGAGGATAATGAGCCGGACTACGAGCTTCGGGCTAACGACAGTATCAAAATGGCAACAAGTGCCGCTCGACGTGTTTTGCAAAGCTATATTGAGTATAAGTCAGGGAGACGAATGCGTGCTCTTGACCTGCTCGCTGACTTAGTTTAGCCATTTCCAATATCTTTTTGTAATCTTCTTGACCTTTTGAAAAGTGCTTGAAAAGCGGCTAAAATAGCGTGTACAAGACCGTTGGAGAGAAGAATGAGTTTAACTAATAGCCATCTGGCCAATAGCGATCCGGCCCTGTTTGAGATGATCAACAGAGAGCTAGTACGCCAGCAGAACAGTATCGAGTTAATTGCTTCTGAAAATTTTGTCAGTGAAGCAGTGCTTGAGGCTCAAGGTTCGGTCTTGACAAACAAGTATGCTGAAGGCTTGCCTGGCAAGCGTTATTACGGTGGCTGTGAGAATGTTGATGCAGTTGAGCGCTTAGCCATCGAAAGAGTAAAGCAACTGTTTGGTGCCCCCCACGCGAACGTGCAGCCCCACAGTGGTGCTCAAGCAAACATGGCGGTATTTTTCGCCATGCTCAAACCTGGTGATTCTATTCTTGGAATGGCTTTAGACCAGGGTGGTCACCTCACCCATGGCTCGCCGGTCAATATGTCAGGCAAGTGGTTCGATGCCCACTTCTATGGTGTTGATCCGCAGACTGGCTTGCTTGACTATGACATGGCCGAAAAGGTTGCCCATGCCGTTAAGCCCAAGATTATCGTCTGCGGTGCTAGCAATTATCCACGCATCATTGATTTTGCCCGCATGCGCCAGATCGCAGATAGCGTTGGCGCCTACTTGATGGCTGACATCGCTCATATAGCTGGTCTTGTGGTGGCTGGCCTCCATCCAAATCCTTTCCCCCATGCTCACTTTGTCACCACTACTACTCACAAAACCCTCCGTGGTCCGCGTGGTGGTGTGGTTATGTCACTAGAAGAATTTGCACCGCTGGTTGATAAAGCCGTATTCCCTGGTATTCAGGGTGGACCATTGATGCATGTTATTGCTGCTAAAGCAGCAGCCTTCGGCGAAGCATTGCAGCCAGAATTCAAAATCTATCAAAAGGCAATTGTAGACAATGCCAAGGTGCTCGCCGCTACCCTGGTAGAAGAGGGTTTGGCAATTGTCTCTGGTGGCACCGATAACCATTTGATGACAGTTGATTTGCGCCCCATCGCTATGACAGGCAAGAAGGCCAGTGCTGTTCTTGAAGAAGTGAATATCACTACCAATAAAAATGCCGTGCCTAATGATCCGGAAAAACCAATGGTGACTAGCGGCATCCGCTTAGGTACACCGGCGGTGAGTAGCCGTGGTATGGGTGTGAACGAAATGAAGGCAATTGGTTCAGCCATTGCTGCAACATTGAAGGCACCTGAAGATGAAGCTGTTAAAGCTCAGTCCCGCAAAACTGTCGAGGAGCTTTGTAAGAAGTTTCCACTCTACGAGAGCAAGCTAGCAGCTGTTAGATGAAAACACTCGAATTGCCAAGTGATGAGTCGAAGAAAAGTGGCCGTTCGCGTGCCTCTAAGCTTTTGATTCACCTTTGTCAGTTTCTGCTCCTGGCAGTTGGTGTTTGGTGGGCCTACGTGCCCGCCGGCAGCGATCTTAGCCAAATGCAGATTCCCGGTTTTTTGATTGCTCTAGCTATTAGCTGGTGGCTGGTGCCTGAAATTAGAGCTCGAGCCATGCGTTTAGGCCTGGTTGATAAGCCAGGCGAAGACAGGCGTATTCATAAGGTGGCAGTGCCGCGCTTAGGTGGTGTTGCTATCTATATTAGTGTGTTGGCAACCATCGTTTCGCTGGTTGCCATCGCCGGCCGGCTACCGCAAAATGCCCGTGGCCAAGAAGGAATTTTGGCCATTGCTGTTGGTGGCACCCTGGTTTTTGTTTTAGGCTTGATGGACGATCTTGAGTCGATTAGAGCGAAGTATAAGCTCTTCACTCAAATACTGGCTGGCTGCGCCGCTTATGCTCTAGGTGTGCGCATCAAAGCAATTCCTATACCGCAAGATTGGAATTTCGATTTTGCCTTCTTGCATATTCATGGTGGCGTGCCAATAGATCTGGGTATCTTCAGCCTGCCGATCACAGTGTTGTGGTTGGTGGGTGTGGCCAATGCTGTCAACCTAATTGATGGGATGGATGGTCTAGCTGCTGGTGTTTCGGCAATTTCTGCTTTGACTATTTGGGCTGTAGCTTTGGGTGTGGCTAAGCCATTTGCCGCCCTAATGGCTGCCGTTATCGCTGGAGCCTTGTTAGGATTCTTGCGTTGGAATTTCAATCCAGCTCGCATTTTCTTAGGCGATTCTGGTGCCTATTTAACTGGTTTTATTCTTGCTGCTGTTTCTATCACTGGTGTAATAAAAGGTGCGGCCTCTACGGTGATGGTGCCAACCTCATTGCTGGTGCTCTTTATTTTGGCCTTCCCACTGCTTGATACCTCCTGGGCAATTGTGCGTCGTCTTGCTAAAGGGGTTTCTATATTCTCGCCAGATCGATTGCATATTCATCACCGCTTGTTAGATACAGGGCTCGATCAAAAGAAAGTCGCTTATATAATTTATGCCGCTTCGGCCATATTTGGTTTCATTGCCGCTTGTTTCGTGCATCAAGAAGAATATTTCTTGAAGCTGTTTGGCTCGGTTCTGCTGCTAGCTTTGTTCTTTGCTGAGGTGCTTAATCGTCACCGGCAGCGCGGTAAAACAACACCAAAAGTAGATGGCGGTGCCGATGCTTCTACTGCTTCTTCGTCTTCCTCTTCTCCTGCTAGCGCCTCTGCTGGTGGAGAGGAAAACTGATTAATTACCATGATCTCAACTTTTGAGTTTTACCCTCAAGTCGATTTCCTTAGTTTCGATGGCGGAGTACTAGCCAGGGGCTCGCTCGCCAAACCTTCTCAGAGCGCCTTGAGAGAGCTTTCTGATGTTGAAGAAAAAGTGCTGAGCGGTCGTAAGCCACGCATCACCCGCGGTGCTGGTCTATCTTTTTCTGCTAGCCACTTTGGTGATGGTATTGTCACCGTAGACAATTCAAGATTTTCCGAAGTTATTGAGTATGACCAAGAAACGGGCTTATTAGAAGTGCAGGCTGGTGCTACTTTAGCTCACATTTACAATTATCTTAAAGAGATAGGTCGTTACTTGGTCGTTCAGCCTGATTACCCCGCCATTACACTTGGCGGCTGCATTGCTGTGGATGTCCATGGTCAAAATCAGCCACGAGATGGCAATTTTAGACAGCAAGTTCATTCTCTCAAGCTCTTTCATCCTTCCCGTGGCATAGTTTCGGCTAGTCGTGTAATTAACAACGATATATTTGAACTTACTTGCGGTGGCTATGGTTTGACTGGTCATATTGTCAGTGCGAAGTTAAGCACTCGTGCTCTGCCTTCACCTTTGATGGCTTTGTACCGAGTGCCCATTGATGACATATTGTCTGTGCCAGAGCTGCTGCTCAAGGCTACAGAAGAGTGCGAATCCGCAGCTTCTTGGCACGATTTCAGTGCACGTGGTGCGGCTTTTGGTCGTGGTTTCTTGCAGATTGGAAAGTTCATTAGCCCTGATTACAATTTGAACCTGGCTAAACGCAATGCCAGTCTGCCAACCTATTGGCCGCTTGAAAGCAAGTCTGGTAAGGGCATAGATAGCATAGGTGCAGATCTGGCACTGTACAGTTTGCCATTCAATCGCCTTGTTAATGTGCTCTATGGCGGCTCCAACCGCTTTTCTCCTGAGCCAGCATTGCGCACCATGCAGGAGTGTTTCTTTCCTTCACCTAAAAAGCGTTCGCTTTACTATAAGGCCTTTGGTCGGGCAGGCTTTCATGAAAGTGTTCTGATTGTGCCCATTGATTTGTTTGCGACCTTTATAAAGTCGCTTGAGAGCTGGCTAGATAAGAACGAGCTGGCCATAACTATGGCTGAGGCAAAGGCATTTGCCGGTAGTCAGAGTCTTCTGCGCTTTGAGGGTGGGGGTATTTGTTTTACCTTGAATTTCCCTCGCTGTGCCGCTGGGGCAAGTTTTATTCAATACCTAGATCGTTTGACCATTGAATTGGGTTTAATTCCGTACATTGTCAAAGATTCGCGTCTGCCACTAGCAGTGGTTAAGCATGCTTACAAGCAATATGATCAGTTTAAGGCTCAATTGCGAGGATATGATCGCGAACGACTTTATCGCTCGGAACTTTCTAATCGGCTTGAGCTCTAGGTAATTTTCATGGCTAAGTCAGTTTCACTTCTGCTTTTCTTCCTTGATGAAAATCGCTATGCCATTCCGCTTACCAGTGTGGAGCGTGTCTATCCAGCCGTCGAGATTACCCCCTGTGAAGCCGAACATAAATCGGAGTTTCTCGGCTTTGTTAATGTCCACGGAGAGCTGATCCCCGTAGTTAATGCCAGGGCTCGCTTTGGCTTGCCTGACAAAGCCGTGACAGTGTCGGACATGATGGTGGTGGCACTTGACGGCGAGCATAAGTTGGCCATGATTGTTGATCGAGTCGCTGATGTGCTGGAATATAGTGCTGAGCAAATGATTATTGCCGAATCATTGCTCTATGCTAAAACTCAGGTTAATGTAATCAACCTAGCCGACGGTATGATTGTTGTTAAAGAGATGCGCGACTATTTGACTGAAACGGGGCGGCAGTGGCTTGAACAGCGAAAAACCTAGCCTATTTCTTGTATTTAGCCACAAGGCTCTCTAAAACATCTTGGATTGCCGTTAAGCTGTAGGCTGCCTGTTCTATTTGTTTACTTGAGGCTACGTGCTGTTTTGTGGCGTCTTGAATGCCCTGCATTGCCGTGACAACTTGATCAATACCGGTAAGTTGCTCCTGTGAGGCAGCGGCAATTTGAACAGCAGCACTGGCTGCTTCGCTGACACTATTAGCAAGCGATTCAATTGACCTGCCGGCTTCAGTTGATTGCTTTACTGCTGATTCGACTGTGCGAGTGCCTTGCTCGATCGAAACAGCTGCGTGTTGAGCGGCTTGCTGGATATCATTGAGAATCTTTCGTACTTCAGCTGTTGCTTGCTTCGATTGGTTAGACAGGGCTTTTACCTCTTGAGCAACAACGGCAAAGCCTTTACCAAGCTCTCCGGCGCGAGCCGCTTCAATCGAAGCGTTGACAGCAAGCAAGTTTGACTGCTGCGAAAGTTCGTCTACTGATGCAGTAATTTCTGCGATCGCTTGACCTTTTTCGGTCAAGCCAGCCATATTTTGGGCAATAGATTTCATCTGCTCTCTAATTTCATTCATCTGCTCAACCGTGTCATCGGCAGCAGCTTTACCAGCCATCGAGATTTGTGCCGCTTGTTGAGCTAAGTCAGCCACGTAGCGGCCTTTTTGCGTTGCCACCAGTGTTGTCTGTCTAACTTCTTCGGCAGACACTGTTGTTTGGGTCACGGTCGCTGCTGTATTGGTAGAGCTGACTGAAGACTCACTAGTAGAGACGACGATCTGCTTAACTGAGCTTGCCAAAACATGGACAGCTTCGGCTATGTGCTGGGTATCTGAACGCAGGCTTGATACCATTTTTTCAAAGGTATCTGACAAGGCACCCAATTCGTCGTTTTGCGAAGTCTTTGGTATTTCGTATTTCAAATCACCTTGCCCAATTTTTTGGGCTGCTGCTGTCAGTGCTTTTAGCGGTTGGACAACACTGCTATCCATAAATCGTTTGATTTTTAGAGTGGTGGCAGTGGCAATAACAATCGAAATTGCATAGGCTAGGCCGAGATACAAATTTGATTGCTTAAGGGCCTGGGCTGTTTCAAAAAACTCTTTGTGATCGCCGGCACTGGGGCCTGAGTTGATTAGCATAGTAATGGCTTGCTCTGAGGACCACCACTGCCAGCCTACAAATAAAGTAATGGCTCCAAAGCAAAGTGACGATACTAAAAGCTGGCTTGATAATTGAGATTCGAGGCTATCGTTTGACATTGATTTCTCTTGTCGTAGGTAAATTTACAACCCTGTTTTCCCTGGCAATTTTAATACAAATCTATTGGGATTGCAGGTCTAATATCTGCTGGTAGGCACTGAGAAAAAGGTGATTGCTTTTTTCTAGAGTTGAATTTGTTTCATGGCATAGATCGCCAATCTTCAGTGAGGTTGAGCAATCTTGTTCTAGAGCCAATTTAACTTGATCAACAAATCTCTTTGCTATGGTGGATTTGAAGACAATACCATCGGCGCCACAGTTGAGAATCTCCGCTGCATCTTTCAGGTGTGCTGGCGTCAGCAAAAGAATGGCTTTGATTGCTCTGGTCGAATCTCTCTCCTTTACTTGCTTTACTAGATCATAACCACTGATACCAGGCATATTAATATCGGTCAAAATAGCATCGGGGAGCATGCTCTCTAGCGCCTCCATTGCCTTTTCTCCTGAGCGAGCTAGGGTAACTTTGTAGCCAGCTTGGCCCAGAGCATGGCTCATGTACATAGACTGAGTCAGAGTATCTTCCACCAATAACAGCGTTTTTTGCTCTTGCTCTTTAGTTTCTTCGGCCTTGCTGGTTTCCATTATTTCAACTACCTCATTTCCTGCTGAGCAGTAGGCTTGCGATGCTCTCTAAGTTTAAGATATGGCAGTGCGCTCCTAGCGCAATAGCGGCTCCTGGCATTCCATGTATGACCGAACTTTCCTTGTCTTGGGCAATGGTTGTGGCGCCTCTTCTTTTTAGTTCTAAAAGTTCAGCCGCACCATCTTTTCCCATACCTGTTAATAAGATTGCCAGGCAATCGCTGTAGTTTTGAGCAAGGGTCTGAAACAAGAAAGCGACCGCTGGTCTGTGCCCACCTAAGGGCTCAGCGCTTGAAAGTGCTATTCTGCTCTCTTTGTCGAGTCCCAGATGCTTTCCTTCAGGGCTGAGATAAACAGTGCCAGGCTTTAGTAGCTCACCATCTTGGGCCACCTTTACATGCAGAGCTAGAATATTATCTAGCCACTCGACCATACCGCCAAGAAAGCCTGGTGCTATATGTTGCACCATCAATATTGAGGCAGGATAGTTGCTGGGCAGTTTTTTCAGTATTGTTTCAATCGCTTGTGGACCTCCGGTGGAAGCCCCGATAGCAATTACGTCATAGGGCTTGATCTCGGGTATGGGGTTGTCAGCGATTTCGCTCGCTTTCTCTTTCACTTTTTTGGGCCATCGCTTTATCACTTTGACAGCAGCCATATCTTTAACGGTCTGAACTAAGCGCCAGGCTGTAGCTTCAAAATCACCGCTACCAATGGCAATTGGTTTAGCAATAGCTGTCAGTGCGCCCGCTTCAATTAGCTGGAAAGCCCGTTCGATGTCTTCGACCAAGCAGCTAGCACTTACTACGACTATGGGAACTGGCTTTGTTTCCATGATTTTGCGTGTCACTTCCAGGCCGTCCATCCCGGGCATGTGAATGTCCATAGTAATGAGATCGGGCGAGATATGCTGCAATTTTTCCAGTGCTTCTTCTCCGCTAGATGCTACAGCTACCACCTCGATCTCACTATCAGCGCTTAATATTTTGACGAGGATCTTTTGTGCCGTTAGTGAGTCTTCTACGACTAATACTTTGATTTTTTTTGTCATATTAGCTCGCGAATGACTGAAAGGAGATTGGCTTGATTGAGGTCTCCTTTGACGAAATAGGCATTGGCACCAGCTTGAATGCCTTCACTTCGTTTCTTTTCTTCGCTCAGCGAACTGACAAGCACTATGGGCAGTTGCTGAATGCTTCTGCTGCTTCTAATTGCTTTAACCAGGGCGATGCCGTCAAGAACAGGCATTTCTATATCTGAAATAACTAAATCAAAGCCCTGTGACTTAGTCAGGGTATCTAGCGCTTCTTTGCCGTTGACGTTTAAGGTCACTTCGTAGCCGGCTGCTTCAAGAATGTTGCGCATGAATATGCGCGAGGTTAACGAATCTTCGACTACCAATATTGATGGTGCCTTTTTCTTTGCTTTTTCCGGCTCTGGGTCGCTGTCTTGACGGTCAAGCATCGCAGCCAAGCCAAACATGGGTTTTTGATCTTGCATAAAGCGCGTTTTGACAATGGTGTCTACCAAGTCAGCCAGGTTTAGAACCAGGGCAACTTTACTATCAGAGAGTATGGTGGCACCGGCAAAATTATTGATTTGACCAAGGGGAAAACCAAGTTTTTTTACTAAAAATTCTTGCTCGGTAAGAATTTGATCGACGATAACACCGGCCTTCTTATCGCGGTGGTTAATTACCAGCATTTCTAAGTACTTGAAACTAGTCGAGGTTGGTACTTTGTGGCTGGGCAAATTGAGAGCTTTGGCCAATGAGGCAACAGGTAAAACCTGGCCATCAACCATAAAAGTTTCGCGCTCATCGACGATTTCTAGGGCTAGCGGGTGAACGCGCATAGCTCTGCTCATCCCCGATATTGGCACCACAAATCTTTGACCGGCAGCTTCTACAAGAATGCCCATGAAGGTAGCAAGTGTTGTTGGCACAATTATGCGAAAGGTACTGCCGCTACCTGCCTTACTAGTCAACTCGATGCGGCCATTTAACTCTTCTATTTTTTCTTTGACAATGGCTAGGCCTAGACCGCGACCAGATAGTTCGCTTACGGTCTCCCTTGTGGAAAAATCAGACCTAAAAATTAGAGCATAGACTTCATCTAAGCTAAGACTTGCTGCTTCTTCTGCTCCAAGCAACATCTTTTTTACTGCCGTTGCTCTGACTGCCTGGTCGTCGATGCCTCGACCATTATCTTCAATGGTGATTTCGATGGTTTCGCCGTTTAGCTGGCGAGCACTAACGACTAGCTGAGCTCGCCCCTTTTTTGTGCTGCTGCGCTCGCTTGTTGACTCAAAGCCGTGATCCATGGCATTGCGAAGAATATGCACTAGGGGATCTTTTAGCCGTTCTAATACACGTCTGTCTACTTCTAGTTGGCCTCCGTTGATGGTCAGCTCCACCTCTTTGTCTAACTCTCTGCTCAGTTCGCGAATCAGTCTAGGAAAGCCTTCAAAGCAAGTAGACACTGGCAGCATTACCAGGGTCTTTGCTGTTTCAAGGTAGCGATTGATAAGCAGTGAGACAGCGCTTTGGTCTCGAGAGGCAACCTTGGTCATATTGCTTACTTTGCTCTGCAATTGCCTCAATTGCTCATTGATTTTCTCTGCTTCGGCTTGAAGCTCAAGGTTTGCTTTCAAATCGCTACTAATATCATTGACCAATGACCTAAGCTGAAACAGTTCTTGAAAATGTTCTGCGGCCTTGGTCTTGATAGTCAGAAGCTCTTCTGATTCAGAGAGTAAGCGATCTAGCTTTTCTATTGGCACTCTCACTGAGGTGAGGTTGTCGATGTTAATCAATGAAGGTGCTTTGACGCTTCCCTTTAGTTGCGGCTCAGGAGCAGCCCCTGATTTGTCTCCTTGCTCCAATGTCTCTGAGTCAATCAATGCGCGTGTTTGAAGCTGTGATTGCACTTCTGTCGGTGATTTCGCCTCTACCTGTGATTGACCAGGGAAACCAAGCAATTTCCCAATCTCAGTTTTGATTCTGTTTTTGCCATGTTCATCAAATTCTTCGAGCCCCAGCAGCTCATCTAAAAGTTCGATGCTAAAGCTCAAGGCGTGAATAAGTACTCTATCAAGGCTCTTCTCTTCGGCTTTGGCATTGGCCAAGGTCGTCTCTAGCCACTGGCATATGGTAACCGCCTGCAGCTCACTAACAGCCCTTGCAGAGCCTTTAAGGCTATGCAAGCGAGCAAGAGCCTGATCTATTTGGGGCAGCTGTTCACCAAATGCAGTATCAGAATGATTTTGTTGATTTGAATCTAATTGGCCAAATAATCTGCGCACGTCCGCCAGTATCTCACTGGCCTCTTCCTTAAAAGCTTCGCTCAATCGTTTAGCAAAGTCGTCAGAGTCGGTCAATTACCGCCCTCTATGGTGGCACTATTGTTACTGCTAGGAAGTGCCGCGAGTATTTCAGAGACTTGCTTGTAGATTGGGGCATAGGCCGATTTTAGCTGTTCATAAATTTCTTCTGCGGCACTCCACTTGGCGTTTACGCCCTGTTGGGCTAGTTGAGTAGCCAGTGTCGCTAGGTGGGTTAAATTTAGAGAGGCACAAGGCCCTTTTAGTGAATAGGCGAAATGGCTCACCGCCTCGGCATCTTTAGAGGTAACTGCTAATTCTAAGCATTCAACGAATGTGCTAGAAACTCCAAGGAAGAGGCGCAAAATCGATTCGGTTTCGTTGCCACCGTAAGTATCTTCTAGGTCGTCAATGTCGACTGTTAAAGATCTAGAGGGGTCTTTGTCTTCATCGAATAACACTACTCGTGCCCTGGTCGAAATATCAGTGTCTTCTTCGGAGCTGGTAAGGCTCGCGGCATTGATCCATTTCGAAATAGATTGCTGTAGTAGTTTTTCAGGCGAGCCTTTGGTAATGAAATCATTCATGCCACAGGCCAGGCATTTGTCACGATCACCTTCGCGATCGTAGGCGGTCACGGCAATGATTGGTATGTTGTCTTTGTTTTGGCCGAGAGCGCGGATTTGCTTCGTTGCTTCATAACCATCGAGTTCAGGCATATCGCAGTCCATTAGAATCAAATCGAAATGTGATGCCTTAACTGCTTCAACGGCTTCGAGTCCACTTTTAACCAGGGTTACGGCAAAGCCTAAGCGCTCGAGCTGTAGTTTCAAGAGTTTCTGGTTTACAGCGACATCGTCTGCTACTAAAACAGTGCCTTTTTTTGCCACTAGCCGTGAGGTAGTCGGGCGATTTTGGCTGTCTTTGGCTGCCTGGTTGGCTAGCTCCATATCCTGACTTCTTACTTGACTGAGCTTTCTGCTCAGCATTTCTAGCTCTTTACTAGCGAGGGTGAAATTATTGAGCTTCTGCTCTAGCTCGCTGCAAATCGCTGAAAGCTCATTGACAACCGCTACGTGCTCGGTGATATCGGCGAGGAAGGCAATGGCGCCACCAATTTCACCCGTTTCTGCACCAGCGAGGGTCGATACTGTCACTCTCAGCCATACCGGTTGGTCTTCCTTTCCCGGACGTTTAACAATCATTTCAGTGTCTTCTAATTTCTTGGTGTGACCGTTTAAAGCCTCAACCCAAGGCAATTCTTTGCCGTTAAAATGGGTTGCACCATCCGCTTTGAAGAAGCCAAAGTCATGGTTGTGATCATTAAAATCGCCCAGACCGGCCAATAGATGCTGGGCTCGCTCGTTGTAGAGTAATTTCTCGCCATCGGGGCCAAAGACCATGGCTCCCACTTTTTTGTTTGACAAAATTGACTTGAGAATTTTAGGGAACTCAAGAAGTGGCTCAACCTTAGAATTTTGCGCTCCAAGCAAGCTCGTTAGTTCAATGGTCATGCGCTCCAGCTCTGGGCGCAGCTGATTCTTACTTTGATCAATACTCTTGAGGGTAAGCTTTAAATCTTCCAGTTGCTGCGTTAGCCGTTGCACCGGTGCTTCCCATTCGCCAATCATTTGATCACCACTTTCTTAAACTCATTGGCATTTTAACGCTCTACCAGGCTCTATACAATAGAATAATCAGGTTACTTACGGTGTCATAGTGAGCCTATTCGACCAAGAGCTGATTAACAGGCTAAACGCAGTAATCAGCGCGTCTATTGGTATTCATTATGCCCCTGACCGCCTTGCTGATTTAGAAAAGGCAATTGAACTTGCCGCCCAGGATCTCAACTTTTCTGATGCTCAGCAATTAGCCCTTAAACTTTTTCAGGGTACACCCAATGCCGAAGAAGTACAGGCTATTGCCAGGCATTTGACCATTGCTGAGACCTATTTCTTTCGTGAGCCACGGGCTTTCGACGAGCTGGAGGCTGTTCTTCCCTCACTAATAGAAATGCGAAGAGGGCAGGGCAAGAAGCTGAGGATTTTGAGTGCAGGATGTTGCACCGGCGAAGAAGCATATTCATTAGCCATGCTTTTGACTGGCTTAATTCCCGACATTGAAGACTGGCAAATAAATATTATTGGTGGTGATATCAATCAAGATTATTTGGCCAAAGCAAAGCTTGGAGTTTATACCCCCTGGGCCTTCAGGGGGGTAATGAGTGAACCAGCCGATCGCTTAAAGGCTCGCTTCTTTCGTGCTTTAGAGAACGGCAATTTTGAGATTGTCGACCGGCTTAAAAAGATGGTGCAATTTGTCTATCTTAATTTGGCCGATGACTTTCAGGCTTATGAACGGCAGCTTGGCAATCAACCTTTCGATTTAATTCTCTGCCGCAATGTTCTAATTTATTTCGATAAGACTATGATCAAAGCAGCGCTTCAGCGCCTTAGCCGCCTGCTAACACCTGGTGGCTGGCTTCTGCTGGCTGCTACTGAAGTGCCGAGTGCTGGCGAAAAAGAAATAGCTCAAAATTTGAAAGCTCGTTTGCATAACGATGTTTATCTATTTCAAAGAGAAGGGGCGAAGAGTACGGCTGCTATCAATGTGGTGCCAAGTCTAAAAAATGAGCTTGAGTATGGCCGCAAACTGCTTAAGCAGGGAGAATATGCTGCTAGTGAGAAGGTCTTGAGTAGTGCCTTACAGCAGTTGAATCGCCTCGGTCAAGAGCGGAGAAAGCTTGATATTAGTCTACAGAAACAATTTCTAGAATTGCTTGTGCGTTCACTCAGTAACCTCGGTCGCTTTGAAGATGCTGCAGCGCAGGCAGCTCTGCTAGTGCAAATAGATGATCGCTATGACTATCTTTATCTTTGCGCCGTGGTCTTAAGTGAGTCTGGTCGTAGCGACGAGGCTCGTCTACTGTTGAAAAAAGCCCTAGCGGCAAAACCCGATTTTGCCGCTGCTAGTTTTATGCTCGCTTCTATTGCTTTGCACCAGGGTGATAATCTAACTGCTAGACATTATTTGCAGATGGTGAGTGAGGTCTTGCAAAGACTGCCTCCCGAATCATTGGTTGAATGTACTGATGGCACATCAGTAAAGGAATTGCTCAATATTGTCGAACAGCTACGCAGTGATGCCAAATGACAGATGAAAGCGAAAACGTTGATAACGCCCTGACCAAGCAAATCTTGCGCAGTCGAGCCAGACTGTTGGCCAGGCCACTGGTTATGGAGCAAGATCGTCAGATTCTCTTTGAACTTGTTGAATTTAAGGCCTGCGGCCGGCGACTGGCTGTTGAGACTAAATTCGTCGATGAGGCAATTACAGTGAAAGATATCAGTCGTGTGCCTCAAATCTCCCCACTGGTGAAGGGAATAACCAATGTTAGAGGGCAGATAGTTACTGTTATCGATCTTGCGGTGCTATTTGGTACTCAAGAGTCGGCGGTTGATGCTCCTGCTCCCGGGGCTAGCGGCACATCCGATGGGCTTATCCTTAGATTTGGCGCCTGTCTCTTATACACATCTGACGCTGCCGACGAATAGAGAGGTGTAGATCTCGGTGGTCGCCGTATCATTAA
>CAJXZK010000029.1 GCA_913063055.1 uncultured bacterium
TAATGATACGGCGACCACCGAGATCTACACCTCTCTATTCGTCGGCAGCGTCAGATGTGTATAAGAGACAGATTCAACCTGAGAGCCGTCCTGCATCACTTTTAGCAGTGACATCACACCGCTTTCTATGAAATGGATGAACTTAATAGGAACGTTCGGTTCAATGATTTTTTCGCGCAGGTCGTAGTGCATAAACTCTGAAGCGCTAACAATGGCCTCAGATATAGGCAGCGGTAGGCTTGCTAACAGAAGGTTTTGATACTGGCTCATGGGCAAACCGTTGGTCTGAAGGGCAAACGGTTTAGCTGAGTCGTCAATCTTAGGTCAGCCGAATGTACCTTCACTATGACAGGTTTGAACAGAGAAGGCTTGCTTTTAGACCTTTTCAGCTAGAAGTTTTTCTAGATCAACCAGAGCAGCGCTAAAGCCATCAATGCCTTCGTTTAGTTTTTCATTGGCCATGCGATCTTCAGCGTGCATCTTAGCGAAAATCTCTTTGTTCATTTCTATGCGCTCGATGCTCGATTTCTTTGCTGCATCAGGATCTAGCTTGCGTGGCAGGTCGCCTTCTGTTGAATTGAGTTCTTCTAGGAGCTTCGGTGAAATAGTTAGCAAATCGCAACCAGCTAGTTCGGTAATTTCTCCCATGTTGCGGAAGCTGGCGCCCATTACCACAGTTTTGTAGTCGAATTTTTTGTAGTAGTTGTAAATGGCTGTTACCGATCGGACCCCTGGGTCTTCAGCCCCTTTGTAGTCTTTGCCGGTGTCTTTTTTGTACCAGTCAAGGATGCGGCCGACAAATGGCGAAATTAGGGTGACTTTGGCTTCAGCGCAGGCAACAGCCTGGTGTAGGCCGAACAAGAGAGTCATATTGCAGTGAATGCCTTCTTTTTCTAAGGTTTCGGCTGCTTGAATGCCTTCCCAGGTGGAGGCAATTTTGATTAGAACGCGTTCGCGAGTGAAGCCATCTTTTTCATATAGGGCAATGATTTCGCGGGCTTGCTTGATGGTTGCTTCGGTATCGTATGACAGGCGGGCGTCGATTTCGGTAGAGACACGACCGGGAACGATTTCTAAGATTTTCTTGCCGAAGGCAACTGCCAAGTGGCTAAAGGCTTTTTCTGCGACGCTTTTCTTGTCGGCATCCTTGCCCAGCTCGGCTTTGGCATCGGCAATAACACTGTCGATTAAAGCGGCGTAGGCTGGCATCTTGGCGGCGGCCATGATTAGAGATGGGTTGGTTGTGCTGTCTTGGGGCTGGTACTTGACGATTGACTCAAATTCGCCTGTATCGGCCACTACTTTGGTCATTTGCCGCAATTGTTCTAATAAAGTCGCCATGAAAACGTCCTCTCCAATCCTGTTTAACTCACTAGCATAACCGGAATAAGCTTGCTTCTAGCCGCCAAGAGGCAAAAATATTCATTTATGAAATTTCTAAAGCGCGAGTTTCTGTCGTTATCGCGTCACCACTGGCGGTATCAAAGGAAGGTTTGCAGTTTTTTTTATGGCATTAGTGTGTCAAACATTTCTGCTGCTTTTTTGTAGTTGGCTCTTTCGTTGTTAACTTTGCTAGTGCTGTCTACTTCTTTGAAGTTTCTTGGAATGTGCCAATCGCTAAGCGGAATTGTCGTGCGTGAAATCGAAGTTGTACTGACTGTCGTCTCGCGATTGCCGTCTGAATAGACATTGGTAGACTTTAGCAGGGGGCCACTAAGGAAGGGCATGGCGAATTTCCAGCGAATAAAATTAAGGGCTTGCTTTGATATATTCTTGTTTTGTAGCTCTAATACTTCCATTCGTGAGTATTCTTTGGTCTTTTTTGTGCTACTACGATAGAAAAATTCGCCTTCGTTTTTTAGAGATTCCATCGGTTCTATTTCTAGATAGAGACTTCTAGCCGGCATGCCATTAAAGGATGATGGAATGATCGATTTTGACTTTATCTGGATTGGAGTTTTGCCTTCTACCCTATTGAGCCAGTTTTGATAGGGGAAGATTCGTCCGCGCTTGGTTGCATCATTGAAAATAATTACTTCCCAAGCTGGTGCCATGCAGTAGTAGGTGATACCGGTACGGGGAATTCGCCAAATCGCTCCATCGTCGGCCATTAGAAGCGTGGTTGTGCCGTTAAACTCGACTTTATATTCGTATTTGTCGACAGTTTTTGTTGGTACTTTTGCTGCTACTACTTGTGCCGTTGCCGATACTGTCGTGTAGCTTGCGACTAACACTGCAAGGATTGACTGACTAAGTGCTCGTCTGGCCGACACTGCCTTTATCTCGGGCCTAAGATTTTGCATGGGTAATTTACTCGTTCAATTTCACGTGTATCAATTCTCGTGTATATCTATCTTAGCGCTTCTCTTTTGGGTTAAGCCTCTTTCAGCTTTGAGTAATTTCATTGGCTTTGTTATGGCTCGTAAATGAATGCTCTGTCATAGATCAAAAATGTGCGGTTCTTCCCATTGATCCGATATTTCTGCCCTGTATAGTGAGGAAGGTTCCGTTTGGCGGCGGAGTATTTATAGAGGGGTGTTGCTGTATGGCGATGATATCTAGTCTTTGGGATACCTTAGTCGGTGATAAAAAGCTTGGCAGCAATAAGACATCCAAACTAGACAGCGTCAACCATAACCTCAACCACTTAGAAAAACGTAAGTTAGTGGCTACCCGTGCAAGGTTGGAAGCGCAGGCGTCAAATAAGCTCGATCTCAATCATTTGCGCGCTCGCATAGACCGTGAATCTCGAGATTATGCTTTGATGCGAGAGAGACAACAAAATTCTAAGTCTCGCTGGTTTGGAGAGCGTGCAAGCGTTATTGATGAGGCTGCTTTGACAAAGCGGTTGGCTGCGCCAACCCCCCAGTTGAGCCAAGAAGAGCTTGATCTCAGTCTCAACTATAGCGATATACATTTGCCCGACTACTACAATAGTTCTTTAGTCACTAATTTTGCCGTTGATTGTCCAGAAGATGTTGAAACTAGTGAATATGCTGAAACCATCGAGGAGCCGTTCATCTGTACGATAGATACAGCAGATTTTTCTGATTTGGCCGAAGACCTGGCGGAAGTATCATTGATGCCGCCACTTGTGGCACTGAGTGACAATATTCCTGAGTTAAACGAACTGTTGGCCCGTTTGCAAATAGTTGAGGCTGAAGTGGCTCTAGAAGAAGCCCACGTCGATGAAGCGGCGCAAGAAACAAGAGCGCTAGAATCAAGAGTGCAAGAATCAACCGAAAGAGCTAGCCGTGAACATCATGCTGATTTGCATATAGTCACACCCTTTGATGTCTGTTTGCCGAGCCCAGCAAATAGCCCCGTGCCGCTGATTAAACGTCATGGTAAGGGTAAGAAGGGCAAGCGCGCTCGCAGTAAAGAAGCTGCTAAAATTAAGAACGGCACAAGAAATTAGATAGTTGCTGTTCTACTTTTAGGGGGCCTATTGAGATTCGGTAAATTCGATCTTTCGATCATTCGCGAGTGCGTATTCAGGCTCGATGGCGGTGCTATGTTCGGTGTGGTGCCGAAGACGCTATGGAGCAAGACTTCTCCGTCTGACGAGCACAACCGCGTGGTGATAGCCTGCAATTTGCTCCTTATCGATACTGGTGATAAGAAAGTGCTGATTGAAACCGGCATGGGTGATCGCTGGAGTGACAAGGAAAGAGAGCGTTACGGTCTCAAGTCGCTAGTTAGTTCTGCCACTGTTCTTGATCAAGTCAATCTCAAGCCAGAAGACATTGATTTCGTTGTTATTTCGCACTTGCACTTTGATCATGCTGGTGGTGCCACCATGCTTAAAGATGGCAAGCTAGTTCCTGTATTTCCTAATGCTCAATACGTCGTGCAGAAAGGCGAATGGGATTTTGCTTTTAAGGCAAATGCTCGGGCTAAGGCCAGCTATAGACCTGATGATTTCGTACCACTGAAAGAACACGATCAAATTTTGTTCGTCGATGGTGATTATGAAGTGGTGCCTGGTGTCTGGGTAAAAGTCACCGGTGGGCACACCAGTCATCATCAAGTCGTTTATTTCGAGTCAGAAAGCGAAAAAGGCGTTTATTTCGCTGATATTCTTCCCACCAAGAGTCACATCACCCCGCCTTGGGTCATGGGCTATGACCATTATCCCCTGGTTAGTTGCGACATCAAGTCAGAATGGCTGGCCCGAGCAGCTGAGCAAAATTGGTTGGTGGTCTTTGATCACGAGCCTGGTATTCCATGGGGCCGAGTAAAAGTTGAGAGCGGTAAGTTTGTCTTTGAAGCACTGCCTGAAGACTCGCTGGCTTTTGCCTCTGGCACTGGTCGGGCTTTAGCTAATGTCGGCTAGTCTGGGCTCTAATTCGCTCTAATTCTCTTGTAGGTGTTTTTTGAGCCGTTCGAGAAAAGCAGCTAGCTTGCCTTGTTTTGACCAGCTCAGACCAAGTTCTACTTCTTGCAAAGCCAGTTTCTTTTGGCCTTTTGATAAATAAGAAATTGCCGTAAGTGCATGTTTGCGACAGAGCTGCTCGGGCATTTCTTGACGTCGCTGCGGAGCTAAATTACTAAGTTCTCGGCCCCCCATGCTGGTGACTAGTTCTTGCCGCTTCTTCTCTCCGGCTTGGTTATTAGGTAGCCAAAGCGAGAAATGTTGGTCGTCAAAAACCAATAGCCAGTCTGGTGAAGATAATAGAGCTTGATAGATTTGATAAGAGTCGTCCACGCATAGTGAGCTAACCTGCCACTTCGCCAGGTAGCTTTGCCAGCCCTCTTCGGCATTGAAGCAGTTGTTGTATTCAGTGCAAAATTTCCGACCATAGAAATCGAAACGTGTATCAATAAAGACCGGGCTGAGATTCTCGAAAATTAGGCAGTTGCCTATGGCCGGGTCGCAAAACATGTTCTTGGTTAGATCGGGGTGTTGTTTGAGAAAAATTGTGGTTTCAAGATTAGTGTCTGAATTGGTAAACCAGACGGCTTGTCCCGCTGGAAAGCGCTGCAGGAAGGAAAAGACTGCACAGCTAATGGCGATAGCGGCAAAACCCCAGCTTTCTAAATTTGAAAATTGCTTCAGTGGCTTTGTCTGGTCTCTATTGAAAATCGTCATTCTACTTAGGGCCAAACCCATATAGGGCCAGGTAAGCAGTATCGCCACTGGTACAAAGCGGTAGAACATTAAGGCGGCTGCACTTGCTACGGCTGCTAAAATCAACCCCGCCAGGGGTACGCTGCGGTGCCCCCTGAGAATGACTAGCCAGGCCAGGGTTAGGTAGAGTAAGTGATTGATAAACAAGCGCGGATGAGTGAGCAGAACTGGTTGTAGTTCTCTTATTGAGCCGAAGTCGGGCTCCGTGGTGAATGAAAGGTTGTAGGTAATCAGGCCCCAACCATAAGGGTTTACCAGTATCGCCCCGATGCAGGCAAAAAGAAGAAGGAGCAGTCTCTGGCGATTTTGGCACTGCTTTTGCCCTAGCTCTATCAGAAGATAGGTCGCTACCATTGCTAAACCAATGAACCAAAAAGAATGTGTGTTTGCCCATAGCACCATGAGCGGTGGCAGTAGCCAGAGAGAGTTGTTGTAACCATGATTGCGAAAACGCTCAAGAATAATAGTGAATACTGCAATTAGAAGAAATGATATTAACTGGGGCCGAGCCCAGAAAAATATAGGACTGCAGACCAGGCTGAGCAGGCCAAAGACATAGATGGGTTTGACCCCCTGTCTTATCATTGAGACTGGCAGATAGCATAAATAAATTAGGGCGGTGGCTATACCAGCCGCCAGCCCCACTAACCAGAGACCGCCATGCTGAAAAAGTACGCCGAGAGCAATGGTAAACAGCCATTGGTAAATGACGATGGGGCGGTCTGGGCAAGTAAAGCTAAAGCAATCTGTCGCCGGAATGCCATGAGAAAGAATGTATTGACCGGTCTTTATTAACCAGGCAGTATCGCCGCATTGCAAAGTGTGATCAATATTTGCGCCAAACTTGCTCAGGCAGGAGATGAAGAGTAGAAAGGCAAAACCATTGGTAAGCAGGTTTTCGAGCTTGGTGTTTAGCACTGATCTGGGGTCTTTAGTTGCACCACGATTGTTCCAGAAAGCTTATCTGCCAACCTCATGCCAGTGCCGCTGAGCATTAAAATGGTTTCGATTAGAAGCACCAAGAATGTGTAGGCAACTGCGAAAATTTGCAGGTTAGTTAGTAGTTCGTGCCCGCATATTGGCGCTGCCAGTTGATAGACAAAATAGGGGGCGAAGAAGACTAAGTTTCGCAGTAGCAGTTGAACGATAGTGGCTCGTCCTCGCGTCTTTTCGTCTACCACCGCTAAATCAAGTAAGCCTTTGCCCAGGCCACGGCCATTGAAAAAACTATCTCTAAATAAAAAGACGATCAAGGTGAGTGTTTGAATCGGAGCGTGTGCTGTCAATCTGGTGCCATCTGCACCGAGCAAAGTGCGACAAGCGACAACGGCAATAGTGACGATCCAAAGGCAGGCGACGTAGTCATACAAAGTGACAGCAGCAAGGCGACGAAAGAACGGTGCTCGCTGCTCTAGGTGTGCCGAGGCAAATTTGTCAGCTTCCTTGGCCTCATTAACTGTTTGCTTTGATGGTACTAACAGTGTTTGCGCAGTCACTTCTAGAATCTCGGTGTTGAAATTATCTTTGCTTATTTGCTTGTCGGCTTATCTGTTGGTCAGGATAGCCTGATTTGAGTCATGTTTTTCAAGATTGTCCATGCTTACTTAATTCTAATTCGCTCTGCGGGCTGTTTAAAGTTGCTTATTGGGCAGAAATACTACTTGCTTCATACCGTTGCCACCAGATTTTCCTGACGGGCTGTAATTTTTCAGGATAGCTTTGACCACGGGGGTTCTCCAGATCTGCTCTTTATGTTCGCTGGCATCGTGAGCATTGATGATGACAGCCCCGTAGGCTTTCTGATCGAGTCTTTGTAGCAAGAGATCCAGTTGACCTGGATGCAAGGCGCCGATATTTAAGATGGTGGTGGCATCAACCATTGCTGGTTCTGCTCCGGCAAATATGGCCAGTGAAGGGTCTTCGGTTAGTAGTAGGGGTTTATCTGTGCAGCTCTGGCTTAGCATGCTTATGGTTTCTTTTGTATCAGCCCGCAGGGCATGGCAGAAAGCCATTTCAGCGGTAAAACCTATTAGTGGTGCCATGCTGGCAGCGCTAGCAAAAATGGCTGCTGTGGCGAAATTTGCGGGCAGCTTTTCTAGCTTAATAGCTCCTAACCAAAACAGGGCGAATTCACAGCACAGTAAGTGATTGTGAAAGGCTCCACGCAGGCCCATGGTATAGAGTGCCGGCAGTATGGAGCAAAGCAGCAGTATCGTTGGCAGGGCCTCAATACTTTGTGATTTGGTTAGTAAGTTACTGCTTGCTTCTTTATGCCAGAAGGTGGCGGCGGCAATAATACTGAGGGCGGCTAAGGTTTTTGCATCTAAGAGAAAGGGGATAAGAAATTGCTTGATTGTCTCCCATTCCCAGGGTAGGCCAGCGGCATAAGATAGGTGGGCCCAGTAGCCGCCGGTTATGGTCTGCAGCAGAGCGGCAATTGCTAGACACAATAGAGTGTAGGCAGCCAGATACTGCAGGGCCAGGCGCTTTTGCCCCTTGTATAAAGCAAAGAGAACTGTGGCAACCATAAAGACCACATATTGCTGTTTGCTGTAGAAGGCCAAGGTTGAAAGTATTACTGCAGCAATTGAAAGTTTTGGTTGCTCACTGCCGCTGGTATCGCTCCAGCTTTTGACAAATCTTTCTAGGGCAATAACTGCCAGGGCCAGGCCCAAGAGGTCTACTCTGGCCACTGAAGACCAGTGCAGTACAGGCAAGCTGCCGATGAACATGGCTAGGGCAATGATCAGATGAAAATCGCTCACTCGACAGCGGTTCAATAGCGCCCCAAAACTGAAAAAGCACAGCAAGGCTGAAGTCATAGTCAGCAGGCGCAAAGGTATGAAGCTGGTGCCAAATAATTTTAGTAAAAGAGCGCCAATGACAAAATATAGAGGGTTATATATAACCACGCTCCATGGGTCTTGACTCAGAGCTGTTAAATTGTAGATGTTGCTGCCTTTGGCCAGCTGCAAGCAGGCCCATAAAACATGGCCTTCATATTCAATGGCATAGGGATTGCTGCGGGCCAGGCCCCAGCAGATGGTGTAGATGGCCGCAAGAACGCCACTGATAAGCAGCAACCCAGCCACTTGTGCGACATAAAGTGGTTTCGGTCTAGTTGTGGTCGTACTCATTCAACTCCTGCAGCTGCCTTGCTGGGAGCCGGAAGAGGTTGGTTAACTGATGGCTTTGTCCAGATGTTATAGCGCTTCTTGTTGAATAACTCCGGTATGCAAATTACTTGAACGATCATGCATAGCCACCAGAGCGGGGCCATAAACAATATGGGGATAATGTGGTTGACATCGAATTTCTTATCAAATTTGATAATGGCAATGACAAAGAGCGGATAGCTCAAAATTGAGCCGATGGCACCAATTAGGTCGACCGGGGTAAATGGCAATGCTCCGGACATAAGTCTAAAGGTCCATTTAACTATGCCAACTGCTGATACCCAATCGATAAGAAAGGCAACAATGGGCCAGTTCAAAAACTGACCGGAGGCCTGCACGTGAGCCCAATATCCGTCCATGATCTTGTAGAGAGTAAAGCCGCCCATAATCAAAGACTGAACGTAGCCATAGATTACCAGGGGCATGCTGTAGAGATCTATGATGCCAGTGTTCAGGCGCGTATGACGCATAACATTGTTGAGGCTACCGCGAAACCAGCGCAGCCGCTGCTGCCAGAACCAGGCGAAATTATCTGGCATGTTGGTGTGAGCCATTGTGCCCTCGCTGAGAGCAAGGTGATAACCAGCTCTGACAAGGCGAATTGCTATGTCCATATCTTCGGAAAGACCGAATGTGGAAAAGCCACCACACTCGACCAACTCTTTTTTGCGGAACATTCCGCACTGACCTGAGTTGATAATGTTGGCATTAACTTTAGTCATAATTGAGCGCAAGAGTGAAACATAGAGCGCTTCGACGTGTAGCCACATGAGCAGGCCAACATTGCGATTCTTCACTCCCACTGGGCAGGTGGTGCCTGCTGTCTTTTCTTGTTCTAGGTCCTTGCGCATTACTTCTAAAGTATTAGCGTCTATTTCGGTGTCACCATCGATGATGGCAACAAGTTCGCCTTTAGCTTTAGCAATGGCCATATTGATAGTGGCTGCTTTGCCTCTGTGCGGTTGTCTGATCAGTGTTACTGCCTTGATGCGCGAGACAATTTCGGCGGTGGCGTCAGTGCTGCCATCGTCGACAACTATGATTTCTTTTTCGCCTTTAAATTCAGCCTTAATTATAGATAGCAAGCAGGCTTCTATATAGCGCTGTTCGTTGTGGGCTGGAACAATTACTGTGACGCTACTAAATGAACGGTCGGCCTTGCGTCTCTTCGGCTTATAGAAGAGTAAGAGATAATACGAAAACGTGATCAGCGCGCAGATCACGGCCATGGCGTCTGTAAAAAATTTGACTTCTGGGTGCATTACTTCACTCGGGCAAGGTTTAGAAGGCCTACCTAAACTGACGTTAAGCTGCTTCTTTATTATTGGGTCAGTCTATCGATTGAAGGCACAATTGTCATGTGCACATTCTCATTGAAGTTGTGGTGAGCTAATCAGGCCTTTGGTATTTGGGCCAAAATGAAAATCTTTGATTCTTCCATGACTCCTGACTACTGGTATTTAGCGCTCTATGTGCGCTAATGTGTGTAGTCGAATTCCTTGCCATTGCGAAGTTTAGTGTCTGGTTTAATCTCCGCTCATTTACGAGACGAGGCTCCTCCTCTGACCTCTTTGCCCTCTTCGGGTCGCTCCGAAGGGTACTGGCGTATTGTTGCGGCCCTCTGCGGCGCTGTACTTGGCTTTTGCGCTCCTGGTTTGGAGCAGTGGTATTTGCCCTGGTTTTTGCCTACAACTCTTTTGCTGTTAGCTTTTGCCTCCGGCAGCCCTTGGTTGGCCGGTTGTCGTGGCTTTTGCTTTGGTATGGGTTATAACCTGGTCTACTTAAGTTGGCTCCTTACTTTTCGCTCAGCCTATTGCGAAGGCACCTTTTCCTACTGTCCGCAGTTCGCTGCTTTTGCTATCTGGCTGATGCTGGCGGCTTGGCAGGGGCTTTATGTATCGGTTTTTCCTTGCTTGCTCAAAGCGATACCTCTGGTTAGTGGTTGGTTGCCAATCCGGCAGGGGGGAAACTGGCACTGGCCCACTTTTTTAGTTCTTCCGCTGGCTTGGGTCTTGATAGACCGCATGTGCAATACCACGCAACTACTGGGATTTCCCTGGTCGCCCTTGCACTATAGTCAATATAAGCAATTAGTGGTTATACAGAGCGCTTCTATTATCGGTGGAGTTGGCATCAGTGCCTGGATAATGCTGGTCAATGCCAATCTTGCTGCTCTGTTGGTCTCCAATGTTTGGGGGCGTGATAAGTTTGCTCCTATTGTTTTTGCTAGTCGGCCACGGCTCTTGGTCCATACGTCTTTGACTGTATTGGTTTCAGCGTTGCTTTTGTGGTTCGGATACTCACGCTTAGACAGTGAGCGAACGGCACAGAAGAAAACCCTGCTATTTTCGGCATTGCAGGCGGGTCGTTCTGTTAAAGCGCATCAGGTGTCTGGCATCGATGTTCTTAAAACATACTTTGAACTAAGTGCAAAAAGCCCAGCCAATTCTGTCTGTATTTGGCCGGAATGGTCGATTGCTCTAAACTTTAGAGCCAATGCCAGCTCTCTCAATCAGGCATCGCAAATTGCTGCCAGGCGTAAGCAAGCCTGGGTGCTAGGAATCTTTGATAAAGATCCGCAGGAAAGACTTTTTAATTCTGTTTGTGCCTTCACCGAAGATGGCAGAGTCATACCCGATATTTATCACAAGCGTTATCTTGTGCCGGTGGGCGAGTATACTCCCGACTGGATTCGACTTACGCCGCTTGGTACAGTACTTTACGGTGTTGGTAAAAAGTATAATGACGTGAGTTCCGGAGAGAGAGCCGTTGTCTTTGATTTTAAAAAGGTAAAAGTATCTCCGGTTGTTTGTTTCGAGAATGTCTCACCACAAATTTGCTCTGCCGGTGTAAGAGCGGGAGGGGAAGTTCTAATTGATTCAAGCGACAATAGTTGGTTTCGCCTCTCCATATTGAGTGATCAAATGGTGTCATTTTGCGTTATGCGGGCTGTGGAAAATCACCGCTCTTTTGTCTTTGCTACAGCTTTGGGGCCTTCTACTATTGTTGATTCTACGGGGCATATTCTCTGTCAGGCTGGTCGGGAAGTACCAGCCACTATCAACGCTGAGCTGCCCATAGAGCACGATATTACTCCCTATACTCGCTGGTGCTTCTGAGGCCTAGCGAAAATGAAGCTCTATGACCGTTATATCATGCTCGAAACACTGCAAGTTCTAGCAGTCGGCACATTTGCAATACTTGGCATTTTTTACGGCACTGCTGAGTTTAAAAACGTGATCGACATGATGACAGCATCTGGTTTGTCGTTGCAAACGGTGATGACAATCATGGCTTTGCAGCTGCCTACAGGTATGGTCTATTGCCTGCCATCAGGGGTGGTTATGGCCGTAATGCTTGTTTTGATACGCTCCAGTCGCGATTGCGAAGTAATGGCCTTGCAGCTGCTGGGCGTACCACTGCTGCGGGTGCTTGCTCCTTTTTTAGTTATGGGTTTTGTCAGTTCTTCAGCGGCTTTTGTCATTTCTGAGTATGCGGCACCACAGTGTCGAGATCTTGCTCGTCGTTTATTTATCATTGCTGCTAATAAAGCCCAGCGGCCTTTCCCTGAGCGCTCAGAGTTGAGGTTGGAAGAGAAGTCTGATGATGGTAGAGTTCTGAGTACCTCTAAAATTATTGAATTGGGCAAAGAGCAAATAGTTGCTGTCGACCAAGGTAAGAAAGTCTCGACTTTGGTTTGTTTTGACTTGACTGATAAGAACGTGATTAAGCTCGTTTATGCCGGCTCGGCTCAGTGGCTAAACTGTGCCTGGACGCTTCATGACGGCCGGATTTTCGAGCTATTTGATAGCTCTCAACCCCACCAGCAGACTGCTGGAAGTGGGGTGCAAATGCAGTTTGCTTCAATGCAATTACCATTTGTGGTGCA
The DNA here is from genome assembly GCA_913063055.1 of uncultured bacterium. Lineage (GTDB taxonomy): Bacteria > Cyanobacteriota > Vampirovibrionia > Obscuribacterales > Obscuribacteraceae. The sequence continues at coordinate 12,197 of CAJXZK010000029.1, forward strand.
ATCAGATAAGACCATTGGTATGAATTTCAAAACCACTTTGGATAAGACCACAGGAGAACTTTGGGGCAACATAAAGCTTTTGCAGAAGGCATCAGTTGCGGTGCCTCCTTATCTTTTGTTGCAGTATCACCGACGGTTTTCTTATCCACTTAGCTGCTTTTTCTTAGTTTTGGCCGCCGCCCCGATGGTGCTCTTTCGCAAGCGAAAAGGGGCTGATTTTTCGCTGATCTATGGTGGTTTCTTGATCGTCAGTTTCTTTCTCCTACAAGAAATTACTACGGCTTTAGCTGTCAATGGGCGCCTGGACGGAACACTTGCTGCTTATCTGCCCTTGATGGTGCTCACGGCCTCGGGTTTTCTCTTAACTATTACGCTGAGACGGATTTAAGCTTTCGAGCTTTTCTTCAAGTTTATTTCGCGCGTTTGTAAAATTTGAAGGAAGCAATTCTGTTGGCTCGTTGTCAGGGGCTTGTGCCCAATTCCTTCTCTGCTAGTATGTTGTTTGCTTTGAGGAGAGAATAATGAGCGAGAAGAAAAGACGTATCGTTAGCTTAGTAGTTTTGGCCTTGTTTATCACGATTGTTGGTTTCGCTAATTCAGCCAATGCTGGTGGTGGTGGTAATCCAACCGGCGAAGCTTATATCAATAACTTGATATATAGCGCTTATTCAAACAGATAGTTTTTAGAGCTATCGAAAACAGGTTTCCCTAATATTCCACGATGCTCTTTAGCTCGTGGAATATTTTTTTGCTCTTGAATTGGAGTCTATGAACCTGCTGTTCATGAGTTTGGCAGTGTCAGTTTTGCACAAACTTGTTAGCTAGCTGACCGCAAGCCGCGTCAATATCGGTACCGCGCTCAAGGCGAATGGTGACAGTTTTACCTGTGCGCCCGGCGGCGTTAGCAAAGCGGTGCTGTACCTGCATTTCGGGGCGACCATACATGATTTCGCCTTCGTTGTTTTTAGTGGGATTGAAGGGAATTAAATTGATATTGCAGTGCAGATCTTTCACTAGTTCGGCTAGCTGATTGGCCTGTTCCACTGAGTCGTTCACTCCTTCAAGCAATACATACTCGATGGTCACGCGTCGCTTTGTGGTTTTGTAGTAGTCGCGCACCGAGGCCATCACTTCGTTGATAGGCCATTTTTTTGTAATCGGCACAATCTCTTCGCGGGTGTAAGCATCGGGGGCATGCAGTGATAGAGCCAAGGTAACCGGTAAGTTCTCTTGAGCCAACCGTCTGATGCCTGGTACCACGCCTGAGGTCGATACAGTTATGTGGCGAGCACCAATTCCTACCGATTGATTGACCACGTGAATAGAGGCAATTACTTCTTCAGTGTTGAGCAGGGGCTCGCCCTGGCCCATGTAGACGATGTTAGCAATGCGTTGGCCTGATTCGCGCTGAATTGACATGGCCTGGTCAACAATTTCTTGACTGGTCAAATTGCGCTTGAAGCCCAAATAACCCGTGGCGCAGAATGTACAACCGACGGCACAACCAACTTGTGAGGAGAGACAGGCTGATAGGCTGGGGCGGTCTTGAAAAGTCATTAGAACCGATTCGACTAATTTGCCGTCTGGTAGCTCAAAAAGATATTTACGGGTGCCGTCTCTGCTTACTTCGAGGTGGGCAATTTTGAGCAAAGGCACTTGGGCCACTTGATTAAGCTTTTCTCGCAACTCAACTGAGAGATCTGTCATCTCGTCAAAAGAGTTTGCATATTTGACATAAATCCAGGTGTGAATTTGTTTAGCTCTGAAGGCTGGCAGGCCCTGCTCTTTGACAAATTTAGTCAATTCCTCCAGAGAAAGGCCTGAGAGAGCTTTCTTCGGCTGCTCGTTCGTATCAGTGCTTGGCTTCGGCTCGTTCATTGTTGTTGTCCATGATATTCAGTTTTGTTCATATCTAGCCCCGGTGCGGCTTGGCGCCCTTGACGAGCCAATGATAGCAGGCGTGGCTGTCTCTGAGCATCCCAAGAGGGATACTGCAAGATGTTAAAATAGCCGTGGTACTGACGGCGCCGCAACTGTTTTTAGCGGTAAGATACGCCGTGATGCATTCTATTTGCTGGGAGATTTAGCTGATGTTGGACGTTCTGGAAGAGAAGGCGAAAGGTTTTCTCAAGCAATTGTTCGGAGATACCAACGAAAAGCGCGTACAGCATCTCCAACCGTATGTGGATAAGGCCAATTCTTTTGAAGCCGCCATGCAGAAGCTTACTGATGAAGAGCTGCAAGGTAAGACCGCTGAGTTTAAGGCCAGAATCGCCAACGCTCTTAAAGACGTTGAAGACGCTAAGCTCATTCCTGACGAAACCCCGAAAATGCCCGGGCAGATGCGCACCAAGAAAGATATTGTGCTGGCCCATGTTCTAGAAGAAATTTTGCCTGAGGCATTTGCTGTCTGTCGCGAAGCTGGCAAGCGCGTTCTAGGAATGCGTCACTTCGACGTACAGTTTATGGGTGGTGCCGCCCTGCACTTTAATAAAATTGCTGAAATGCGCACCGGTGAAGGTAAAACCCTGGTTGCTACCTTGCCGACCTACCTCAATGCTCTAGCTGGTCGTGGTGTCCACGTTGTCACTGTCAACGATTACCTGGCTCGCCGAGATTCTGAGTGGATGGGCCGCCTCTATAACTTCCTTGGTCTTACTACTGGTTTGGTTTATTCGCACCAGCCTGATCACGAGAAATATCAAGCCTATCGTGCTGATATTACCTATGGTACTAACCATGAATTCGGCTTTGATTATCTGCGCGACAATATGCGCAAGTCTCTCGATGAGCTAGTGCAGCGACCCTATTACTTCGCTATCGTCGACGAAGTCGATAACATCCTTATTGACGAAGCCAGAACACCATTGATTATTTCTGGTTTCCCCCGCGATTCACACACTGACCTTTATGTGCGTATGGCGCAATTGGCCCCTCTGCTTGAGCGTGGCAAAGACAAAGACGACGAAGAATGCGACTACTGGGTTGATGAAAAACAACGCAACGTTCTTTTGACCGAGCAAGGCATCATCAATGCTGAGAAAATGCTCGATGTCGCTGACCTCTTCGATATGCACCATAACTATTCGCACCACTTAGTGCAAGCCTTGCGCGCTAAAGAGCTTTATCGCATAGATACTGAGTATGTAATTCATCCAGACGAAGAAGGCAAGCCCGAAATTTGCATCGTTGATGAATTTACCGGCCGTATGATGCAAGGTCGCCGTTGGAGCGATGGTCTGCACCAAGCAATTGAAGCGAAAGAGCGTGTGCCGATTCAAGAAGAGACCATGACCTACGCTTCGATCACCTATCAAAACCTATTCAGGCTCTATCCAAAGCTTGCTGGTATGACTGGTACTGCTATGACCGAGGCCTCTGAATTTTCTAAGATTTACAACCTCGATGTGGTGGCCATTCCCACCAACCGTGGCAACCAGCGTATTGACTATCCAGACATCATCTATAAAAACGAGCGCATGAAATACATCGCCGTTGTAGAAGAAATTGTGGACATGCACCAGCTGGGTCGTCCCGTTCTTGTTGGTACAGTCTCGATTGAAAAGTCAGAACTGATTGACGAGCTATTGAGCAAGCCCCAAAAAATGGGCGAGTATTTGATCTGGAAAATCAAAAACATTGATACTCATATGAAGGCTCGCAATCTAAGCGGTGAGACCATCGAAGGCCTGCGCAAAATCTTTGAGCGCCCCGGTCAGATCGACATCGATAAACTGCAAGAGCTTGTGAAAAAGGCTGAAAGCGAATTTCCTAAAGAAGAGGAATTGGCTGAGCGGCTGTTTTCAATGATGCGCACCGCTAAAGTAGTGGCAGCTATTCGCAAGGGTATCGACCACCATGTACTGAACGCTAAACAGCACGCTAAAGAAGCGATGATTGTGGCTCAGGCTGGTCGTAAGGGTGCGGTAGTTGTAGCGACCAACATGGCCGGTCGTGGTACTGACATTTTGCTTGGTGGTAACGCCGAATATCTCGCTAAAGAAAAATTGCTCAAAGAGTTTCCTGATCAAGAGGAACTGCATAACGACCCAGAAAGACTGGCTCTTTATGAGGCTAAGGTCAAAGAGTTGACCCCGAAAATGAAAGAGCAAACCGATAAAGAGCACGATGAAGTTATTGCTGTTGGTGGTTTGCACATTATTGGTACAGAGAGGCACGAAGCCCGAAGAATCGATAACCAGTTGCGAGGTCGGGCTGGCCGTCAGGGCGACCCTGGAACCACTCGTTTCTTCTTGTCTCTTGAAGATCAACTGATGCGTATTTTTGGCGGAGCTGCCATATCGCGCTTGATGGACATGATCAAGGCCGATGAGGATATGCCGATTGAATCTGGCATGGTCAGTAAGTCTATTGAAAATGCTCAGAAGAAAGTTGAAGCCCATCACTTCGACACCAGAAAACACGTATTGCAATACGACGATGTGCTCAATACTCAGCGTGAAGTTATTTACCGCGAACGTCGTCGCATCTTAGAGAAAGCTGACCTGAAAATGGGCATGCTCGACATGCTGCGCGAGCACTTAGACTTGATTCTCGAAGCTCAGATTGATCCAGACTCATCTAGCGATCTCTGGGACGACGATCAGCTTCCAGAAGTACTGCGCAACCTCGCCGTTGATATTCCGATGTTGGCTGAAGTTAAAGTAGAAGAGCTTAAGGGTCTTGCCTATGAAGACTTGAGACAGAAGCTTTGGGAAGATGTAGAGCTAGCTTATAAGGTGCGCGAAGAGCATATTGGCACTGAAGATATGCGCGAATTTGAGCGTCAGGTCTTGCTGCACAACATTGATAGCAAGTGGGTTGATTACTTGCACAACATTGACTTGCTGCGCGAGGGTATTCAGCTCAGAGCCTATGGTCAAAAAGATCCGCTGCAAGAATATAAGCGCGAAGCGTTCAATATGTTCAATCAACTTCTGCGCAGCATCCAGGCAGAGTCAATTCAGCAGCTCTTCCGGGCGCAACCGCAATCGGTAGATGTTGATGATCTCGACAATCTTACTTTTGAGAACTTGCCTGAGGGCATGACTCCTGAAGACTTGATCAATATCATCAAGCAAGTACAAGAAGCTCAAGGCATTAATCCTGATGGCGAAAATGGCTTTATCAGTATTGAAGATCTAGAGGCTTTGCTTGGGGCCCAGGGCGTCAACGACTTGCTCAGTGGTGAGACTCCAGAGGGTCAACCTGATGGATCAGTTGCAGGACCAGTCGATGGACCAGTTGCGGAAGACGAAAGTCCAAGCGGCGCTGAACCTTCTGATTCAAGTGATGACGAGCAGAAGAAAGAAGAATAATGCTCTTTCTTTCTTTTGATACGAGTGGGCGTGAATTAACAGTCGCTCTGTTTGAAGGCGACTCTTTAGAACGAGCTTCCCAGCAGCCTCAAGGCGAACTGCTAGCCAGTGAGCGCATAGACTTTGCTGAGCTAGCTGTCGACGACCCGCGTTTGCCCCTTAGTGGCAATATGGTTGGTGCCAAAAAAGCTAATCGCCAGGAGTCAGTCAGTCTCTTAATTCCAACCATAGATAGGCTGCTGAGCGAGAAGCAGTTAAGCAAATTTGATATTGGTGCCATTGCGGTGGGCATCGGACCTGGTGGTTTCACTGGTATCCGCGTAGCCATTACCACAGCCCGTACTCTGGCACAGGCTCTCAATGTACCGCTTATTGGTTTGAACTCTCTTGAAGTTGCCTGCTTCGATTTGCTTGAGCAAACACTTGGTTTGACGGCAGAGGAAGTTTCGCAGCAACGCTTTGGTGTAATCAAAGCCGCCTCCCGCAGCCATTGCTATCTTGCCGTCTATCGCCCGCAGCCGCTTTTTGCTTACTATGACTTAGTGGCTGTGCAAGAGCCGGTCTACTTAACTTACGAGAGTCTGCCAGAGAAGTTGCCTCTCTGCCCGCTCTGGCATGTCGACCCGGCTGTTATGGCTAAGCTGTTGGCTCTGCCAAGTGAAGTTGAGCCTGTTTGGCGGGCGCAATTAAGCGCTGTCGTTAATAATATTGCTTCATTACAAGCTAAAATGGCCTGGCTTCGGGTATCTTTGAAAGGATTGGGCGCTTCTGCATTTCATTATCGGCTGACCGAGCCGCTTTATTTGCGGGGTGCATCTGTGACACTGAAAAACGGCGATGCCATCGAAAAAGTCGAATCTAGTTGAGATAAGCGCTCTGACTCTGAGCGATCTTGAGCAAGTCATGGAAATTGAACCCGTGGCTTTTGGCTCTCATCATTGGTCGCGCCAATCTTTTACTAATGAGCTAACAAATTCTACTGGTCACTATTTTGCCGCGCGTGATTGCCAGGACAAAAGAATCTTGGGCTATTCCGGTTTCTGGTTGATTGGCGAAGAAGCTCACATTACTACTCTGGCAGTGCATCCAGACTTCCGGCGCCTGCATGTGGGTGAGCGTCTATTGGTTAACGACATCATTCAAGCGCGCAAAGTTGGAGCTGACTGGATTACCTTAGAAGTACGAGTATCAAACGAGTCAGCCCAACGTTTGTATGGCAAATATAGTTTCCGTAGCCTTGGTGTGCGGCGCAATTACTATCAAGACAATGGCGAAGACGCTCTTGTGCTCTGGACTGATAGACTCTCGTCACCAGATTTCCTCACTTTATTTAAGAAACGGGTAAAAGAACGAGATGTTAGTTCGTTAATACCAGGTTTTAGCTTCAGTCCTGAGTCTCTTGACGAGCTCTTTATCCCGCCGGCTTTGACTGTAACCGATACGAATTTTGCTTAAACCTGAAAGTATTGCGAAAAAGACATGACTTCTGTGCATGCTCTGGATATAGCAGGGCTTGACTTGTCATAAGGCGGCAAACGAAAATAGAGCGGTTCAGATGAGGTGGAAAATTGCGTTTAGTTGCCCAGGATATATCGCCGCGCACAAGACGCCGGTCACTTTTGGGCCAGATCGTACTTACCTTGCTTGGAGTGCTTTTACTCTTCCTCGCTTCCTTTACCTCGTTTGAAGTGCCTATCGCCACTAAGCGCAATTTCACAAGCTTTGCTGAGAACCAAATTCGCTATGCCTTCAACATCGTGCCTGAGCGTTATCAGAGCAAAGTAGAAGCCTATGTGCCGCTGCTTAAGGCTCCGACAAACCCAGTGCGCAAAACTTTCTATATGCCACTGGCAGCAGCTGCAGTTTTTGTTGGCTATGTTCTAGGGCCGATGCTTGGTGCTGCTGCCTGTGCTACCTTCATTGCCCTTGGCGTTCTGGGGCCTTTTCTCGGCATCCACGCCTTTGCCTCTGGTGGCGGTGTTGGTTACTATCTAGAGCCTGGTTTTGGCTACCTGTTGGCCCTAATTCCGGCCTCCGCTGTGGTGGGAATGATTACCCGCGGAAAGCGCACCAGTGTCAGTCAGCTGATGTCGGTTATTGCTGGCCTGATTGTCGTGCACCTCTCTGGTATCTTTTATCTGTTAGGCAGCTGTCTAGTTTCTTATCTACTTGATGGCAATCGGGCATCGCTTGCCTGGCAGCCTTGGGTCTTTCAGCATGCCCGTAATATGAGTTGGTATCCCCTGCTTTATGACTTTGTCAGCAGTTTAATTATGGTGGGTATTGCTTTTCCTTTCCGTTGGTTGGCTAATACCTTAACTGCGCCTGATTCGGCACCGCGCCCTACCGCTGTGCCAGGTAATAAACCCTCGGATCGCTATCACGTGGTGGAAGAGTTTGTCTAAAGTGTCTAAGGCTGACAATAGTGGGCGCTACAAGCTCTACCTTGGTCTAGCTGGTCTCTCACTGGCCACTTTGGGTCTGGGGCTCTTTTACTATGGCACTAGAGTTGAGACTAGACGCTATCGCCTTGAGCGCATCGCTGTGCAGACAAAGTCTGATACTACTGGCAGTGCTATTGTCAGCCATCAATCTCTGAAAATTTTGCATCTTTCTGATTTGCATTTGTCCGGTAATGATGACGAGAAAGTTGAATTTATTCGCGCTATCACTGATCAAGATTATGACTTGGTCGTGCTCACGGGCGATGTTTTCGAATTTCTTGATGGCTTGAAATACGGCCCTAAATTGCTTTCTCGTCAGCCCCGCTTGGGTGCCTATGCTGTTTTTGGCAATCATGATTATTATGATTATTCGATTTATAACAAAACTATGGGGCGGATATTCCGTCAGCATCGCCATCCGGCAGAGCGTAACAATGTCGAGCCACATCGTATTGCCCTAGAGGCCGGTGGTTTTAAAGTACTGGTTAATCAGTCTCACTATATTGCTAGCGAAAACCTTTTTATCGCTGGCATTGACTATCCTGGTATCAAAGAAGCCGAGTTAGAAAAACTGATGCAGGCAGCACCCGCAGGAGCTTTGAAACTAGGTCTTTTCCATTTGCCCAGGCAGCTAGAAATGCTCTCACGGGCAGGATTGCACTTGGCCTTTGGTGGCCATACCCATGGTGGTCAGGTGCGCTTGCCTGGTCTTGGAGCTATCATTACCGATTCTGAATTGCCGCGCCAAAACGCATCGGGCATGCTTGATGTTGGTGGCACCAAAATTCATATATCACGGGGGCTGGGTGCCGATCCGCGCAGCAACATCAGGTTGTTCTGTCCACCGGCTGCCACGGTGATCGAAGTCAGTCACGAGCGCGCTGGATTTTTGGGTAGTGATGCCGTGCAGAGTTTTGCTGCTGTTAAAGGGCAGGGCTAAGCCAGCAAGCTCCGTGGCCCGTGGCTCAGGGCTGAACCGGAGCAAGTTGCTCATGGAATTCGCCTGTGGCCCTGTACTTAGGTTCAATAACCATTTTGCCTTTCTTGTTGATGTAGCCGTATTTTTGATCGACAAGAACGCTGGCCAAGCCCTCAGAAAAGCGGTCTGCACCCTGGTATTGCGGCTCAATTAGGGTTGAGCCTTTCAGGTTTATATAACCCCACTTACCTGGTATCCAAGACCGATGGCCCTTGCCTATTTTCTTCCAAGTACCAAACTGCACCGCCGCACATTCTTCTGAAGGGGCATGAACAGAGTTAAATTGAGGTTTGATAGTGAGGTAGCCATCGCGGTTGATAAAACCCCATTTATCGGGTTGATTGGTGCCTTGATTGGCACCCACGGCTGCTGGTGCTAGACCCTGACTAAATAATCCAGCGGCATCGAAGCGGCTGTCTATTACAATCTGGCCCTCTTTATCGATATAACTCCAGCGCCCACCTCTGACGTCATAGATGTCTTCGCTGATATGAAAGGTGTATGAATTAGAGCCATCACCAAAGAGAACGGCGGCTCGCTTGTCAGCAAATGGCTGGGCTGACTTGAAATTGGGCTCGATTTTAAAGTGGCCACTTTTGTCGATGAAGCCCCACCTTAGAGTGCCTATCGCTGCCGGTGCGAGGCCTTCGCTGAAGCGATCAGCGTCATCGAACTGAGGCTCGATGACAAATTTTCCGCTTTTGTCAATGAAGCCCCATTTCCCTTGCCTGGCCGCCGCCAGACCTTCTGAAAAAGCGTGCACTTCGTCGAATTGCGCTTCTATTGCCATTTTTCCCGATTTGTCGATGAAGCCCCATTTCTCGCTAGTGCTCGCATCTCCCTCTTTGACGCTAATTTGAACTGCTGCCAAACCCTCATGAAAGTCTCTGACAGAGAGAAACTTGGGCTCTATCGCTAGCTTTCCGCTGCTGTCAATAAAGCCCCAATAATTTGGGGTACTCTCTTCTGCGCTGGCGAAAGCTGCTGGGCCGAACGCAGCGTTGGCTAGGGTTGTTGTCATTGCCAGAGCGGTGATTGGTATTGCTGACAATATTGAGCGGGAGAGGGCTTTATACATAGGTTCACCTGCAGCTGTTGCACTGATGTATTACAGCAGTGCAATAGAATTTAGGCGGCTTTTGCCCAGTCTTTATGGTGCTTTGGACGGTGCTGAGGTACCGCCGAATGTAAAGGGTTTGGTTGAGTCTGTTTCGTTTGGTAGTGGCGTTGGTGGTGGCGTATTTGGTACTTGGAAGAGTTTAGGTGGCCGCGGTAGCGGCACTGAAGGTGTGTGATGCTGTAGTTGCTTGAAGATTGAAGCAACAATGTTTTTGGTCAACTTGATATTGTGGCTGCCCCTGGCATCGACAATTGCCCCTTCTGCGATTGAACCATCGATAGCGCCAATGAAGCGTGCTCTAGTTATTAGCCCGCGGCTAATTAATTTCGGATCGGCAGCAATGAAAGTTAGATCTACTTGTTGGTCTTTGGGCTGGTCGCCCTGTTGCATCTCTAAGTTAGTAGTGTTTCGGTATGAAAGCTCACCATCAACATAGCCAGCTTCACGTACGAGGGAGAGCTTGACCAAGCCGAGGGCATTGTCTTGAGTAATGTATTCACCTGTGCAGTCGTTGGCCATCCAGTTAAAGCCTGCTACCAAGGCGAAGATAATCACCAAGCAAATTGCTTGATTGCCTAGCAAGGTACGGAGGCGTTTGCCTTTCTCTTTCCTCTCGGCTTCTTTTTCTGCCCGACTTTTGCCTTTGCTTTTACTAGTGCTGGGTGTGTTTCGTCCAGCTGTGCTTGGGCGCCTGCTTAGGTTAGAAGAGTACCTGTTGTTTGACCTGGCAAAATCATCATCTATATTTTGCTCGTCATCTGCGTCGTCAGCATCCTCGTCGTTTAAATTAGCATCACTACCTTGACCACGGCGGTTACTATACTGGCTGCTATCTCGCAAAAACTCTCGTCTTGACTCTTGACTCGATTCTTGGCTGGACGCAGGAGGTGGCGCCGAGGGGCGAGGCCTCGGTCTTCTGCTTGCATAGTCGTCAGAGCCTTTCATGTGCTAACTATCTTATGGTATTAAATCTGGTGTCAACCGGTAGAGATGCCTGATCGTTGCTGCGTCGTTGGGTGAAATAACTCCTCTGCCGTAGTAGGGGCTCATCAAATCTACCGGATTGGTACTGTGCCCTTCAATACCCAGGGCATGACCAAATTCGTGGGTGGCGCCAGCCTTGAGGCGGCCTAGGGACATGGGCTGGCCCTGTCCATCGGTGGTTCTAAGTACTATGACCGCTGGCTTGAAGTCGGCTTGGCCGCCGGCAAGAATTGCTTTATAGGGAAAGTTTGTTTTGGATGTGTAGCCGCGAATGTCTTGGGCAAAGAGGGCCATGCCGCTTTTCGTGACAAAGTGATTAGTAAAGAAGACGTAGATATCCGCTTCTCCTGGGTCCTGAGTGAGCTCGTAAGAAAATAGCCCTTCGCGTTCAAATTGCTTCCACGACAAGATCCCTTCTAGGGCTGCCTGATAGTGGCCGTCGACATAGCCTTCTGCTCGTTTTAGGGCTTGAAACTGTTCCGGATTACTGACCACATTGGCTACGAGGTTAGGCCAGGCTGCCAGGTTATCGGTGTTGGCAATGGGCACTCCCAAATTTGGATCCATCATACTGTCAAGAGTTAACCCTGGCGAGATGTAGACCTTTAGAGGCATTTGGTCGCGCACCCAGTGAATTGTGCCAAAGCGACTGCGATACTCTGGATAGACACCAGCCTGCGCGGGTCTAGCTGGAGCTTTGCGATATTGGGCTAACGCCACTGGCGCTGCCCCAATAAAGCCTTGGCTGACCAGGGTGGCCATTGCCAATAGCGGCAATATTCTGGTTGTAAGACTGCGTTTTTTTCTTTTGTGCAACATTACTTTTGTTACGAGGGGAAACAATTCTAGTGCCCTTCCGTCTATTTCTCCATAGTCGCTTGTTGATACCAATAGTTACTGATAATTGGTATTTGGGCTCACTATCTATATGCCACAAGATATTACGCTTGTTACGGGCATAATAAACGAAAGGTTAAAAGGCGGCCAAAAGTGTGGAGGGTTGGATAACATTAGCCTTGTTCATCGCAGGAACTCCAGTACGAGAGACACAAGGGATTGAGTCTGTTGGGGCGGCACCAACACTGCGGACATTTCAAAAGAGCCTCACTTCTGGTGAGGCTTTTTGCTTTTACGGCTTATAATCATTGCTTGCATTAGCTAAGTGGAGTGATTATGCGACCAGTTAGAGCGATTGTATTGGCTGCCGGTCAAGGCAAGCGGATGAAGTCTAATAAGCCCAAAGTGCTTCATGAAGTTCTTGGTCGCGCCATACTGAGTCGAGTAATGGATGCCGTTAGTGCTGCTGTTGAGGGTGAAGGTCTAGAGCATTTGCACCTAGTAGTTGGACATTCGGCTGAAATTGTTACTGACTTTGTTGTGAATAATCCACCGCTATGCCCCTTCTCTACCCATTTGCAGTCACCACAGCTCGGTACTGGCCATGCCGTGATGCAGGTAATGCCGGCTTTAGATGGTTTTGAAGGCACGCTGATTGTGACCGTGGGTGATGCTCCGGTCTTGCAAAGTAATACCCTGGCAGAGCTTTTGGCTACTCATAGGGAAAAGAAAGCCGTGATAACGGCCCTGAGTACGGTAGTGCCCGACCCTAAAAACTATGGCCGCATGGTGCGTGACCAGGATGGCAAAGTGCGTGGCATTGTTGAAGACAAAGATGCTTCTCCTGGCGAAAAGCTAATCAATGAAGTAAACACTGGTATTTACTGCATCGAGTGGCCTGCTGCTGCTGCCGGTTTGAACTCGCTTTCTTGCGATAACAAGCAGAAAGAATATTATCTGACTGATCTCGTGGCTTGGGCCTATCACAGCAATCATGTTACTGAAACAATGGTACTGACTGACTTTAGAGAAGTCTGTGGTATTAATTCACGGGTGGAATTGGCAGAAGCGACGGTTCACTTGCGCGATATTACCGCCACTAAATTGGCCCTGGAGTCAGGTGTGACTATCGTTGACCCAAGTGCCACATGGATTGCACCAGAGGTAAGTATTGGCGAAGAAACTGTTGTGCTACCTGGTTGCTATTTGATTGGTAACATCCAGATTGGCTCTAATTGCCAGATTGGACCCTTTACTGTAATTAAGGGTGTGGTAAAAGTTGGCAACAATACCACTATCAACAATTCGCAAGTGAACAACTCGGTTATCGGCGATGGCGTCAAGGTTGGCCCCTTTGCCCATGTACGCGAGGGCAATGTCATTGGCGATTCTTCAAAAGTAGGTAACTTTGTCGAATTGAAGAAGGCTGATATTGGCCACCATAGTAATGTTTCGCACCTTAGTTATGTCGGCGATGCGGTTTTGGGCAACCACGTCAACATTGGTGCTGGCACAATTACAGCTAATTATGACCATCTGACCAAGAAAAAAGCTCGCACAATTATCAATGATGGGGCTTCGACCGGCAGTAATTCTGTTCTGGTTGCTCCGGTGGAACTTGGGGTTGAAGCGGTGGTGGGGGCCGGCAGTGTGGTCACCAAGGCCGTGCCCGACGGTGCTCTTGCCGTGGCCAGGGCCAAGCAAGCCAATGTTGAAGGTTGGAGTGCTAAGCGTAAAGCTGGCGCCCTGACCAAAAGCTAATAAATAGAACCATGGTTCTAGCGCTCTAGCTCCGAAATGGCATCGGGGTTGCTTTCTAGCTGTGACAGATAATCTAGGCGTCTTCTTTCAGCTTCGGCAAAGCGGGCTGATTCTATGGTCAAAAATTTGATTAGGGCCAAGGGGATGAGATGTTTCGAATAGTCTGGAGTGCCATGTCTATCGGCTTCTCCAAATGATTCAATCTCTACATAATCTTGGCCAATGCGCAGTACCCGGCCAATTAGGCTGGTGCCGTCCATGAAGTGGAGCCGCACCCAAGAGCGGGTGTCGCAGAGTCTTTCAAGTCGAAGTTTTAAATTCATCATTACTAACTCGTGTTTACTTGGCGGACTTTTACTATCTTAGGGATTTTTCTTCGGACCTATCTTAGGACCTATCTTAGGATCTATCTTAGGACCTATCTTAGTTCCATCTTAGCAAAGGTCCGATAAAAAAACGGTGTATCGAAGGGGATCTTAGTAGCCTACCTTGAGGTAGGGCACAGGTATATATTCGAAAACACTAAGATTTTGATTTTATGTGGCACTTTGAAGAACCTGATTTGGCGCTGGTTTCTATCGTATATGCGCGGAAGTCAAGAATTGCGGTTTCGCTAAAGCGAACTAAACTGAAGGAGTGGAATCTTTTAAAACTAGAACTGAGGACTTAATGCAAGACGAGCTTATACCAGCCAATTTGCTCCAGCGTTTAGAAGAATTGAAAGAGCTTGAAGCAAGTTACTGGCATGATGAAATGTATTCAGTAGAAGCTCTCACCAACATGGCGTACCGCGATCAACTTGAACAAAGTTTCAAACTTGACCCACTTGGTCCGCTGCCGCCTCGCCAATAATCTTGATTCCTTTTAGAGTCAGATTAACGTCTACATGATCGAACAACTTGATGGCTGGTGCAATTAATCGTGCCAGCCCTCCTGTTGCCACCACAGTAGTCTTGCTGGGCAAGCTTTTGAGAGCACGTTCGAGCCAATATCTAACCATGCCGATGTGTCCGATAACACAGCCTCTTTCTATGGCTGTTTGGGTATCGAAGGCCAGAGGTGAAGAGAGTGAGAGATTCTCGAGTTCTTGCACAGAGAGCTCAGGTAGTTGTGCTGTTGAATAGTGCAGAGCTTGAAATGTTTTGGTCAGTCCCAGGGTAATCATGCCACCAAGAAAATTGCCTTTGTTATTTACGGCAGTAAGTGTTGTGGCGGTACCAAAATCTATGACAACGGCTGCTTCTGCATCGAGGGTGTGAAGCTTGAAAGCTGCAGCGGCGTTGGCAACTCGGTCTGAGCCCATGGTTTCGTAGAGTCCGCTAATCAGAGTTTGGCTGCTGGCCGAGACTTCAAATATTTTGTCTTTGGCGTTGGGCCACTGCTCAATTATGCTGGGGAGCACTCCAGGCACCACAGACGATACTGCAATTAATCCTCGGCCATATTTGTTGTGCAGGCTGTTCAAATGTGATGAAGCTGTGGCTGGGTCGGCTGTGCTGTAGTTCCAAGTTTCGTTTAATTGACCGCCAATAAATATACCGCAGCAAATTCTAGAATTGCCAATGTCAATAGCTAGCGCTCTTTCTGCTTCTGGCATGTTTATTCTCTATTTCTTGGCAAAGTAATTAATCAGCCCCTTGAGCATGCCCTGCGCCGCGGCCTGTTGACTGGCTGGACTGATTAATTTGGCATATTCATCTGGATTGCAAACAAAACCAACCTCTACCAAGACCGCAGGCATATTGGTTGGGCGGCATAGCGCCAGGTTTTGATAACGCGCTCCGATATCGGGAAAGCCAAGTTCTTTAGCTTCGGCATTTTTCAGGCTGGCTGCCAATTCTTGCGATTGCGGGTGGTACCAGTAGCTAGATGTGCCGTGTTCTTTGTTGGGATCGCGACCATCCGGTAGGGCATTGTTGTGGATGGAAATTAACAGGTCGACATTTTTTGCTTTAGCAAAGTCGACGCGATCATTGAGTGAAACGTCGACGTCTCCTTCTCTGGTCATGTAGACAGTGGCTCCCTCGGCCACAAGCAGATCTCTGAACTTGAGGGCGATGGCTAGATTTATTTCGGCTTCGCGAATGGCTGAGGGGCCAATCGCCCCAGTTTCTTTGCCACCATGGCCAGGGTCAAGACAAATACTTAGACCTTGCAGGCGCATGGACGCTTCTTCAGCTATTGGTTTCAATCTCGGTGGATACTTAATATGCAAATTAAGATTGTTGTCTTCAAAGTCGGCGAAATAACCCCACTGTCGCGAGCCGGTTAGATCAATATCGACTTGGTAAACGCCGTCTTCCGGTTGCTTCCAACTGACGTTCTCAATCAGTTTGGAATTGCCTCCGTCTGGTGCCTGGTAAACCCAGTCAGTGTCAGCTAAAGCCCCATAGATTTTGACATTTAGATGATTGGTTTTGAGGTTCTGCTCTACTAAAAATGGCAGGCGCTGGTTCAGCGGTATTACTACGGTTTCGCCATAGCTATCTTCTTTTATCTGGATGGTGCGTGCTACCGAATCTGGTGCTGGGCCAGTACTGTCGCCTAGGCTTAGATCTTCCTTCTTAATCCAGATATGCTTATTGGGAGCGTAGCGGCAACGAATGTTTTCACCCTGGTAGCCATCTACTATCAGTCTTACCCCTTCCGGCAGTGGCGTTAAGCGCGCCAAATCTGGGGCAACTCTGGTGATGGTGTCTTTATGAACGGTATGAGCAATTTGGGGTTGGCGCAAAACTGTAATTGCAGCAGTACTAGCAACTGTTAGGCTCTTTCCATCTTTTTGCATGACATAGCGGGGATGCTCTTGATAAAACTGGTCATTGGTTTCGATGCGATAGAGACCGACATACAAGTCAGGTTGTGCTGCTGGATGGCGTTGAAAGACTTGACCGTAAGCCGCCTCTAGACCGCGGTTAATGCCACTAACTGTGGCACCAGCTTTTCTCGACTTTAAGCTAGCGATTGAGGCTAGGGCAATTTGTTTTTTGCCCATTAAGACGTGCACTTGGCTGCCCGGTGTGGCGCGCACGGCAAATTCAATTATTTCACCAACATTGAGACCGCGGTCTTCTTTGGGTTCAAAGCTATTTGGCGCGAACTCAAAGCTTGAGGGTGACAAACTCTGGCGGCCACCTTCTCGAGCTACTTCCACTACCTGGCTATATGTCTGGCTGCCGTCGCTGCCAAAGACTTTGACTTCAAATTTATTCTTGCCTTTGGCCAGGGGCACCACATGGGCAAAAAAACCTTCCTTATTAGTCAGCACTTTCTCGCCATTGACCGTTAAGGAAAATCCAGGATAGGTAGAGCCAATCAAAAACGAGCTACTAGCCGCAATTTTTGCTGTACCTTCGGTATTGGGATAAACAATCAGAAGTGGCTTGTTTGGCTCAAGCGCTGGTCGTTTGTATTTTTTTACTACTGGGCTGGTACTGCTTGTGGTGCTTTTGAAAGAATCGCTAATATTATCAGATACTTGGGCGTTGGCGCAGGAGCTAACTGTCAGTGCAGCCAATGAGGCAGTAGCGACTCTAGTGGCTAATGTCATTAATACTCCAATTGAAGTTCTGTATAAATATTTTGGCTAGTCTGGGCTCGAAGGGCACTTTGTCAGCCTTGTCATAATAGTACAAAGCAAAGGCCCAGGGATCTTCAAAGCCTTGGCCAAAGACATCACGATAAAATTGAAAAAAGCGTGAGATAGCAAAAACGTGCTCTCCTGGTTTGTAGTCGAAATTGCTCGGAGAGTGAATAAATTTATCAGCGTTGCGCTCTACGTCAGCCCTCAGTGTTTCGGCTGTGACAGCGTGATCGGTTATTTCTGGATAGCCAAGGTAGGCGCGGCAGAGAAGAAAAATAGTATCGGCTTGCACTGCTTTTTCTTTTCGTTTTTCTACTAATTTTGGATGAATCCAATCGGTCCAAATTGATTCTGCCGATTGCGCTTTGCCACCAACTACAAAAAGGCGAGCAACGAATTCGCGTTTGAGTTTGAGCGGGGCAGTTACTGGATATTCGTCGCAGACTATTTTGATGGCGATGAGATTGTGGGCATTGATCCAATAGCAAATGGTATCGTCGAGACTTTTGAAGTTGTCTGGGCTATTTCTTGCCATCTCGTCCATGGCCGCTTGCAGCAAGGGGCTGTTCTTCAGATTCTTGTAGTCTACGCGGCCGTCTTTGGCAAAAGTTTTGAGTAAGAGATCATACTTACTAAAGTCGGGTCTTTCAGGCTTCTTCACTTGGGTGAGGTAGGCTTGTATATGACTTGGCGCTCTCGCTACATCTTGCACAAAAGTCATAATCAAGCCGAAGGCGACTAGGGCGAGAGAGACCGCCAGCGCAGGCAGATTAACTTGTTTGTTTTTCTTGACTATCAAAGGCTTTGCTTAGCTTGAGGTAACTAAAGCATTTTAGCTATTTTTGTCGGCGATTGCTTTCGCCCTAAGAAAAAAGGCCTTCAGGTAGTCCTGAAAGCCTTCTCTAAATTGGTGGAGCGTACCGGATTCGAACCGGTGACCTCTTCAATGCCATTGAAGCGCGCTACCAACTGCGCTAACGCCCCAAAGACCGAAGTTCGTTGGGTTGAGTTGCAGTTATATCACATATTTTAGGCCAGGGAAAAGCTAACGATGACAGCTCGTTAACACCGTAAAGTATGAGTGAATGAATTCATTCATTTTAAGTGCTAGAATTACTAGCGAACCGTCCATCCTAATGAACTACAGCTGTAAGCTGAGTTTTTCCTAACCAAACTACATAAAATAGATTGGCTTTATGGGCTGATATTCACAAAATCGACCAAGTTGCCTGTTAGTCTCATGATTGATAGAAAGAAGGTAAAGAATGGCAGTAGAAAGGCATAAGAACTTACTTGATGCTGAGCAAGCCGTGCTTCTGGTAATCGATGTCCAGGAGCGCTTTGCCAGTCACATCGTTGATTTTGAAAAGATGGTTGCCAATATTGGCATCCTGGTTGAGGCCGCCACTCTGCTTTCTGTGCCAGTGGTTGTCACCGAGCAATATCGCAAGGGCTTAGGCGAGACCGCTGCTTCCATTAAGGCTAAGCTTCTGCCTGACGTTGGCAATTTTGAGAAAAGTTGTTTTAGTGCCACTGGTTCCCCTGAAGTCGCTAGTCACTTGGCCAAGCTCGGTCGCAATCAAGTTATTGTTTGCGGTATTGAAACCCATGTTTGTGTCAATCAGACGGTGCATGACCTTTTGCGCTTGGGCTATCAAGTGCATTTAGTTACAGATGCTGTAAGCAGTCGCTCGGCCGAAAATAAATTGGTTGGATTGGCCAAAATGTATGCTGCAGGCGCTTTGCCATCATCTGTGGAATGTTGCTTATTTGAAATGCTGGTGGAATCTGGAACCGAAAGATTTAAAGCTGTGCAAAAATTGGTCAAATAATAATTGACTGGTCGATTAGTTGGATATAATTCAAAGGTTCAGAGCGAGTTATATGAAGGTGTCCCCCATAGTTACTAAGAACAAGCGTCTCACTAGTTTTGGCATGGCTTTTGCTCTGGCGCAGAGTCTTTGCTCAGGCTTCAGCCTGGGGGCCATGGCTCAAGACCCGTATACTCCCGGTCATACAAGTACTGGTTCAAGCGCCACTGCCGCTGGCAGTCAGGCACCTGCGAGCACGGCTGGTGCTCCGCTTGTAAGGCCTGTCACAGCTCCAGCTTCTAGTAACACTAACAGGTCTAGTTCTAGCTCTAGTTCTAGCTCTAGCTCTAGCTCTAGTTCTACTCCGCAGCTCCGTCCGCCGTTACCCACCTTAGACAACAGTTTGCCGCCGCAAGATGCGGTGGTGGACAATGGCAATTTAACTGCTCCGATTAAGATGCCGACTACAAATACGCCGACTAGTAGCAGCACTGGCTTGCCGAGTGGTGCCCTCTCTCTGCCGTTGGACGCCTCGGGTTTGACTGCCAAAGAACGGCAGGGTGACTATGATGTGGTCAACACCCAGGCCGATGAATTTCGCAAACGCTTCTTACAAGGCGAGGCCATTGAACTAAGATTGCCCATGGGCGATCAGCTCATGTCGCTTGGCTCTAAATTGCCACCAATAAGACTAGAAGCCAGTTACACTCAACCAATTTCATTGCGCGAAGTGGTGCAATACTCGCTTGATAATACCCTCGACATTCGTATTCAACGCGAAGTTGTTACCCAGAACAAATGGATTCTGGGCAACTCTTTAGGCAAATTTTTACCTGATGCCTTGATGAGCTATAACTCTCAGTACCAGGCTGGTACATCCTTGATCGGTGGTACGATCCCGGTGCAGTTCGGCAACCCCTTCGTTACTGCCACGGCTGGCTTCCGCTACTATGGTTTTCGTGGTGGCAGTGTGATGTTTGGCTCATTAGCCAATATGCACAACTACCGCGCCTCCAAACAAGGCCTGCGGGCTTCTATAAACGACACTCTGCTAAACGTTACCAAGCTTTATTACAACTTGGTGCAAAATCAGGCCCTACTGCAAATTCAAACAAGAGCGGTAGATGTTTCTAAAGCACAAGTTTTGCTCAACCAGCAGCTGGAGCGGGCTGGCACCGGTACCCGCTTTCAGGTTTTGCAATCAGAGACGCAATTGGCTCGTGATGAGCAAGCCCTTCTTACTCAAGAAGTTGACTTGCGACGAACAGCCATTGATTTAGCCACAGCCCTTAACTTAAATAGCGCTGTCAACTTGCTTTCAGTTGAATCTGAAGTACGTAAGGTGCGTCTGGTTGACCCCTCAATTGATGTCAATCAGTTGATAAATCTCGCCATCCTCAATCGGCCAGAGTTGAAACAGTACGAACAGTTGCGTATGGCTGCTAAGCGTAATATCCAGGTGCAGGCTGCGCCTTTATATCCGCAATTTCAATTCTTTGGCGGCTATAACGGCAACGGTCAAACTCTAACTAATCAGTACGGCAACAGCACCCCATCGCTGTCTATTGTGCCAATTCAAGGGGCTGGTTTTACCGCCCAGACAATCACCACCAATGGTTCTAGTGCCGTGGTCAGCGCACCTCAGACTGTATATCCTGTGGCGGCTGTCTATAACCCCAGTCAAGTGACTGACCGTAGTCTGCGTAAGTCTTATCAAATCGGTATGCGGGTCGATTGGAACTACCTTGGTATGGGAGTGCCAGACTTAGCTAACGTCCAGGCGGCACGGGCGGTAGCGCGACAAGCAACCTTGCGAGTCAACCAGCAGGTAATTGCAGTGTTGCAGCAAGTTCGTACCAGCTATTTGACGAGTTTGACAGCAGAAAAGCAAATTGAAGTTGCCACCAAAGAAGTATTGTCATCGGCAGAAGAACTGCGCTTGTCTCGGGTGAGATTGGCCAACGGTGTCGGTACCAACATTGACGTCATCAACGCCCAGCGTGACTTTACTCAGGCACTTGTGCGCAAGGCTCAGGCTATCGTTGCTTTCAATATTCAACAGGCCCAGTTGTTGCGCGATATTGGTGTGATTAGCTATGACACCATTACTTCGGGTCGGTTAGCACGCTAATTATTGAATGTAATACATCTTGTTCGGCAGCTTTTCACAATCTATTGAGTAGCCGCCTTTAAGGTCTGAGTACTGGTCGCCAATGTTGACGACAATCTCATAGCCCATATCTTCGATTTTCTTACGATAGGCAGATTTCATGGGAATGGCCGAGCTCTTATCTTCATTGCCGCGCAGGTAGAGGCCATCGTAGGCGATACCATATTTGACCAGGTTGGTGATGGTGGCTCGACGCAGCTTTTCTACC
>CAJXZK010000030.1 GCA_913063055.1 uncultured bacterium
GGTCGGAGCAGGAGCGCCGTCGGTCGGAGCGGGAGCGTGGTCTGGTTTCGGGGTCTGACCTTGCGGTAGGCCCATCTTGGTGCGGATTTCGCCGATCAGGAATTTGACTCGTTCCATCGTCTGGTCGGGCGCGCCCGAATTGTCGATGACGTGGTCGGCCAGCTCGGCTTTCTTGTCCTGTGGCCACTGGGCCTTGATGCGACGAACAACTTCCTCATCGGAGAGTTTGTCGCGCAGCTTCAGCCGCTGAATCTGGATTTCCTTGTGAACGACGACGGCCCAGACAGCGCTGTACTTTGCGCGCGAACCGGTCTCGAAAAGCAAGGGAACCAGCACCGCGACGATGTCGTGGGTTTTCGCCAGCTCGATGGTGCGGGTCTTCTGCAGTTCGCCGATGGCCGGATGCAGGATTGCTTCCAGGTCGGTGCGTGCAGCGCTGTCGGCGAAGACGATGGCGCCCAGTTTCTTGCGGTCGATGGGACCACCAGGGCTGATGGCCAGGTCGGCGCCGAAACGAGCAAGAATCTTGTCGTAGGCGGGGCCCGGGTTGTTAACGAGTTCGTGCGAGAGATGGTCGGCGTCGATGACGGCCACACCAAGTTCTTGCAGTTGACGGCCAACCAACGATTTTCCGCAGCCGATCGAGCCGGTGATGCCGATTACGTAGGTTTTCTTTTGGCTATTTTCAGAGATGCTTGTCATAGAGAACCCTTTCCTGTTTGGATTTAGGAGTTGAGAGTTAGAGAGAGCAAGGCACACTTCTCCGAGACGCGACTTTGAGCTAAGGCGGTGGTAATCGAACTTCCTAAAAAGAAGATTTGATTAGACGCTTAGCTATACGGGCGCGGGTTAGAAGAAAATTTGGCCTTGAAGTTAAAAGAGAAGAAAAAGTAGACCTAAGGAACCTAAGTAAATAAGAGCTAGGATGTCAAATCATGAACTGTTATCTAATGATTTAAGAAGAAAATTGCCGCAAAGAAAAAGCCACCAAGCCTCTTGGTGTGCTTGACAATGTGGTGATGCTGGGGCTTGCGGCCAACCCGGCTCAACTCATTGGAAGGATTTGATGTCAAGAAGCTCTCTGGTGGCGGCTTAGCTAGCTGCCTGTGGTTAGCGCAGTTGGCGAGAGCTATGGTTTAGCCAGCCTGCGCGTCAGTCCATAGGCTCAGAATTGGTTCGGTAAGCGATGCCTCCAGCCGCGAAGGCCGGTATGTAATCGGCTCGACTGGTGTGTAGAGGTCGATCCAGCGACAGACAAAGAAGATGAACAAGACGGCAATAAATACCAGCCAGAACCATTGAGCTAATGTCATTCTTTCAGGATCAAGCATTGGAAATGGTTTCTCGACTTCTCCGCAGTTCTAGTATAATCGCCACGCCTCTAAGATCAATCAGCATTAACAGCGCTATTTGACTAGATGTATTACTGGTTCGTTTGCTCAACGGTGCAATAATGACTGAAGGTTCCGATTCCCCACCCCGGTTGCTTGGAATTATTCTTTGCGAGCGTATTTTGCAAGATGTTCTCAGGCGCGATGCGGTCTCATGTATCAACATCTATAACGGCATCTCGGCTCGAAAGTTCCCAGCAGAAATTCCACTTGTTTATGCTTTTGCTCAAGTCTCTGGTACCACAGGCCAATTTAACTATCAGTTTCGCGTTGAAGATGGTCTGGGCAAACTCATAGCTTGTTCTCCTGTGGCTACTGTAGAGCCTTTGCCTAACATGTATATGACTCACAAGATTGTCAGTGCTTTTTCTGGATTGACTTTCGACAGCGAAGGCATGTACCACATTGTGCTCGAAATTGAGGGAGAAAGTGTAGGCTCGCTGCCTTTCCAGGTATTATTGGTGCGCCCTGAAGTTATCGCATAGCTTGTTTTGGCAGAAAATAAGACATTTGAGCAGGCTGGTTTTCAAGATAATAGATTGGAAATTATGTGTTTATTTCAGTCAGAAATCCGTGAGGAGAAATTGTGAAAATTATTGCCCTGACTATCGTTGCCTTAGCCATCGCTTCTGCCGCTGCCACCCAATCAGCCAGTGCCAAAGAGTTTGGTCGTTCTGAAAAACCTGGTGACATGAATATGTTTCAAGTCGAACCAAGTATTTTGAATGAACGTTTTTACACCAGTGGAAAAGCAGAAAGACAGCAGTATTGCGGCAAAGTTTTGCCAGCTGGAGCGCCCATTCCTGACAATGATGCACCATTGAGCGAACAGTCAAAACCGGCGCCAAAAGAAGTAAAAGAAACTCCCTCTGCTAGCACTAACAAAGAATCTGCAATTAAGCCAAGCAGTGAAAAGAACACAGCTACAACTAAGTCTGAAGACAAACCCTCAACCAAGTAAAAGTTCAAAGCAGGCTCTAGCGGTAAAAACTATTGGTTAGAGCCAATATTTGAATTGGGATAATAGTGTTTCAATTGACCGATGATGGTTTTTACCTCATCGGTCTTTCCTTGATTGCGAGCGCGATCTAGCTTTGTTTGCAGGGCTAGATAATTGGCGGGATCAATCATCACTGCCTGGTCAATAATTTGTTCAGCTAGCCATTTTCCTAGTTCGTTGGCCGATTTCATTGCCGTTGTTAGTTTCTGCTGATAGGCTGGAATGTCTTTTTCTTTTGTGCCGACTTTAGCTGAAGCAGTCTTAGTAGATGCTGCTAGTTCCTTATTAACGAGCTTTTCTTTTTCAGTGCTTTTTGGCGTTTTCACTGCTTCAAGACGAGATAAGAAGTAACCGGAAGCAGCGAGCACATTGGCGTCGGTTGGGCTGAGAACAACGGCCTTACCAATCTTTTGCTTGGCGCTTGAGAGATAGCTGATATTCTGGCACTGACTTGAGTAGATATAACCCCAGGTTGCCAGCACTCGGCCGAGAATACTTTTGTCAGTGCATTTTTCTGCCAGGTTATAGGCTGTTAAAAGCTGGCCATCAGATTCAGCAAATAGAGTTTGCGGTGAAAGTCGCTTGCCGTCTTTATCGTCTCCAGATGCCGCTGAATTTTCGGAGGTTAAACTCGCCGATGTCAGTGGTGCAAATATATGCTCTGGGGTAAAGTTGCCACCACTTTTTTGGCAAAGCATAATCGCTAGCTCGGCTCGTGCCAGAGCTTCAATTCCTGGTAGATCTTCATGGTGGGCTGAATCAGCCACTGTTGTTAAATCGCGAATTGCTTGGTTGGCATTGCGTGTTCTAAGCCATTCAAATCTAATTGCGTCGATTTTGTCAGTTAGTTCGTTTTTCTTTTTCACTAAAGCGCTTTGCTCTAAGAATAGCCTTTGGTTGCGATAATCGAAGGTTACTTTGTAGCGACTTAGCAGCGGATTGCCGATGATTGCCAAGTCTTTGGAGCTAATTATGCCAGCTTCGCCTTGGCCTTCTAGTAGTTGCGGTGCTATGGAAAATACTGGTTTGTCAACGCGGTGCTTACCTAAATCTATGTATTCGAAACGAGCTGCACCGGTCTCAACTGGCTTGCCATCGAGACCTTTGAGTATGCCCACTTTTAATACGGGCCCCCAGAGCAAGCTTTTTACTTTGGCTTCGGAGATGTTGTTGAAAGCTGCTCCGGTATCAATTAAGAAGGTTACTTTCTGCTTGCCATCAATATCTCCTTCTACAGCAAGGCCTGACATTCCTAAGCTCGGTTTGGTATTAATGACGATGGCACCTTCAGGTATCACTACCTGGGTTGGGTCAGCAAAGCGCAGCTTCTCGTTTTCGTAGTCGACCGTCATAAGGTAACGCTTGAGCACGTTTGCGCCTATTAGGCCGGCTGGTTTAGGCCCTTGAATATTTCCAAACGAATTTAAATCGGCTACAGCGAATGGGACATTGGCAATTTCGAGTTCGCCCAAGGCTAGCGATTTGACCATGACCGCACCGGTTTTGATAGTGCCAGAGCCAGTTGTCATCGATACTCCGCTGTTGCTGCCCAGCGATGTTGCACCAATTTTAGTAGCGATAGATTTGTCGAGAAGACATTGAGTTGCCCCTGTGTCAACAATGAAGCGTAAGTCGTGCAGGCCGTTTACTTTGGTAGTGACTAAAATTTCGCTTGAAGTATACTCAAATGGAACAGTGATAGCACCTGCTGCAAGTCTTGCTGACGGCCGTTCTTTGGGCATGACAAAGATTTCGTCAGTGACGCTTGGATCAACCGATACTTCGCTAACTATCGTTTCTGAAACTTTCTTGTCGCCGGAATATTCCACAACCTTGAAGGGTTGCTGAGTATTTTCTACCAAGCGGAAATCTGAGTAGGTATAGCGTTTTTCGACTTTTACACCTTGTTCTAAATCAACTCCGGCATAGCTAGAGCCGACCACATAGTGATTTTCTTTGTCTATGGCAAATTTAGTTGGTTCACCATCTTCGGCCCAGACCAGCAAGGTGTCGCAGGGCTGACCATCAACGGTTGTTGGCGGCCCTACTTCCATGTGGGTGGTTGGAGAAGCGACTTTTTCCAGCAATAGCAGACCGTGAGTAATGTCTTCAGCAATGCGTTTGGCTGTAATTTGATCTGAAGGTAAAATCGTGTCACCTTGCTGCGTCCAGCACATGACGCCGTCGTAAACGGTGGTCAGTGGTTGGCCAAGAAAACTAATCGTGATTTTTTGCTTTTCGCGTTTGAGTAAGATGTCACAATCGAAAGTGTTGATGCCGTTTGAGAGAGACGAGGTTTGAACAATTTTGCCTTTTGCTCGGCAAGGAATATCATTGAATCTTTTGAAAGCAGTGTAGCCACCAATTGCTTTCATTAGCTGATCGGCCAGTAGCCGAGCTTCTTTCGATTGAACGTAGCCGCTTTGTTGTCGTTTACTAGATTCGCTTTTAGCAGAATCTGAATTGTTTTCTTGGTGCCTGTGTTTTCCAGAGTGCTTTTTCTCAGCCTTCTTTTTTGAGCTTTCTTTTTCGTTCTCAGATACTCTTTCTCTTTCAGTATCTTTTTTTCTTTCTCTCTCTTCTTTTGCATCAGCGCGACGAGTGTGCTGGTTCCGATCAGCCAGAGGATCGTTGCCCGAAACCGGTTCAGTGATAGTCGATTTGGCAAAAGCAGGCTGAATGAAAGCTGACGGCAGGAAGGCTGGCTGGCAAATTGTTAGACTGATGCTGAGCAGGCAGTTGGCTGCTACCGCTAGTCTAAACTTCGACTGTTTAGACGCTTGAAAAATATGCAGGCCTGTCAACATTGCTTTGTTTCCCGTTCAAAATCTCGTGTTATTAACCGCTAATTATCGCAGCCTTGAGGCAAGACTGTAAAATAAGCTGGCGGCAAAGAGACTGCTCTGAAACAAATAATCTGAAAATTACACCCTGCAAAGCGAGAAGACAGTGGTAGATAATCTGGTGGAACGTAGTATAGATGGCGCATTGAGCCATACTGGCAAGCCTTTTATTGCCGATTGCTTGGCCAAGCTCAGCCAGTGGAGAGCCAGTCATGGTGATGCCTGGATTAGTTCAGGCAAGGGCCAGAAAGTGGCTTTTGTTCCAACCATGGGCGCTCTGCATGCCGGTCACCTTGAGCTTGTCAAACATGCCCGGGCCCAGGCTGACCTGGTTGTGGTTTCGATTTTTGTTAATCCTTATCAGTTTGGACCTACTGAAGACTTTGACAAGTATCCGCGTACATTTGAACGCGATCTTGAATTGCTTAGCCCTCTTGGCGTCGACTGTGTCTTCTATCCTACTGAAAAAGAAATGTACCCCGCTGGTCGCGAGTCCATAGTCAGTGTTGCGCCGGCCCATCCCCTCAATGACACCTTAGAGGGTGCTTTCAGGCCCAGTTTCTTCCGTGGTGTGGCTACTGTCGTGACCAAGTTGTTTACCCTAGTGCAGCCACACATAGCCTTCTTTGGTGAAAAAGACTTCCAGCAGTTGCTTGTTATCAAAGCCCTTACCCGCGATTTGAACTTGCCGCTTGAGGTTATTGGAGTGCCTACTGTGCGGGAAGCCGATGGTTTGGCTCTTAGCTCACGCAATGCTTATTTAGATGCGGCTGCA
This sequence comes from uncultured bacterium, assembly GCA_913063055.1. GTDB lineage: Bacteria > Cyanobacteriota > Vampirovibrionia > Obscuribacterales > Obscuribacteraceae. The sequence continues at coordinate 6,010 of CAJXZK010000030.1, forward strand.
CGCAAATTGGCTCCGGTCTTGCATGAAGCTTTGTCTGAAGTGGTCTCTGCATCACAAGTTGGTGTATCGGTAGAAGACGCCGTTAAGGGCGCTACTTTGATTGTGTCTGCCGAACCGGAATTTAGTCTGCAATATCTAGCTGTCTGCAATGCCGAAACCTTCGAACCATTGCCGCCATCAGGTAAATTCAGTAAACCCTTTGTCGTTCTTGTCGCCGCTAAGCTAGGCGAAGTGCGCTTGATAGACAATATTGTGGTGCGCTAAAGATTTCGATGAGTTTGAGCTGCCTGGCCTGGTCTAGCTTGGTTCGGGCCGGTTTGATTTGATTAGACTTGGTTTGGTTCTTGTGTTTTGCAAATACTTGAGTACTCAACTATTTTTCAAAATAGAAAGCCCTAGTAGGCATACTTTCTATTTCTAGGAATAGTTGCATATACAACTATTTTTGAATTAGACACTATTGTTCGGTGACTTTAAGAAATTAGTGCTCCCAATTGCTTACTTTCAATGGTGTGAAGAAGCCAGTGGAGCTATTCCCGCGTAATGTTTGGTCTTTGTAGCTGAGAGCGAAATCTACTCTAGGTAGAGCTGCTACTGCGCGGTCGAGAGGTTGCATCATGATAGAAAAGTTGTCGACCATTGCTTCGGCGGCTTGACCGACTTCGCTGGCGATGGTTCTTTGACCTTGTTGAAGTTGTTGCCATTCAGCTTGAAGAGCGCCTTTGAAGCGAACCGAAGCTCTCTTTACTTCAGCGATGTCGAATCTGTCGTCGTGGTTCTCAGCGATGGCCATTTCCGTTCTCCAGCTCTCTTGCTCTTTGGAGCAGTTTCCTTCACGCTGGTATCTATACGGCTCTACAAATTTTTGGACAAAAAACCTAAAAATTCAGCTTATCTTTCAATTCTCGCCCGGTGCTGGCTAGTTTGGAGGCGGCTTCTTTGCTGGCGTAGGCTTTGGTCACCGGTGAACCGGCTTTGGCTTCGGCGAGGAAGCTCTGGGCAAACTGTCCGCCTTCTATGTTGCTCAACAGTGTGGCAAGGCGCTCTTCTGCTCCCGCATCAATAATTGCCGGTCCAGCGATGACTGAGCCGTATTTGGCGGTGTTAGAGATGGCATCGCGCATGCCGTCCATGCCCTGGGTGAAGAGCAGGTCGGCAATCAGCTTCACTTCTTTCAAGCACGAGATATAAGCAAGTTCTGGTTGGTAGCCTTTTGCTACTAATGTATTGAAGCTGGCTTTGATTAACTCAGGCATGCCACCGCAGAGCACCGCTTGCTCGCAAAATAGGTCGGTGGTGGTTTCTTCGAGGAAGGTCGTCTGAATTGCTCCGGCCCGTGTCGAGCCAATTGCTTTAGCGTAGGCTAGCGCGAGGTTGAAAGCTTGGCCTGATTTGTCTTGTTCTACCGCTATCAAAGCTGGTAAGCCTTTGCCTTCCAGATAGAGCGAGCGCACCTGGCGCCCAGGGCCTGTGGGGGCAACTAGAATAATGTCGGCGTCGGCTGGTAATGCAATTGTTTTATTGGTGACAGTGAAACCATGGGCGAAGACAAAAGCTTTGTGTTTGGCATTGTCTTGCTCTGCAATTTTTTCTGATGCTGCAATACCTGGGGCAATTTCGTTTTCATAAACGGCGGTGACCACTTCGTCTGGCAGCATGACAGCTAAAATTGATGCTTTGCTGCTGGCTTCTTGCACAGACATGGTGGCAAATCCGTCGGCACTTGCTTTGGCGAAAGCTTTACCATTTGCTCTGGCTCCGACAATCACTTCGATGCCACTGTCTCTTAAATTGAGTGCGTGAGCGCACCCCTGGTTGCCGTAGCCAATGATTGCCACCACTTTATTTTTCAGTGTGGCGAGGTCGGCGTCGTTGTCATAATAGATAGTTGCCATTTGTGATTGTTCTCTTGCTGTTACATTAAACCGTCTGGAGCTACTTGACTTAGCAAAAAGTGAAGCTTAAATGGCCAGTTTACAGCCTCTGATAACAATTCAGGTTAAACCTTGCCGGAAGGTCTTGTCTTCCCTCTTTAATGTACTAGACTGATGCAGTTAAATGAGCTCATTAAAATCGGTAACCAAGGAGGGCAGTTTTTTAGTGATTTTGCAAACTGTTCAAACCGGCTCCGGTAGCCAAGCACAAGAAAAGAACCTCGAAGGCACTTTCGCTTCTAATATATGTATCGTCGGCGATGGTGCTGAAGCAATTGCCCTTGCTGGGCTGGTTTCATCAAATGTAGCTGGTCAAGATGCAGTAGCTTACATTCGTTTGTTGGGTGGGGTAACACCACCACATATTGAATTGGCAAGTGCTGGTTTGAATTCCAGTATGGCCCCTGAGAATGCCGATGGCACGCGCAAACAGGCCGCTAGTCGTATCTCTTCGCCAGTTAATATTGCCCGTTACTATCCCGAGAACGAAATTCAATATAGTTTAAAGAGTCGTGATGTTGAAGAATGTCTCGATCATGCTAACGCTGTTGTCATATCTGGCCCAGCCACTGCCTACAGTGCCATAGCTAAAGCCCTAGCCCCTTATTTGACCGATGGCATTACTATTGCTATTGCTGGCGCACCCTTGCTTGGGGCCTGGCAATTCGGCCAAGAATTGAAGAATTTTCGACCTGAGTTAATTGTCAATTTGGTGGAATTAGATTGGCTTTTCAATCATGCTCAGTCGTCACCAGATGGAGTGGCAGTTTTAGGTTTGAGGCGACGGGTTAATTTATCTGGACGCTCGCGCAACGAAATTAGAAGAGCATTGCCCTTGGCTTGTACCCTGTCTCCTGGCTTGTTGCCAGCTTCAAATATGCTTGAGCGCGGTTTCCTCGATGCCGAGTCAGTGGTTAGACCAGTATTTATTTTGAGTGCTTTGCTTGGTAGTCGTATTGAAGCACTAGGCGATCTATCCACACTGCTCAATCGATCTAATCTGGCTATGCTGGCCGAGATTGAGCAAGAAATTTCCAGGCTTTCATTCTCTTACAAGTGTGCCTTGGCTGACTTTGCTCGGGCGTTGCGAGAAGAATCGTACTGTCAGGTTAACTTTGAACCGCAAGATATTGTTGATGACGAGCAGTGCTACGAAGCCACTTTGGCAGAGGCTTTGGTCGGAATTTCTGGTGAATGGTTCAAAGGTCTTGATTGGTCGCACCGCATGGCCCAAGAAGTTTTAGCTCGCTATGTTTCTGATCATCTGGTGCTTTTGTCTGATCTGGCTCGCCTTGCTAATGTGCCAACCCCGGTTTTAGACGGAGTAATCAGCATCTCTTCTGCTTTGCTTGGGTTTGACCTGCGCAATCGAGCTCGTGGTCTGAACCATCTCAACCTTAGCGGTTTATCACAAAACGAACTTCTTGAGCTTGTAAACAGTTAGCGCCGTTTGCTCATGACGACCAGGCAAAGTGCTTAGCTGTTAAGGGTTTTCGGTTTTTGCGCTAGCGATCTCTTGACATTGACCAAATCTTAGCGCTACGCGCGCTGTCTTGACAACCGGCCTGCGAAGCCGTTTCCCTAAGGGAATGATTAATATCACATGAAATAGAGATGTCATGATCATTGATAGAAGCTAGTTCTTTTCCATATCGTAGTGATCATCTCCAATCAATTTAAGCAAAAGAACTACCTAAACTTCCCACACGCACCTGTTTCCTCAGAATACTTCTCCTTCCACGCGATGGACGAAGTGATCTCGGGTACCAACAGTTGCGCCTCTGGTGTGAATTAGGAATTTCGACTGCCGGAGTTAACTTCTCAACGCCGCCTTACGTCCTTCGACGATTTGCCGGTGTGTCTTAAACAACATAAAACAGAGAGGACACAGGCATGTCCATATTTCAAACTATGAACTTACCATCTCAACACAGAGTGACAAGGATTTCGCAGGTAACTGACGAAGAGATCTGGCGTCACCTTGTCACTCCAACTGTCAAAGGCTTGCTTGGTTCGATTCTCAAAGTCGAATCTAACCAGGTCCTAGACACCGTGGCCGGTCTTTTCCCTGGTGACGAAGTCACCAATCTGAACGGTCACATGCTCGCGGATGCGAACGGCAAGTTGTCGAAAGACTACGTCCGTTATCCCTACAACCACACGCTCTATCGCACCGTCAACGGTGCCATGGTGATCAAGCGTGATGGTGTCAAGTTCGAGGTATTTTGTTGGTTCGGCGATATCGATCGTGGCAAAGGTGAACTCATATTCAAGGCCGCTCTGCGCGACCGCGTCTATGACGGCACCAAACGCGCCAACGATTGCGCCTTGCTCGAGTACGCTTACGATAATCCCGACTATCACAAACGGATCAGTACTGAACTTTCCTCCGTGGAGCTGTCTATCTACGGCTTTATGCCGGGCTCGCGCATCAGCGATGCCACTGGCGACAAGGTTTTCGACCAGTTTGTCACCAATCCGTTTCACTTCCTCGACAATCCGCAGAACTTCTTGGCACTCTTCCATCGGGCCTTCCAGAGCAAACGCGGACCGGGTCAGTATTCTGCAGCAATCCCTGATGTGGCCAAGTATTCGCTGGCTGGTTTCGAACGTCTGGCCAGCAAGTATGGCTATGACCTGATCGAGATGGCAGCCAGTCACTACCATGTGGCCAAATGGGCCCAGGCTGGTGGATACGCCTACTCTGACCCGGCTCAGGCAGAGATGGTGTCTAAGTTGCAGGCAGGTCTTGAGGCCATCCGCGCCAGCGGTACGCCCCTGACTCGCTCTCAACAGTCGTGGGTCTGCGTCCTGCAGAGCCTGCGGCCCGTCGACTTGGTACCCAGTGGGTTCCTCATGTCTGGTGTCGCTTCTGGTGTCGCTGGACGGACGGGAGACTCTGGTCAAGACCAGTCTGAGCAGCGGCTGCGTTGGCCCCAGAACAACGTCGATGACGAGTGTCTCTGGCTCTACAAGCCGCTTTCGGCAAAAGCTCAAGGGTTCATTCCCAATGTCAGCTTCCAGCCCAAACTTCTTTAGCTCTTTCAAGAGCAAGGAGAACTAAGAGAGGCCGTGTCTTTCAGGCATGGCCTCTCTGAATGCTCCCTAAAACAAAAATCTAACGTTTTGGGAAAACCACATGTATAAATTTCCACCGATCGATGTTGCCGATATGCTCGGCAACACATCGCTGTGCACGATTACTCCGGAAGTGATTTGGGAAAAGCTCTGTACCCCGCAGGTGAAAGCCTTGCTTGGCGACATCGAGTATTCCAAAGTCACCGTTCGTGAAACCGTGAGCGGCGATTTCCCTGGCGACGAAGTGACCAACCTCAATCAGCATCGTATCTACGGCACTGATTTGGACCGTGTTCGTCTGCCTTATCTCAACGCTTTCTTCAAAACCACCTATGGTGCCTTCGTTGTCAAATACGAAGGCCTGAAGTGGAAAGCCTTTGGCTGGTACGGCGATCTTCGCAGTCCCCAGCTGATCTTCAAGTGCGCCCTGCGTGATCGTCGCTACGACGGCACTCGGCGCGCCAACGACAACTCGCTCATTGATTTTGCTGGCTGTTACGACGACCCGGTCAATGTGCCCTTGAAGTTGCCGAACATCTTCGCCGACGCCAAGTGCGCCGAAGCTTCTGTCTACGGTTTCATGCCCGGTTCGCGTCTTTCTGACGCCACTGGCGACGCCGAATACGACCGCTTCGTCGAGAATCCGTTCCGCTTCATCAACCAGCCGGAAGTCTTTCTCAAGCACTTCCAGATGGCCTGGAAGTCGTCGCGGGCTCCGGGTCAGAATGGCAATCCCATTCCCGATGTCTCGCGCAACATCATTCCCACCATCGACAGGTTGGCCCTGGCGGCTGGCTACGACTATGTCGAGAATGCCAGCAGCCACTACCACGTTGCCCGCTGGACTGAGTCTCAGGGCTACAAGTACGCCACTCCTGAGTTGGTCGAGCTGATGAATCAGTTCGCCGACGGGCTGAAGCGTATCAAGGCGAGTGGCATCAAGCTCACTCGTGCACAGGAGTCTTGGGTCTGCGTCTTGCAGAGTCTGCCGGCTGAGCACATTCCGGCTGGTCTCAATCTCAATGGCCCGAAATGGCCTCAGGACAACATCGGCGCCGTCAACCTGTGGATGTACAAGCCCCTTTCGGCGCGAGCAATTGCTCTGGATGCGGCCAATGCTGAAGCGAAGGTTGCGGCTGACAAGCTGGCGGCGGCGGCAAAGGCAGAGGCGGCAACGCCTACGGTCCCTGTTGTCGGGCCGGTGGTTGCTGACGCTGCAACGCCTGTTACGGCAACGCCTGCTGGCTCGGCTAAGGTCGACAAGCCTGCTGGTTCCTAGCCTACCTCATCACTTTCACCTCTCAGGAGAATTGCCATGGGAAAACTATTCTTGATTGGCGGCAAGGCTGACCAGTGTGTCGCTCACTTTGTCGCTCTGGCGGGCGGCGCTGCGGCCAACGTTCTCGTTGTGCCGCACGCCAGCTCGGTGCCGGAAGAGGTTGCAACCGAGTTTGCTGCCTCTCTTGTCGCTCATGGAGTGACGAACGTTACCTGCGCGGTCGCTGGAGAGCCTCTGGTGATCGCGCCTGAGGTCACGGCAGTCTACATGTGCGGCGGTGATCAGGCTGATCTGGTCAGGCTTCTGGGTGAAGACGGTGCAGAAAATCTGCGCCGTTTTCATGCTGCTGGTGGCCTGGTTGCTGGTACCTCTGCTGGTGCCGCTGCCATTGGGGTCGACATCATTACCGGTGGCATGTCCGACAAGCAGTTGCGCGTCGGTTCGCTTGAGCTGGGCAAGGGCCTTGCTCTGCGTGGCAACGTCATTGTCGACACCCACTTCTTGCAGCGCTCGCGCTTCAATCGTTTGATTGCTGCCGTAGCGCAGTTTCCTCGGGCCCTGGGTATCGGCCTCGATGAAGATAGCGCCGTCTTGATTGAGACTGTCGCTGGCAAGAAGCCCCGCATGACTGCCTACGGCGTTGGCCATGTCTGGCTCTACCGGGCTGGTCGTGGTCTGAAAACTTCGCTCAAGAACAACGTTGCCGAAAACGAGCCTGGTGCTCTCTATTCGGTCAGCGGTGTTACTGTTTCGGTGCTCAGCGCTGGACAGGTCTACGGCGCGGCTGTCTGACTCACAACCTGTGAGCAGTCAGTTGTGGCTGCATTTTCGAACAGTTTCAAGGACAGAAAACATGAAACGGATTACCAAGTCACAACTTCACGGTTATCCCCGGCCGCTCATGCAGCGCGCTGATTGGACCAATCTCAATGGCGAATGGGATTTCGTCATTGACCACAAGGCTGAGCTTGCCTTCAAGCAAGTCGAGTTCACGGGCAAGATTCTGGTGCCATTCGCACCGGAGACCCCAGCCAGCTTGGTTGCTGACCAGGGTTTCTTCAAGGCGGTTTGGTATCGTCGTCGCTTTGTGGCGCCGAGCCTGATTGATGGTGAAAAGCTGGTTTTGCACTTCGGTGCAGTAGACTGGCGGGCTAACGTCTATGTTAACGGCTCGTTGGTCGCTAGCCATGACGGCGGCTACACGCCGTTCAGCGTCGACATCACCGAGCAGTTGAAGAAGAGCAAGTACCAGACCATTGTCGTGCAAGCACTCGATGACCCGCATGATATGGCCAAGCCGCGCGGCAAGCAAGATTGGTTGCCAGAAGCGCATTCAATCTGGTATCCGCGCACCACTGGTATCTGGCAGACTGTTTGGATGGAAGTGGTTCCGGCCGCATCGATCGCCTCTCTGCGCTGGAGTGCCGATGTGCCGACCTGGTCACTTGGCCTCTCCGCCAAGTTTGCCGGTGTTACCGAGGGAATGCAGCTCAAGGTAGCCATTCGTCATCGCGACAAACTGATCGTCAATGATGCCTATGGTGTCGTCGATGGTCAGATTGCTCGCCGCATCGACTTGCCTGACCCGGGCATCGAAGATGCACGCGCGGCCTATCTCTGGAGCCCGGAAAATCCGCAGCTTTTTGAGGCCGAGTTGACCTTGGTTGATGGCAGCGGCAAGGTTGTTGATCGTGTCAGCAGCTACACTGCCATGCGCACTGTGGCGGTGGATGATCAGCGCTTCCTGCTCAACGGACGGCCCTACAATCTGCGCTTGGTGCTCGACCAGGGCTATTGGCTTGAGAGCGGCATGACTGCAGCGAGTGACGAGGCTCTGCGCAAAGACGTAGAACTCGCCAAGGCGATGGGATTCAATGGTGTGCGCAAGCACCAGAAAATTGAAGACCCGCGCTTTCTCTACTGGGCGGACCGCCTTGGTCTGATGGTTTGGGAAGAAATGCCCAGCCCTTATGCCTTCACGGCGCAGGCGACCCAGCGACTGCTTTCGACCTGGACTGAGGCCATCGAGCGCGACATTTCGCATCCCTGCATTGTTGCCTGGGTGCCGTATAACGAGTCGTGGGGATTGCCTGACTTGACCAAGGTTGCAGCGCAGCGCGACAGTCAGCGGGCGCTCTATTACTTGACCAAGAGTCTCGATCAGTCGAGGCCGGTGATTGGCAACGACGGTTGGGAAATGGTGGCCGGTGATATCCTCGCTGTTCACGATTACGACGGCGATGCCAATCGTCTGCGTGAGCGCTACAGCGGTGGTCTCGAACCAGTCGCACGTGGTGAGCTTTTCGCCAAGCAGCGCCCCGGCTATCGTGAGCTGCTTCTCGACCGTTATGACCACAGCGGTCGTCCGGTCATGCTCACGGAGTTTGGCGGTATTTGCTACTCGCCGGACAAGGACGCGTGGGGCTACAAGAGAGCTGCAACAGTCGAAGAATTCTCGCGTCAAGTTGGCGATATTCTTGCTGCTGTGCATGCAGTGCCATGTTTTGCCGGGTTCTGCTATACCCAGCTGACTGACACTTATCAGGAGGCCAACGGCCTGCTTTTCATGGACCGTACTCCCAAGTACCCCATCGAGGAAATCGCCCGTCAAATTCGTGGTTAGTGAAGACGCAGCTGAGTGCAATAGCCCCAAAGGCCATTGTTTCTCAGCTGCTTCTTCTTTCTTGATTGCTACTAAAACGAGTAGTAGCAATCAAAAAAAAGGAAATTGCCAGAGGAAGGAGACAGAGAAAAAAGTAAGAGAGATAGAAGGCGATAGAAAATGAGAAAGAAAAAGAGCATGACGAGAGACTTTTGAGCACACTGTTGGTGTGGTCTTGGTCTCTCGCCAGCTCTTTTTGCAGTTATTTGCAAGCACTAGATTGCCCCTGCCCGCAGCAGCAGATGGCGCACGGCTTGGTGGTGCGCTTCCCAGGCACGGTCGCCATAACCACCGGCAAAGCAGAGAGCAAGCGGAATGTGGCGATCGGCAAAGCAGTCGATCACCATACGGTCGCGCTCGTTCATCTGGGCCAGGGTCAAGCTGAAACCTTCGCCCCGGTTTTTCAGGCCGTGCTCATAGGCGTCAGCACCGTGGACGAAAATCACCAGGTCTGGTTGAAAGCTGGCTAGCGCCTGGTCAAGGGCTGCTTTCAATTTGGCATTGTAGACGGGCCCTTCATGCTTGCGAATTGCCACTGGCAAAGAGCATTTTTGCTTCTTCATTGGCCAGGCTTCTAAGGCGTGAAAGTCGAGAGTGAAGACCTTAGGGTCATTCTCGAAAATGGTGCTGACACCGTTGCCCTGGTGAAAGTCGAGGTCTACAACCATGACTTTGTCTGCCACATACTCAAAGCGCAAGTTGTGGATAGTCAAGGCAATGTCGTTGATGACACAGTAGCCGTCGCCATGGTCGCGATGGGCATGGTGATAGCCGGCGCCAAGGTTGGCTGCCAGTCCGTTGGCCATGGCCAAGCGTGCAGCTAAGAGTGTGCCGCCAGATTTGAGCCGGTAGTCGCCCAGAAGTTTGCGCAGCACTTTGGTTGTGTGGCCGTTTTTGGGCAGTGTGGTGCTCACGCCGAATATTTCAGCCCAGGTGGCCGGCAGTTTGAGGCTATCGAGATAGGTTTCGTCGTGAGTGCGACGCATTTGCTTGAAGGTCAGCATTTGCGGTTTGCGGTAGGGCAGCTCACGATTTGGTAAGAACTCTTTTGACAGTTCGCTCAATACGCGGGCACCGCGGTCTGGGGCAAACTGAACGGTTGAGCCGAGTACGGTTAAGTCTGACTGGTACTGGGGGTCGTATACCAGGTGTTTTCTTGTTTTCATAGACGTAACTCCCTTCACGTAATTCGCAATTTCAATGCGAATACGCGCTTTAGCTGCTCTCGGACAGGCGATAAATGACCTGCGAAAGCTGCTTTAGTTGGTGGTTGATTGATTTAGAAGTTAAAGGTGGAAGGTTTCTTGTTGCAGGGAAAGGTGAATGACCTCTGCAACCTAACCGGGGCAGGCCCCTCTATGACAGTCTTTCTGGTTTTATTTGGCTAAGAATACGCGCTAATAACTAGCCATAGACAGATCAACTATGGCGCAGCTAGTTCATATTGAAAACTGGCTTGCTATAGTGGCCTCTTTGGCTTCTGGGAGGCTTGTGAGGCTAGCTATTGTTCTAAGAAGGTCACTGCTGCTTGGGCTAACAGAGCGGCCCCGAGTGGCAAAGTGTTTTCGTCAACGTCAAAGCGGGGGGTGTGTAGCGAGCGTCTGTCACCGGCGATTTCGGCGCCGAGAACAATGAAACAACTCGGAAGTGCTTCGCAATAGAAACTAAAATCTTCAGCGCCCATTTGCTGGCCTGGATCAACAATCTGTTTAATTTCGGCAACTTGTTTAGCAGCTTTTCTTACTATTTCTGTCAACCCAGGATCGTTTACCAGTGGCGGGTTTTCGCTAATGTACTCAAGATCAAAGGTGCCGCCCATGCTTTCTACAACTGTTAATGCACGAATCAATTCGGCTTTAACTTGGGTTGAAATTTCGGGCTCGAAATAGCGTGCCGTTCCGGTTAGTTCAACTGTTTCAGCGATGATATTTGATTTGTAGGTTTTGCTGCGTATGCCGCCAAGGGTAAGGACGCAGGGGCTCAGGGCTGACTTGCGGCGAGAGATTATAGTTTGAATTGTTTGCACTGCCTGTGATGCTAGTACAACTGCGTCAATTCCGTTTTGGGGGAAGGCGCCATGGCAACCTTTACCGTTTATCGTAATGTCAAATTTGTCACATGCGGCTAAGAATGAACCAGAGCGAAGGCCGATTGTGCCTACCGGTAGGTCAGGAAAAACATGCAAGCCGATCACGCCAGCTAGGCCGTCAATTGCGCCACCTTCTATCATTAGAGTAGCGCCACTTTTGCCATCATCGTTGGTGCTTTCTTCAGCTGGTTGAAAAATGAAGCGTACCGCTCCTGGTAATTCCCCAGCTTTGTGTAGATCTGCCAAAATCATGGCGGCGCCTAGAGTACAAGCTGTGTGAACGTCATGACCACAGGCGTGCATAACGCCCTCTGTGGTTGAGCAATATGGTTGGCTGCTATCTTCGGTGATAGGAAGGGCGTCCATATCGGCTCGTAAACCGATCCGTTTGCCATTGCTGCCGACTTTGCCAAGATCGGCTACAACTCCCAGTCCACCAGCTTTAATTTGAACCTCATATCCTAGCTTGCGCATGGTCTCGGCTACTAACTTAGCCGTAGCTGATTCGTGGAAGCTTAGTTCTGGGTGGCGATGTATATGGTGCCGTAGAGAGCGAATTTTCTCTTCGTACTTTTGAGCCAGCGCTGACACGTGTGTGGTTGAAGTCATAGTCGTCATTTTGAGCTTGGTTTCGCCTGGTTACCGGGAGCGATGATCATATCAGGCGCTTCGTTTGCTGTCTGATCTTCAAGAAATTGTCAGTGGTTTAACTATATCAATTAGTATATTGGGTGAAAAAATAGAAGCTTGAAGATGCTTACAGCTCATAGGGTGTGGTGTTTTAAATTGCTTGTTTAGTGGGTCGGTTTTAGGAAAGTGGGGGCGGAGGAAAAGCCAATATTTCTTGATGAAATAGAGAGCTTTTCCTCCGCCGAAGGCTGCACGTTGTTTCTTTCGGCTGGCTTGTTTGTTTGCTAGCTGCCGTTGCCGACTGTTTGCCCGCTGAAGTTATCCCTTGAAGTTGCCGCTAGAGCTTACTTCTTGGTGGTATCGTCGGGCTTGATGCTGTCGTTGGGCTTGCCGTTGTTGTCAGGCTTGCTGCCGTCGACTGCGTTGCCGTTGTTCGCGTTCCTGTCGTTCTTGTCGTCTTCACTGCGCGGCTTGTTCCTTTCGGCAATCCAGGCGCGGTATTCCTTGACGAAGAAATAGCCGACAAACCAGACCGCGAAAAAGACGAAGACCTGGTTGATGAGAAACTGTCCAATGGGCATCTTGTCGCGGAAAACGTCGAACAGCAGGCCGAAAGGAAAGGCGAAGCACATCAGGTAGATGGCACCGAGAAGGCCACCCATGGCGTTCTTGCTAAAGTTGTTCATGTTACTAGCCCCTTTTGTGGCTGGTTTCGAGATTTTGGGAACTTTTCATGGCTTGCCTAGACCAGTTACAGACTCACAGCGCCTTGATTGCTGCGGATTTGTCTGAATGGCTGGTGGTTGGCAGTTGCTTGTTTTTTGAAGAGTTCTTAGGAGAAAGGAAGAATAGAGTTTGTATATCAACAATATGGATGTTTATTACTTAGAGCAAGTAAAGAACGGTTAGTTGTCAGTTAGGTTGACTCTATAGCAATGGCGCAGTTGGCGCGAGGCTTATCGGGCGGCCTCTATCTCTACAAATTCGAAGTTTAACGGCTTAGTGGAAGTCAAGAGTAAAATTTTATCCTGCTGATAATTTTTAAGTAGTGGTGCCTTTTCCGCTAACATCACCAGTGGCGGTGCTATTCGGCGTTGATGTACTGGGTCTCTAGCACCGCCCTTGATATTAGCTTTCGGGAACAAATGCCATCAGCAATGGTGTCTATTTAAAGGTATATTGTGTCGAAGCCCCTCTGATATGTTATTCTTCCCAAAGAGTATTTACGGGCCTCGCTTAAGGGAGCAGCTTATGAAACGAATTCATTTTAATAGTATCGTCGCTGGTGCACTGTTGCCTTGCGTAATGGGCCTGACAACGATTTTGCCTGCAATTGGCCAAACCTATAACGGTCAGACTTTGCAAGGTCGAGTCACCTACGTTCCGGTTGGCACCAATCTTGATGCTACTTTGACCAGTTCTATTGACAGTTCGGTGGCTAAGCCAGGCGACCTGTTTACAGCAAAGCTATATTCACCACTTTACCTCGGTTCAGATCTTGTCTTGCCAGGTAACACCACACTTGAAGGTCAACTTGTTTCTGCCGAGAAGAGCGGCCTTGGTGGCAAAAATGGTGCCATGAGTATGCGTCTTACCAGTGCGGTAACACCTGATGGTATCCGCTATCCATTGTCAGCTATGGTGACAACACAACAGCCTAATGCCAAAATCGATCAAGATAAACAGGGCAATCTAAAGGGGCAATCTACTAAGAAGACTGTAGCAACCGGCGTTGCTAGAACAGCAGCTTGGACCGCTGGTGGAACACTTCTTGGCATTTGCTTCGCTCCAATCGTAGCTGGTACTGTCGGCGCTGGAGCAATTGCTGGTGTCGCCACTGGTGGTGCAGTTGGTCTTGGTAGCAACCTCTGGAGAAAGGGCAAGGACGTCAAAATTCCTAGCAACACCAGAATTCAGTTTGCTTTAGATCAACCAATGTCGCTTTCCAGCAACGTTGCTGCTACTGGTTCAATGCACTAAAAGCTTGTACTCCGAAGTCAACTTTTGACCGTTCAGCTCGGCCTGTCCTCCTTATCGAGCATCAACATTTTGAGACCGCCCCGAAAGGGGCGGTTGAACGGTTTTTGGGGGTAGATTGTCTGTCTAATAATGGTTTCAGGTGTATATACCCTGGGTACATACCGTAAGGGAGATTCATGTGAGTCTCGGGTATCCCAGGGGTGAATGTCTTGCCTATTGATAGACAGGACCACAGCAAAGACCAAGGCTTGTCACCTAATGGTGGTGTGAATTCTGATACGTCCGGCGGGGAGAAGACCCTCGCTGGCAAAGCCATTGGTACCGTTTGGGACTTTGTCGCTGGCAGACCAGTTAGTCAAGAGGCGCGAATCGAGAGGGCCCATGAGGCCGATCAGTATGCAGAGATCGCTGCTGATACATTTGCTGCTATCCCTAAGTTTAAGAGCACGGTGGGTGGCTTGGCCCGTGGTGTCCTGCTGGCAGATGTCAGCGGCACAAAGAGTTTGGGTGATTGGTCGGTTGATTTTGCTTCCAATGTGGCTGAAGGTGCTTTGCTCAACAAGGCCAGTAAGCTGGCGTTATCAGAAGGGGTACTTTCTCGAACTGTTACGAGCAAATTGGGAGCGGGACTTACCTCAGAGTTAGCCATGCATGGTTTATCTGGTGCAGCTTTCGGAGCTGTTAAGTCTGGATTCAACATTGACGCCGCTCGTGATCAGCAAGGTAATTTTTCTGGCGCTAAATATTTTGAGAACTTGGCTGTCAATACCAGTGTGGGCGGTTTGATTGGCATGCCAGCGGGAGCTATAGGATCTCGTTTTGGCAAGGTGGTTTCGTCTAAATTAGGCACAAGTGCTGAGTCAGGACTGATGGCACATACTTTACGTCAGACAGTTACTGCCGGTTCTTCCGGTTTTGCTGGAGGGGCTGTTTTTGGCGGTGTAGATTCGCTGCGCGAAGCCAAATCGCTGTCAGATGTGCTGGCTGGTACTTTGAAGGGGGGTACCATCGGTTTTCTAACTGCCGGTGCTACGGGAGCCTTTGAGCCACGCATAAAAACTTCATCGACTTTGAGTTTGGCTAAGCCAGCAGGTGAACTACCTGGCGAGCATTTAACAAGTTCCAGTTCCGCCATTAAGCCCGCTTTTAAGTCAGAGCCCTTGCTAGAGTCAGCGCCGGCCACTTCACGCTCGCCTGGTGATAAAGCGAATGGTGAGAGAAATGGAGACAAATCGCAGCGCGATCGCCATCTTGACAATGTCTACCGCGAAGGTGAAGAACAGCTCGGAACTAAGCGCGACCTTAGCAGAGAGCGCGAATTGGCCGTGGCTAAACAAGAGCCGGCGTTTACTTATGAGTCTTTGACCTATACTCCCAAAGAAGTTTTGATTCGTGATTATGAATCTAAGCTCAAGCTTGTGGGTACTGAAGAGCGCACCATGCGACGTGTGGCAGAGGGTACGCCAAAAACTCATAGCGAGCTTCTTGCTCAGATTGAAACTATCAAGGCTGATGCTGGCAAGTTTGATTTCAACGAATATTTCCACAGAATGACTGTGCCGGAAGTAGTTCAGGTCAATGTTTATGAAGTGCCTGGCTTACCAATGAAGATTGTTGTGCCTACTGAGTATGCCAATCGGCTAGGAGAAGTGCGCGACCTCAGGCGAGTTATGGAACAACCGTCTCCTTATGATCAAATTTCGCTGGCTGACAGAATGGCTATTGCTCCCAGACTCAACTCGGGTGATGCTACTGTTCTTGCTGCCTATATGACCCCGGCTGAAATTACTAAATCAGTACCTGTGATTCAGGCCGGTCAGACTTTGGTCAAGCATCCTCTAGCCAATAGAGCCTTGCCTGAAGATCTAGTGCCTATTCTTCAATCGTTGCCAAATCCTAATTTGATTAAAGAGATTGTCTTGCTTGACACTCCTGATTATTCCAATGGCTATTTCAGTGCCAAATTTGAACAAGCCAACTTCAAGGCAGCTGCCGATGTCAGTCATGATGGGGTGGTGACCCACTATGAAGGCAACCGGGGCAAGAATTTACTTGAATACACTTACCATGAGTGGGCTCACCTAACTAAGTGGGCTTCGCCAGAGCTGAGCAAGCTCTTTGATATGGCTACTATAGTTGACAAGGTTGGGCCAAATATTGATTACAAAGCCACTCGTGCGGCGCGGCAAGGAGATCCAAATCATCCTGACGTAGTTAAGAACACCATCTTTTACAGTCGTGAACACGCATCGCGTACTGCGGATGAAAACTGGGCCGTAGCTAAAGGTGAGCTCTTTATGAGCCCTGATGTGGATGGTTTGTGGGAGTTCGCCCATTATGCTCCGGTGCGGGCTCTGGCTCTGAGTACAGCTCTTGAGGCTAGTTTCGTTCAGCGTGGTCGCGGCCCTCGTACTGAGCAAGACAAAGTGTTGTTCGAACGCATCAAGGCCGTAGATCATATTTCGAGGCCGCTAGCAATTCAGGCATTGAGTGAGCATTTACAGAGCGGCTCGGTTGAGCAACGCTTTGCTGCCGCTAAATTGCTTGGCCTTTACGGTGATGGCACCGCCACTGGTGCGTTGCGCAAGGCGGCGCAAAATCCCAAAAATAATGTCATGCCTGATTGGGTAAAATTTGATGGTCCGATTAATCCCCTTAAGGAGAATCCCAAAGCTAAACCTGAAGAGCCTACAACAGTGGCCTCTCTGGCTTTAGATGGTCTGGTGAAACTTAGCGGTAAGACAACAGAAGAGCGCACTCGCTTTGCTCTCAGCGAAGCTATGACTAATCCGATTCTGCGCCCACTAATTGCTAAAGATTGGCGTCAGCTTGATGTTAAGCATAGTGATTATGGGCAGTTTCTTCACTATTACGATAACCCTAATTTTCTTACTCACATGCAGAAGCTGATTGAGACTCGCTTATCACGAAATGGTGAAGGTCGCAAATTGGTCTTTGATGAAATTATGCGTTTGACTGATGGTGATAGCCGGGCCCAGACTGGCTATTTGTTGCGTAACTATGAACAGGTGCCTGGACTGCGCATGGAAGTGCTCAATCGACTTGATTTGATGCTCAGTAAGGGCAGCATGGGGGCGATGGACCGCCAGAGAACTCATGAATTCTTGTCTAGACAAGATCGGGCAGTTATGCCGCCACTGATAAAGCAGCAAGTTGACGCAGTCTCTGAACGTCTGGAGACTGCTAGAAAAGTGGAAGCTGCTCTGAGTGCTTTGCACCACCCTGGTCAAAACAAGGCTGCGAGCATGAGAGAGTTAGCCGACATTCGTGACATCAGGGCAATCAGACCTCTACTGGAGCATGCTGTTGGTGGCCATCCTGAAAACCAAGCCGAGGCGCTGCGAGCGCTACAGAAGTTCTCTCCAGCCATCGTCAAGTTCTATGCTCAGACCTACAGGCGTGAGAATCTCAACAATCCAGTGCTTGCCAGGCGGCTTGAGCAGCTCATTTCAAATCATGCTTATGTCGCCCCTGCTTCCGGCTTAGCCGCAGGACTTAGCCAGGGCAATTGATGGCAGAGGCGCAGGAGCAACTGAAGTGGCAATAGATTAGGAGCCTTCAATAGTTATGGCTAAAATTCTGCTTGTCGACGATGATTTAGACTTCCGGCAAACCATTCAAGATTTTCTAGAAGCGGAACATCATGAAATCGAGACTGTTGGCGATGGTGATGAAGCTTCGAGTCGGCTGAAGATCTATCCCTATGACTTAGTAATTTTAGATTGGAATATGCCTGGCAAAGATGGGATTGCCGTGCTCACTGAGTTCAGGGCGGGTGGAGGAAAGACCCCTGTTTTGATGCTTACTGCCAAGGGCTACATCAACGATAGAACTACTGGGCTCGATTCTGGGGCTGATGATTATCTTACTAAGCCGTTTGATATGCGCGAGCTTTCATCAAGGGTCAGGGCCCTTCTGCGCCGCTCTGTTGTACTGAACAGTGATGTGCTCAAAGCCGGCAATGTCTCTATCAATATGCAGACTTTTCGTGCTTTTAAAGATGATGTCGAGATCAAGCTGTTGCCAAAAGAGTTGAGTCTACTGGCCTTTTTAATTAAACATCGAGAGCAAGTGTTTAGCGTTGATGACTTACTTAACCGGGTCTGGAGTTCCGAAAGCGATTCTTCAACTGACGCTGTCCGGCAGTGTATAACCCGGTTGCGACGCAAATTAGATAGCGAAGGGCAGCCTTCGGTTATTGTCACTGTTACAGGTCTTGGCTATAAAGTCGATTTGCCTGGTTAGTTTTTCTTGTTCTATCCATAGCTCTTTCAACAGCCATGTCAAACCAATGTCAAACCGACTTGCTAAGTTGAGATTGTCTGCAATGGCAATCTCAACTTAGTGAGGATTTGAAAATGAAAATGGAAGCGCAGCATGCGCAAGACTTACCAATGAACAGTTCTGATGGTAGTAGCAAAGACTTGGCTGCAGCCAGGATTTTTGATGAGGTGGGGCATAGTTCTGGCGCGATTAAAGACTTTCGCGTTGGTGCAGGGGGTGGTGGTGATCGTGTTAAGGAATTGCTGCCTACTCTGCTGCTTGAGAATTCAGATAGGAAGGCAAGCTCGGTTAATGTGGGCCCCGATTTAGAGCTACATGGGGCAGGAGTAGCGCCAGAGCAGCTATTGCCCAGTGGCGACAGGCTAGCTTTTGCAAAGGGCTATCAGGCCTTAACTTTACCCAGTGGCGATAGTATTAGTGTTAACAGCAGCGGTGAGATAACAATGGTTGGCGCTGATGGCAGGTTGGCTACGATGACCGATAAGCAAACGACGCCACCAGATATGATGCCATCATTGGTGATGGGGGAGTTTTCAAATGGAGTGCGGCTGACCAGTGCTGGTGGCCTAAATATTCTCAGCTATCCTGATGGTACTAGTGTCTATCTCGACAGAACCGGCCTGAGAGCTGTGGATCGTGAGAATCAGCCACGAGTTCAGCTAGATGCTCAACGTCCTGATTTCGATTTCATAGCCTTCAAATAGATTATTGAATTAGGCAGGATGGAACATCTGGAAGAGTTCATCCATAGAGAACTTCAGGCGCACGGGACGGCCATGTGGGCAGGTGTCGTTGCGCTCAGTCTTGAGCCAGTCGCTCAAGAGTTTGAGGATGTCGCGATGGCTCAGCGGCATACCGTTTTTGATAGCGCTTTGACAAGCAATTGATTTGGTTGCTTCTAGTTCCATGTTGGTGGCATCAACAGTGGCAAGATCGTCAATTAATTTCTGAATGACAGGCACGTAATTGACCCTTGCCAATTCTAGCGGAAGCTCACTAACAGAGGCATTGTCTTCTTCGAAGACAAAAGCAAAGCCGAGCTTTTCTAGTGCACTTTGTGAAAGACGCAGGGTTTCAAGTTGCTCGGGGCTGAGTGAAAGAGGAGCTGAGACAATTAGTTTTTGCGAGTTTTCGCTGATTCTGCCAGCGGTGGTTTGACTGGCTAGAAGCCGCTCGTAGAGCGTACGTTCATGGGCGATGTGTTGTTCGATAATCTCTAGACCTTTAGAGGTTTCGACCATGATATAGGTGTTGCGCAAGTAACCAATAATGCGCCAATCACTCGGTAGTTCAAATAGTTCTGTGGTTTGGCTAAAGCTAGCTGCTTCGCTGCTTTCGTGAACTGACTGCCTGAGGAAAATTTCGCCAGCTTCAGGCTTCGATGTTGGAGCATAGTCGAAAAGCTCCTTCTCAATTTCTCTATCGAGCTCGTCTTGTCTTTGCGCTGTTGAGGTTGGCAGGTAAGGGGGCGAGTACTCGACATGGTGGCTGAGCGATGGCTGAGATGACGACGAAGATGAAGTAGAGGTGCTAGCTGAATAGCTTGCTGGCACAGCGTTATCGGCGCTTGTCTGGTAACTCAAGCTTTCGCGAAAATTGATTTGCTCGGCTCTTTGAGCCGGTTGGGTGCGCGCTACTGCCGGCTGAGGGGCTCTAAATGCCTCTGTTGTGCTTCTTTGGCTAGATTCTTGCACGAGCGAAACTGAATCGATGGGCAGCTCACCATATTGCTGCGCTGCATTTGTTGGAGCATCATAGTTGCCGGCCGAATTTTGCTCTTCGGCAATTAGTCTGGCGTGTTCGGCTCTGGCTTGCTCGGCCCGGGCAATCGACTCTTCGCGCAAGGCGCGTCCGAGAGCTCTTTGGATGGTCAAGTAAATGTCATTGCCGTGAGTGTATTTCAACTCTTTCTTTGTGGGATGAATATTGACGTCTACTTGCGCTGGGTCAATTTCTAGCTTGACCACTGCTAGTGGGTAGCGGCCTCGCGGAATGAGATCGCTGAAAGCATAATCTAAGGCCTTGTAGGTTAGAGGGCAGCGCACGGCCCGTCCGTTGACGATGGTGAGAATGCCTTTGCGGTCGCCTCTGAAGTGAGTTGGTTTAGCTAAGTAGCCTTTGATGCGCACGGCTTTGCTGCCAACTGTTATTTCGCCATCGATTTCATAACCGTGTGAAACTTCGACCAAACGTTCTTTGCCTGTGAAGAAGCCAGCCTCAACGATGGTGCGCGCTAAGTCGCCGCTACCTGATGTGCGCAAGGCGGTGTTGCCGTTGTTGAGCAAGGTGAAGGCTACGTCAGGGTAACTGATGGCCAGACTTTGTACAATTTCTTCGATGTTGCCAAATTCAGTGGCTGCTTTCTTCATGAATTTGAGACGGGCAGGGGTGTTGTAAAACAACTCCTGAATTTCCATGATAGTGCCCGGTGCGCAACCAACTTCGACTGCTTTTAATTGGCCATCGGCAGTTTCTACCCTGGTGCCGACTTCGGCTTGCTGGGTGCGGGTATAGCAGGTGAATTTTGAAATCGAGGCTATAGAAGGAATAGCTTCGCCGCGGAAGCCTAAAGTATTTAGGGTCCACAAGTCGTCAGCTGAGCGTAGCTTGGAGGTAGCGTGACGCTGGAAGGCCAAGACGGCGTCTTCAGGGTCCATGCCCGAGCCGTTGTCGGCAATGCGGATGTCGCGACAATCTTGGGAGACCGATATCTCGATTTCGCTGGCGCCGGCATCGAGTGAATTTTCGACCAGTTCTTTGACCACCGATGCTGGTCGCTCTACCACCTCTCCGGCGGCAATCTGACTGGCTATATGGTCTGGTAATACAAGCACTTTTGGCATCAGAGCATCTTATCATCAGACCAGTCAAGAGTATGTTTATCAGGGTTGAGAGCTATATAATGTTGGCTCGCAACTGTGAATTGAGGGCATCTGTCAAGTGGTTGATGACAACGACTACGAACAAGCGCTGCAAGTCGACGTTTTGGCCTGTTCGCTGCAAATGGATAAAAGTGAGTCGGGAGACCTGCTTGAGTTTCTGGCAGCAAAATTGTCATCAGCATTGCCTGAAGAGACTGAAATCACCAGAGGTGGATGGTTTTTGTCGGCAAGCAAGCCAGTAGTTGAGTTGAGCATTAAACTTGGCGATCAGGGTTTTCAGATTGTGCGGGAGAAGCGCGGCGCCATTACAGCCAGGCAGATGAAAATTGTGCGCGGTGTAGTTTTGAAAACCGAAGAGGTGCCCGTAGATCAATGGGTGCAAAATTTAGCTGCGGCCCTGGCTAATTTTGCCGAGAAGAACAGTCGTACCAGAGCAGCCTTGCAAAAGTTCGTGATCGGATAGTTTGATTTAGTTGAAGTCAGTTCTATAGATAGGTCATCCATTGCCATTCTGGGATATTTTCAAAGAAAAAGATGAAGATCGCGTCAAGCGACTGCAGCAAGAAGCTAGTGTGGCAGCGCTCGAACGCGGTGAGGTCACCCCAGCTGCCCGGCACCGTATTGAACAGCAGGTCAATTCTCCCCATAAATTTTTCTCTAGCACCTTTAGTGCCAAAGAGTATTTACTTGCTCGCGAAGCAGGCTACGAGCCAATCAGTCAGGTTATGGGCAGCTCGTTTATGCGGGTGGGCTGGAATAGCTATAACAATGCTTATGGTTTTGGTTGGCCCAGTACCGGTGAATTGCAGAGTTTGTCGAATGCTCATAGAAAGGCTCGGGAACTAGCAATTAGTCGTATGCGACAGGAAGCTGAACTGCTTGGTGCTCATGGCATAATTGGTGTGCACATAAAAGTAAAAGATTTTACTTGGAGTTCTAACGTCACTGAGTTTACTGCTGTTGGCACTGCTATTCGCATTCCCGGCAATGATGCTCTGAAGCAGAGCAGACATATTCCTTTCACAAGTACTTTGAGTGGCCAGGAATTTTGGCAGCTATATGAATCTGGTTATTGGCCGACTGGAGTCGTGATGGGCAATTGCACTTACTATGTGCAGGCCGATTGGCAAACAAGATCAGCTACTAATAGTTTTTTCGGTTCGGCGCCAAACCAAGAGTTGATGCAATTCTCTCAAGGTTTTAGCACTGCTCGCGAGCTTGCTGTCAGCAGGCTCACCAGTGAAATCGCTCTCATGGCGGCTGATGGCGGTGTGGATATGGACGTCACTTACAGCATTCAACCTATTCATGTTGAGCGCAATCGCATTAGCTATATGGACATGCTCTTCAATTTTTTGGCTATGGGAACGGCTGTAACTAGTCGTCCTGATGGCAAAGCGAGAATAAGTCATAAACCTATGATGGTGATTGATTTGGCACGCAATGGCTTGCGCAGCCTAGAGTTTGATGATCCACTCGAAGATATAGGCCAAAGCAACTATGCTGCCGATGATGATGATTTAGAGTAATTGGAAACCCAGATTTTTCAAATCGATACTACTAAGGAGTAAGTGATGCCGGACCCTAATAATCCTCAACACAATCCGGCCCAGGGCCACGATGACTTGCCCGCACATGCCCACGAGCGCTTAGCGCAAATGCGCGGCAAAGATGGTAAGCGCGCACTTTTCACTTCAGACCTGTCGGTCAATGAGTTTCTCTTAGTTAAAGAAGCTGGCTTTGAGCCTGTAGGCATGGTGGTTGGTTCTTCTATTTATCACATTGGTTTTCAGCAAGCCCGCTGGACTAAGAATGAAGAAATGCAAGTCTTGACTCAGGCTATGTATCATGCCCGCGAATTAGCCATGACTCGCATGGAAGAAGAAGCTGATGAACTGGGTGCCGACGGTGTTGTCGCTGTAAGGCTGAAAGTAAAACACTTAGGTTGGGGCGAAAGCTTAGCTGAATTTGTTGCGATTGGAACGGCAGTGGTAGCCAATGATCGCTCAGTTAACTGGCGTGCTGCTAATAACATGCCATTTACTTCTGACCTTTCTGGTCAAGATTTTTGGACTCTTCTGAAGGCTGGATATCGGCCGGTGGGAATGGTTATGGGCAATTGCGTTTATCACGTTGCTCACCAAACCTTTGGCCAATTCTTCAAGACAGTTGGTCAGAATATTGAAATGGTCAACTTCACCCAAGCCCTCTACGATGCTCGTGAGCTGGCCATGGAGCGCATGCAGAACGAAGGCGTTAACCTGAAAGCTGATGGTATCGTTGGTGTGGATATTCACGAAGGCAGCTACGCTTGGAGTGACCACATTATTGAGTTCTTCTCAGTAGGAACAGCAATTATCGCCATGCGCGCCGATCACCATATTCCTGCACCGCAGCTGGTGCTTTCGGTCAACGACTGATCGCAACAGTCTACTATCCTCTCTGGGCAGTGGTTGTAGGGCTTCACTGCGTAGGTGATTGACTTGCCATTTTGGGACATTTTTAAAGAAAAAGATGTTGATCGCGCTAGTCGTGAGCACCGCGAAGCCACTGTGGCTGCCCTTGAAGCTGGAGATATTCCGCCTTATGCTCGGCGCCGGATTGAAAGTCAAGTTGCCTCTGGCTCAAAGTTCTTTTCTAGTACTTTTTCTGCTAAAGAGTATCTACTTGCTCGAGAAGGACGCTATCTGCCAATATCGCAAGTTATGGGCAGTGCATTTATCAAGATGGCTTGGAGCCCTGCGCCTGATGAAGAGATACCTTCTTTTGTCAATACAGGAGAGTTGACTTCGCTAACTCTGGCCCATGAACAGGCCTGTGACCTTGCTCTTGAGCGCTTGCAAAAAGAAGCGGCACTGCTTGGAGCCGATGGTGTTATTGGGGTGCTAGTAAAGCGAGCTGAGGTTGCTTGGGCCGAGAATGTCACTGAATTCACCGCAGTTGGTACTGCTGTTCGCATTCCTGGTTGTGTTAAGCCTGTCAATAAGCAATCACGGGCATTGCCATTCACTAGCACTCTAAGTGGCCAGGAGTTCTGGCAGCTTTATGAATCGGGCTACTGGCCAGCAGGTATTGTGATGGGCAATAGTAGTTACTATGTTCGTGGCCACTGTCGTACTAATAGTTTGATTGACACGTACGGTAGTATCAATCAGGAGCTTTCTTATTTCAGCGACGGTTTTAGCCGTGCTCGAGAGTTAGCTGTTGGTCGCTTAACTTCAGATATCGTTGAACTTGGTGCTGAAGGTGCGGTCGATATGGACGTTAGCCATAGCATTCGGCTTTGTAGATCTGAACTCGATGAGATGAAAACCTTAGATATATTGATCACTTTTGTTCTTCTTGGAACGGCTGTTTTAAGGCGTCCTGACGGAAAAGCAAGAGCAATGCCAACGACCAGAATGGTGATTGATTTGTCGAAATCTGGTATCAAGAATATCGACTTTGATGCGCCCATTGATGAACTTGCTGGTGGCAGAGGCAGTGAAGGATTCGCCGATGACGAGGCGCTGGAATAGGCCCTTCAAAACCCTTGGTAGACAAGGGGCGCTAGCCTTGCTAACCGTTTTGGTTGGTATCTGAAAGCGATTTCACTGCTGATGGCGTCGCTAAATGGGCATTTTTGCCAAAGTGGATGGTTGTAAATCTGAAACCATTGGGCTTTCTGGGTACCAGCGTTGAACTAGCGGGGCAAATTCTGCTAAGTAAGATAATCTCCCTGTTTTTCTTACACCCCCATCCTCAATATTTTTTCTATCAAAATCTAATCACCGCTAATTAACCCTCAGTCTTTGTTTTTCGCTCAAGCCACTTTATTGTCGCGGGATGTGACGGGCTTGAGGTTTTTGCATTGCTTTGGCAGGTGTAGTAACAAAAAAAGAAAGTGTCAAAATGGACTCTGGCAAACACAAGCGCTCGCGCAAGCGCAAATTCAAATCAAATTCCGTTAGCAATAACGGTCTCAGTTCTAATCAGTTTGGGCGCAGAATTGCCAGACAGCATAAGCTCGTCGCACGCACTCTCGGCCGCACTCCTCCTGGCGTTGCTTTCATGGGTTCGGCTCGAACCAGACCAGGAAACCCTTATTACGACGTCAACATCGAAGCCGCAAAAGCTGTCGCTGCCCTTGGTTTCCCTATCTATCATGGTGGTGGACCGGGACAGATGGAAGCTTCGGCCATTGGTGCCGCCCAAAGTGGAGCCAAATCTATCGCTCTGTGTCTGCGTCTTGCCCGTAAAGAAGAAGTATTCGGACCGCACGACCAGGCCGTTTGGTTCGATGATTTCTCTCCTCGGGTTGATACTCTGCGTCGCTTTGGCTCCATGGCCATGGTGTTCTTTCCGGGCGGTATTGGCACCATGCACGAAGCCATGTCTATGATCGACAACATCATGCAGAAGAAAGCGCCTGTAAGGCCTATTATTTTCTTCGAACCGGTGGCCGATAAGCCATACTGGCAGGGGCTCTTTGACTGGCTCAAAAACGTAGTCATGGCTGTTGGTCTGCTCAAAGCTGAAGACATTCCCTTTGTGCACATTGTTCGCAGCGTTGATGAACTCGTTGCCGTGATCAAGGCGCACAATCAGCTTTCTTGAGAAGGCAGTAGTCGGAACGGTGAAAGGAGGTCAGGCCTAGTGTCTGATCTCCTTTTTCTTAAGCTCAAAATTTTTCAAGCTATGTACTGCGCAGTCTAGTACTGACGGTTTTTAAGGTCATTCATGAGTCGAGAATGTTCTTTCCACTACAGTTCACCCACAGGCTATAATCAGCAACTCAGTGTTTATAGCTGATGGCAAATCACCTCCTTATTAATCGGAGTCAGAAAAGCGATGGGCATACTTAGAGTCGGCAAACTCAAACAGCGTTCTGCTTTTAGACGTCGGCGCGCTCATGGTGCGGCTCTGGTTGAAGGTGTAATTAGTTTAGTCATGATTACTATTGGTACGGTGGCTGCGGTTACTTTGTTGGTCAACGCCGGTATGACTACTTACTACAAAGAAAAAATCGGTTTTGTTGCTAACCAATGCGCCACTTATGCCGCCAGTCTAAGCCCTGGTGATGACCTTGAAGGAAAGACTGGAGCAGTAGCAAGAAAGCTCGTTGCAGCAATGGGGATGCCTAATCATTCGGTTAAATTAAAAGTTGAAGAGTTGCCTATTGAAGAGCGCATGGGCTTGAAGGTCACTCTCGGCGTCGGTGGCTTGGGTATGTTTGGCTCTGGCGATATTCTTCCTACGGTTGTCTCTATGCAAGATTCAGCAGTAGCCTTACGCAACGGCTCACCATCAGGCTTTTTGTGGATGAACAACAATCCCAAATTTTCGGGCTATTTGATACCAGTGATTAAAGTGCCACCATCGGGTCCAACATCGGTGGGGATGCCACTTTATATTCCCTAGGCTATTCTCAGTTCGGCTAGTTATCTTTGTCGTAGAGTCCGCTGCCTAGAGAATCATTGTGATCTTTAGGCAATGTCCGCCAGCTGCCTGTAATTACGCCAGTGGCGCTAGCATCAATGGTGCCTGCTTGCTCTAGCTGATCCATTTTTTGCAGCAGTGAAGCATAGTTTCTGGTCAATTGCACAGTGGTGGGATGCCTGTCACCGAGCCCTTGATCGCATATTTTAATTCCTGCTAGATAAGCGCCTTTGGCCAGCTGATATTTTTTCTGAGCATAATAAATGCTCGCCAAATTCTGCCAGCCGCAGGCCACGTCAGGGTGGGTGGGGCCAAAGTTATCGGCAATTACTTCGATGAAGCGACGGGCATAGTCTTCGCATTCTTGGAATTTTCTTTGGAAGTAGCAGATCTTACCTAGATTGCTAAGAGCTTGAGCCAGCAATACTTTGTTTGGATCGTTGGCTTTTTCTTTCAGTTTGAGAGCACGTAGATAGTATTGTTCTGCTAGACCAAAATTGCGGGTACGGCTGCATATTCCAGCAATTTCGTCGATACATTCAATGACGCGATCGGGATGTGATACTTCGGCTTTTTGTAGCAGGGCAAGCCAAATTTCTAAGGCATTGTCAGTTTTGTTGGTGAGCAAATATTGTTTTGCCTTACGTACCTGGGCATCCCATTCTTCTTCTTCAGCACTTTCTTCACTGCTTTCTTCATCTTCGGCTACTGGCTCATCGGCCTCATCTTCGTCACCAGGTTTGTACCACTGCAGCTCTTTCAGAGCCTGTGTAACATCGATGTCTGCTCGCTCTGCATAGTCGAACGCAATGTTGGCGTGTTCTTGACTGAGCTTTTTGTCGTGTACTAGTTTTCGGCAGCGTTCAGCTCGTTCTAATGTCTTGCCGTCGAGTGTGCCTGAGATCAGAAGCATCTGGGTCAGCAC